>NZ_CP084622.1:2664637-2970565 GCF_020422885.1 Mesobacillus sp. S13 | reverse complement strand
TTGAAGGGCTAGGACCGATTATCCCTGATATTGAGGTGGATTACTCTCTAGAAAATTTCCACGGCATTCAGGATATCATCGAAAAAAACCCCGGTGAAATCATCATAGTGAATGTGGGCAGACTGTCATCGCTCGCGGCAGCTTTCATTCTCTACCCTGAAACTATGAAAATGGTTAAGGATTTTTACGTTATGGGTGGAGCGTTCAATGAGCCGGGAAATGTGACGCCGGTCTCAGAAGCGAATTTCTATGGAGATCCCTATGCTGCCAATATCGTCCTGACACAATCAAAACCACCTGTGAAAATCATTCCGTTAGATGTGACGAGCGGGGCAATCGTGACCCCTGCCTTGATTGATGAGCTTGATGAATACTACCATTCCATTGACAGTGAAGTAGGGAAGCTAGTCAAGCCCATGTTCGATTATTACTTCAAGTTCTATAAAGAGAGGAATCCTGAATTGACTGGTGCTCCTCTCCATGATGTACTGACACTCTGGGCGTTAGTGCATGAAGAGCATGTTGTTTACCTCGATATTCCTGTCAAAATTGTTGTGAACAAAGGAGAGGCATTTGGCCAGAGTATCGGGGATTTTAGGAAATCGATTGACAAAGCAGATTATCCTGTCCATAAGGTAGCTGTTAACTTTAATTATGCAGAGTTCATTAAGAATTTTTACACCACGATGAAAAATTCACAATCCCACAATGGCACAGGGTAAATGATGCAATTTCACACTTTTTTCATACCTTTTTCTTTCTTCTCTCAAATGCCTCTGATAAAATTGTCTATGGACATTATTCGAGAGATGCAGGTGATGGGTTTGAAAAAGGTTTATACCATTCTCATGCTTGCTGCAGTTATGATTTTTGCTGCTGCATGTGGGAATAGCGGATTAAAGGATGCCAAGAACTATCCGATTGAGGATTTTACTTTCACCAATCAAGATGGTGAGTCAGTAAGCAAACCGGATTTAAAAGACAAGGTCTGGGTTGCCAGTTTTATTTTTACGAACTGTGCAGATGTGTGCCCGCCAATGACAGCCAATATGGCAAAGCTCCAGGATATGATGAAAGAAGAAGGGCTTAAGGATGTCGAGATCATTTCCTTCAGTGTGGATCCTGATGTCGATACTCCTGAGGCACTTAAGGAATATGGAAAGAAGTTCAATGTGGATTTCAAGAACTGGTCATTCCTAACGGGTTATACCCAAGAGGAAATAGAGAAATTTGCGCTTGAAAATTTCAAGACTTTAGTCAAGAAGCCTGAAACAGGGGACCAGGTCATCCACGGAACTGATTTTTATCTTGTAGACCAGAACGGGGATATGAGGAAATATTATACTGGGCTTAAGGACGTTCCTTTTGAACAAATAATTGAAGATATCGAAGCACTTCAATAGACCGCATTATGTGGTCTTTTTTTTGTCCTGGAATAAGCCTATTCAGGTTGAACAGATTATAATATACGCTTGGAAATGGGAAAAGCGAATCGGAAAATAAGCCCCATTAAGGCATTAAATGATATAATGATAATACTTTTTAAAGGTAGGTGATGAATATTGTTGAAGAAATTCACCTTACTTTATGTAGCGCTGGCCATGATCTTATCTTCCTGCAGCCAGTTTGAAAGTTTGCAAAAAGGGAACTTCAATAAGGTAAAAGAAACGGGAGTGGAATTAAAGGAAGCTTTGCCAACATCATTCTTTCCAAGGGATTTGCATATTGTGGCTGCTGGGGACTCTCTTACACAGGGGGTAGGGGATAGTACCAACACAGGAGGTTATATCCCATATCTTACTGAACAGCTTGAAAATGAAAAGGCAATAAAAAATGCGAATTTCGAAAATTTTGGTGTAAGAGGGAACCGGACCGACCAGCTTCTTAAAAGGCTCAATAACAAAAATGTCCAATCCTCTATCAAGGAGGCCGATCTGATCATCTTAACGATCGGCGGAAATGACTTGATGAAGGTGGTTAAGCAGAATTTCTCCAGTCTTAATCTTAATCTTTTTCATGCAGAACAAAAGTTGTTCGCAAAACAGCTTCAGGAAATTTTCTTATCAATCCGAAGCCATAATCAAGAAGCGCCAATAGTTTTAGTCGGACTGTATAACCCATTTTATAGCTGGTTTGCGGATGTAGAAGAAATGAATCAAATAGTGGATGAATGGAACAGCCAAAGCCTCTCAATAGTAACGCAGGACGGGAATGCGCACTTTGTCGACATTCATGATATTTTCTTGAACAATGAAGAAAACCTGTTATATACTGATTATTTTCATCCAAATGACCGGGGTTATCAATTAATTGCTGATCGGATCTATGAAACGCTGGATGAGCAGGTCATTGATTCAATATCGAACTGATGCAATAAGTCATGGAAGAGGAGCTACAAAGAGTAATGAAAAAAAACAAATGGAAAATCGGCTTTTTTATTTTATTGGGTATCATAGCTGCAGTGTTCATCGCAGTCTGGGTCCTAATCGCTTCACCAGTTGAGGAAACAAAAATAGAACCTGTTCCGAATCAATCTGATGGAGATGATGTTGCTTTTAATGTCTCGACAAACAAACGGGATTTAAATCGGGTCATCAATCACTACCTGGAAGAAGAAGCAAAGAACAGCCAGATTAATTATCAAGTTCTGTTGACAGATGAAGTGGAGTTATATGGAACGCTGCCTCTCTTCAGTCAGGAGTTGGAGTTAAGGCTAACCTTCGAACCTCAAGCATTGAAAAATGGAGATTTGATCTTAAAGCAGAGGTCCATTTCGGTAGGAAGACTGAACCTTCCTGTATCAACGGTTCTTAAATTTGTCCGCGACAGCTATGATTTGCCGGCTGCCGTGAACATCCAGCCAAAGGAAGAAAGAGTGTATGTGTCAATGCAAAGGCTTAAGTTGAAAAGTAACATAAAAGTCCGTGTAAATGAATTTGATTTGAAAAAAGATAACGTTAAATTTACGCTGCTTGTTCCAGCAGATTAAGAAGGCACTTATATGGGTGCCTTCTTTTTGATTTTTTTCGGATGGAACATTGATGTGGAAGCTAGGATAACTTTCCTTGCAAAGAAATGAGGTTTCATAAAAAAAAACAGGCCGGTCGCCCGGCCGCCTTAACCTTGCAATATTAGTACTTCAATTGGAGGTTCCCCTTTTGCAGTACCTACCGCAACGATCGTATAGGCATTATTTGGTTCCAATTTCACATCGGGGATTGTCACTACTGTATTTTTGGTACCGGCAACTTTCGCCTCAAGTGTAACAGTCATAGGGGTCAAAGCGAGATAAGTAGTGGCTTGTTTATAGGACACATTCGGGAAAATAACATCACCATTTTTCCCGGCAATATCTACAGCTGGTGCATCTGGAGAAAGGTGGATAAATCTAGCTTTCGTTTCTCCTACAGGAGTCTGTGGGCTGTCTTCGAAAATCAGCAGCCTAAGGTTATTGACAGGGCCGGCAATTGCCGCTGTGTATATCCTTCCTGGTTCGACCACTATCTTTTTGCTGATCACCGTAGATACACTATCACCTGCTGGGTATATATCAACCTGATATTTCCCTGGCTGAAGCTGCATATGGCTGCTGTTGGATTTATAGCTGAAGTCGCGGAGCACCCTGTTTCCATTTACATAAATATCAACTTTCTCTACTCCTGGAGAACCATGCAAGAAGCGAACCATGGCTGGAGTCAATGGAATTTCCGGAACTGCAGGGGATCGCATTAACTGGACAGCCTTATTTAAATTCCGTAAGTGTTTGTGGTAATACATGACATGTAAGCTTGGATTAAGGTATTTATAATAATTGGCCAATAAATCATAAATGGCTGCTTTATGAAGGTAATCATTCTGGTTCCTAGTGGTCATACCCCTCACTCCTAAAATTAATGAATACTCAAATGTAAAGTATGCAAATTGGGCGCAAGAGGTGCAAATAGGCAGCGGATAGTTAAAATAAGACTTTACTTGAGGAATGTTTTACCATATACTATAAATAATTAAAAGAGAGGCAGGTGGAGTGAAATGAGCAAAATGTTAAATGTTTTGATGATGACTGTTGCTTTTTGCACGGCCCCTGACCTGAGCGGATCAATAGACGACTAGTCTTTTTCTTCATGCTTATGAACCACGGGCTGTGTATGCCTGTGGTTTTTTTATATTATAAAAAAGCATGATGGAGGAATAAGAATTGAATAATCTTGAAAATATCGGAATGAGTGCTGAAGTGAACAGCCTTTTTAATGAAAGTTATCCAGATGGACTGAAGCTTGGCAGGGTAGCATTAGAGCATAAGCATAGTTATAGGGTATGGCTCGAAGAAGGAGAATATCTATGTACATTAGCTGGCAAATTGACATTTGAAGCAAATGGCCGTGAAGATTTGCCGGCAGTTGGCGACTGGGTTGCCGTTCAAGCTTCCCCCGGGGAGATGCGCGGTACCATAAAAGGAATCATTCCCCGAAAAAGCAAGTTTTCCAGAAAGGCTGCCGGCCAAGTTACCGAGGAGCAAATAGTCGCAGCAAATGTTGATACGGTCTTCATCGTTAACTCACTTAATGATGATTTGAATCTAAGACGAATTGAGCGATACCTGCTGCTTGCCTGGGAAAGCGGTTCAAACCCTGTCATCGTTTTAAGCAAAGCGGATCTAGTGAAAGATCTACAAGCGAAGCTGGATCAAGTTTCCTCAGTGGCTATCGGTGTACCTGTAATAGCCGTAAGCGTTCTTGAGGAAAAAGGCATTGAGGAACTTCATGCCTACCTGGCACCAGGTAAGACAATAGCATTGATTGGTTCGTCAGGTGTCGGCAAGTCAAGCCTTGTCAACTACTTCACAGGATTTGAAAAACAGCTTGTCCAGGAAATCAGGGAAAATGACGATAAAGGCAAGCATACTACCACCCATCGGGAAATGGTCCTGCTGCCTGGTGGGGCGATCTTAATTGATACACCAGGAATGAGGGAAATACAGCTATGGACAAGTGAAGATGGGATCACCGAGAGTTTTGCAGATATCAAGGAGTATGCTGATGCCTGCAAATTTCGTGATTGCAGCCATAAAAACGAACCCGGCTGCGCAGTTGTGGCAGCAATCCAGGAGGGACTGCTCGAAGAAAGTAGGCTTGTCAGCTATAAAAAGCTCCAAAAAGAGTTGGCCTTTATTGACCGTAAATTGGATAAAAAGGCACAAGCCGATGAAAAAAAACATTGGAAAAACATCAGTAAAGAAGCTCGCCATAATTCCATGCACAAGCGAAGATAATGTAAAAACCTCTTCTACGGAAGGGGTTTTTTTGAGAGATAAGTACGCAAATGTATAATTTACTTTGCAGACTGTCTAGCTCCAGCGCCTAGCCAGTTTGCATCCCTGACTTAACTTCCTCGAGTATCTTGCGAGAAGCTTTAGCTCTGAGCAGCACGAGTCGCTTTTCTTATTTGAGCACTCTGAATGTGTTTTTTGCTTTAAAAGTTATACAATAGGGAATAAGTATTTGAGTAGACAGTTACATTGATTTATCAAAAGCTTAAAAGATGAGGTGTCACTATGGAAAATAGTAATTACCAGCTTGCTACATTTGCCGGAGGCTGTTTCTGGTGCATGGTAAAGCCGTTCGATGAGCAGCCGGGGATTATCAGCGTTGTGTCCGGCTATACTGGAGGCACAACGGAGAATCCTACATATGAGCAGGTTTGCAGCGAGACAACTGGGCACTATGAAGCGGTACAAATCACATACAATCCGGAAATATTCCCTTATAAGGACCTGCTGCAGTTATACTGGCAGCAAATCGATCCGACAGATCCAGGAGGTCAGTTTTACGACAGGGGACAGTCCTATCAGACAGCGATTTTTTATCATAGTGAAGAACAAAGACAGTTAGCGGAAGAATCAAAAATGAAGCTTGCGGAAAGCGGTGTATTCACGAAACCTATTGTCACGCAGATTCTGCCGGCCAAAACGTTTTATCCAGCAGAGACATACCACCAGGCTTATTATAAGAAGAACCCTGAGAGGTATAATGCATTCCAAGTAGGATCGGGACGTTCAGCATTTATCAGGAATCATTGGGGGGAAAAGAAATGACAAAAAATAATCCAGAGGAGTTAAAGAAGAGACTGACTCCTATGCAATATGAGGTTACGCAAAATAATGGAACCGAACCGCCATTCAGAAATGAATATTGGAATGACTTAAGAGAAGGAATTTATGTCGATATCGTCTCCGGCAAGGCTTTGTTCAGCTCCCGGGACAAATATGATGCCGGATGCGGCTGGCCAAGTTTCACGAAGCCAATCTTGGATGAAGAAATAATTGAAAAGCAAGACCGGAGCCATTTCATGGTCCGGACTGAAGTGCGGAGCAAGACGGCGGATTCTCATTTGGGTCATGTGTTTGATGATGGGCCTGGAGAAAATGGACTGCGATATTGCATTAATTCGGCCGCATTGAGGTTTGTTCCGAAAGAAAAAATGGAAGAGGAAGGTTATGGAGAGTATCTCAAGCTGTTCCATGATTAATCAAAGCTCAATGTTTGAAAGGAATGATACTGATGTTTAAAAAGCTATTCGGAAAAAAAGAAGAGCCGGTTAAAACAATCCAATTGGTAGCACCTATGACAGGTAAAGCCATAAGTTTAACTGCAGTACCAGATCCTGTTTTTTCGGAAAAAATGATGGGGGATGGAGTAGCGATCGAACCGTCAGAGGGAGTGGTCGTGTCCCCGGTGGAAGGTGAAATACTTCAGGTTTTCCCTACGAAGCATGCTGTCGGGATCAGGGCGAAAAACGGAGCAGAGCTATTGATCCATATCGGTCTGGAGACTGTTTCCCTAAAGGGAGAAGGTTTTGAAACGCATGTAGCACAGGGCGATAAAGTCAAGGCAGGAGATAAACTGGTAACCTTTGATCTCTCTGTGATCAGTGAAAAGGCGAAAAGTACTGTGACACCAGTGATTATAACCAACACAGATCAGGCTGCCTCCTTGAAGGTTTTAACAAAAGGAAATGTAGATAAGGGAACGACACCGATTTTGGAAGTGACCTTTGAATAGGGATCAGGTTTGTTTAAACGGACCAGGTATGAACAAAAACAGCCGCTGATCAGCGGCTGTTTTCATGAACAGACTTTTTGCCATTTGCAGAGGTCATACCCCCTGAGAGGATGAATTTCATTGCATCCTCAGGCTTTACATCAATGATTTCCACCTCGGTTTTGGGGATGAGGAAGGTGAACCCTGCTACTTGGAACGTCTGGGGTACATAGACGGCAACATGCTCGGATAATGGCTCATGGAATGATTTCAGGTTTTCTGTCGTTATGAAACCGAGACTTTTCATATTGGTACCGGGTATTGTTACTAGAGCGACCTTGGAGAATGATTTTTTCTCGCCAAGGAATGAATGGACCGTGTCCTTTATAACAGAGTAAACCGTTTTTACGAAAGGTGTTTTTTCCAGCAATTTATCAATCAGTTTAATGATACTTCCAGTAATGAAACGGGTGGACAACCATCCTAGAATAGTAATAAGGATCAGGGTTGTCAGGAGGCCAATGCCTGGAATATACCGTTCTTGTAAATAGGGCTTCAGGACATTGCCTAGAAGGCTGTCTAAGAACATGAATGTTTTATAAATGACATAGATAACGAGAATGATCGGGACAATTGTCAAAATCCCATTAATAAAATTCTTCAATACACTTTTCATGTTGAACTCCTTATTTTAAACATATGGAAGTATCATACACTTTTTAAATGTAACTTTCTATGATTATTTTTGTTCATCTTTCGCAACGATAATTGAGGATATCTGGATGACTGACTTTTCACTTGTATTGTTTGATGAAGTTTTGTCCAATGTTTCAAATCGGACTGTGTGCCGTCCTTTATCAAGCCCGCTTGCGATATATAGATATCTTTCCCGAGTGAAGGGCCACCATGTCGAAAGCGTCGTGACATATTCTCCGTCGATCAACACCTTCAGCATTCCTCCCTCCTGGCTTCGAATCGCCTTAACTCCAAGAATAGGGCCTTGGAACTCGTATTCTAGGTAATCTCCAGCTCTCCTGCTGATATTCATTCCATTATCAAAGACGAATCCCTGGCTGCGAGATAAATTCTTTTTTTCGTACAGAGTAAAGGATTGGTCCATGGTTAAAGGTTTTGGAAGACTGGCAGTCTCGGTATCTGAATTGATATTACTCTTAATCAGTTCAAGTATTGAAGCCGCGTATAACTGATATCCTTTCCCATTAGGATGGACCGTATCTGTGGTGAGCTGCTCAGTAAGCATCCCTGACTGTTTAAAAGGAATCCGCATGTCTAGTGGCTTTGCTCCATAATGCACCGACACTCTATTTATCGCATCAGCAAATTCCTCCTGTTTTAAAGGACTTTCGATGATTGTGATGACTTCAGAGCCAGGATAGCGCTCCTTGGCATTTCGGATCAATTTTTCATAAAAAAAAGTAAACTGTTCAGAGTCCATGTATTTGCGATCATTTTCGCCAAAAACAATAAAGATGAGATCTATGTCCCGGAAATACGGGGCCTTCTCCAGTTTGTAAATTCCTTCGAACGCGGTTGCCCCGCTCTGGACGATCATATTCCTTCTTGCCCGGGATCCGCTGAAATCTCTGAGAAGGACCTCGAATTGGCTATACCAGCGTAAGTCCTTATCTTCTGCACCAGCACCCCGGCCAATGCTGTCTCCGATTATTAAATAATGAATCTTCGAACCAGCTTCAATTTTTTCATATACCGTTAAATTCTTTGAAAAGTAATGTTCGGACTGTATCGCTAAAAAGATCATAACTGCGGCGGTGAGGAGAATTATACTGGACATTTTTTTTGCGCTTGATGTCATTCTTGTTGGTATCCCTCCGAAAAATATCTATATCACTATTTTAACTGCTAATTACCAACTTTGTAATATTTTTTCCTGTTTTTTGACTTTAACATAAATCCTCGGAGATTTTGAAGAACCCATAAATTTTAAAAAATGGGCTAATGCACAAACGGGTCAAGTACCCATATCATACCGTAAAGGGAAAGCAATTCAAAAACAAACGAGGAGTGGTTTTTAATGTACGGATATGATAATGCCCCTATGCCTGTAACTTCACCAATGGCAACAGCACCAACTTATGGAACTTTCTGCGGCGGAGGTTATCCTTATGCAGGAGTAGCAGGTGCTGGTTACGGATACGGCGGTTTCGCTTTAATCGTTGTATTGTTCATCTTGTTGATCATCATTGGTGCATGCTGCAGCTATAACTGGTAAAAACAATGTACTGAGATAAATAAGAGGCTGCCTGCCAGGCAGTCTCTTATATTGTTCTGATAAAACACGAACATTATTTATATATACCCTTAATAAAGTTCGTGATTATTGTTGACTCCTTCGCCTTTGTTTGTTATATTTACCAATGGTTAAGCAAAAAACTGATTGGCGGGGGATGCAGAATGAATACAAACTATGATGTGATTGTCGTTGGAGCAGGTCCGGCAGGTATATTTACTTGTTATGAATTATCGTTGAAGATGCCTGAGGCAAAGGTTTTGCTGGTTGATAAAGGCCACGATATTTATCGGAGGAATTGCCCGATACTACAGAAGAAAATTGAGAAATGTCCGCCGCCAGCCGGGAAGAAGGATTTTGCCGGTTGCCTTCCAGCATGTTCGATTACGAATGGGTTTGGCGGTGCCGGTGCCTATTCAGATGGAAAGTTCAATATAACAAGTGAATTCGGCGGATGGATGACGGATTACCTTCCTGATTCAAAAGTCGTCGAGCTTATTAAATACGTAGATGAAATTAACCTTAAGCATGGAGCTACAGAAAGCATCACCGACCCGATGACAGATAAGGTCAGGGAAATTGAAAGAAGAGGCTATGCCGCAGGATTGAAGCTGCTACGAGCACAGGTGCGTCATCTTGGTACTGAACAGAATCTTGAGATTTTAAAAAATATTTTTGAATACTTAAAAGATAAAGTTGATATGGCGTTCAAGACGGAGATCGAGGATTTGATTACCGAGAAAACTGCTGATGGCCATATAGTCAAAGGTGTTGAGCTTAAGAACGGTGAGAAAATCCTTGCTGAGAAAGTGGTCGTTGCCCCTGGCCGTGACGGCTCCAAATGGCTGACACAGCTTTTGAAAAAAAGAAGGCTTACGATGATGAACAACCAGGTCGACATTGGCGTCCGTGTGGAAACGTCCAATGTTGTTATGGAGGAAATAAATGAGCATTTATATGAAGGGAAATTCATCTTCAATACTTCCGTAGGGACTAGTGTAAGAACGTTCTGCAGCAATCCTTCTGGACATGTCGTTGTCGAAAATCATTCTGGAATCATGCTTGCAAATGGCCATGCTTACAAAGATCCTAAACTTGGAAGCAGCAATACCAACTTTGCCTTGCTTGTATCGCATACTTTTTCTGAGCCATTCGATAAGCCGAATGAATATGCACATGAGATTTCCAGACTGGCAAACAGCCTTTCCAACGGCGGCCTGATTGTCCAGAAATACGGTGATATTTTAAAGGGGCGCAGGTCAACGGAGAAGAGGATCAAAGAAGGATTTTTAGAGCCGACATTAAAGGAAGCTGTTCCAGGTGATCTGGGACTTGTCCTTCCATATAACACACTGAAGAGCTTGATCGAGATGACAGAAGCACTTAACCAGGTCACTCCAGGGCTTGCTTCAGAACATACCTTGTTCTATGGAGTCGAGGCAAAATTCTATTCTGCAAGACCGAAGTTGAATGACAAATTTGAAACCGAAATTGGCGGCCTGTATGTCGGAGGGGACGGAGCCGGCATCACAAGAGGTCTGGCACAGGCAAGCGCATGCGGTGTCTGGATTGCCACCGACATCATCGAAAAGTCAAAGGTTGGCCGAAAAGCTGAGCCTGCATTCGTTTAAAGGTACTTACACACTCTCTTTTCTCTGATAAAATAATTGATATATCTAGAAAAGGCGGGGAGATAATGTTTGCACCTAAATTAGTGCCAGGGGACGAAATAAGAGTGATTGCGCCTTCGACCAGCATGGTCATATTGAAGGGGGCCCAGGTTGATTTGTCTGTTGAGAGGTTGACCAAGCTGGGTTTCAATGTGACATTTGGGAAGAATGCGGAGGCACACGACGAGTTCTTCAGCTCTTCCATTGCTGAAAGGATCGAGGACTTGCATGATGCTTTTGCCGATCCAAATGTAAAAGGAATCTTAACGGCAATTGGCGGATATAATTCCAATCAGCTGCTAAAGTATATAGACTTTGACCTGATTGCTGCTAATCCTAAAATTCTATGTGGATACAGTGACATTACCGCGCTTCAGCTGGCGATCTATCAAAAAACAGGTCTCGTAACCTACTCAGGTCCACATTTTTCAAGCTTCGGCGTGAAGCATGGACTTGAATATACGATGGAATCGTTTTTGCAGGCAGTCACGAATGATGCTCCTTATGAAGTCGTTCCATCTGCAACATGGTCCGACGATGCCTGGTATCTTGACCAGGAAAATCGGACATTCCATGAACAAAACGGCTTTCTAATCCTCCAGGAAGGAGAAGCCGAGGGAAAACTGATTGGCGGAAACCTTTGTACGATGAACCTGCTTCAGGGAACAGAGTTTATGCCTTCACTGAAAGATAGCATCCTGTTCATTGAGGATGACGAAGAAAGCCATTCAAGGAGCTTCGACAGGGATCTGCAGTCGCTGCTGCATCTGCCGGATGCTGACTCGATAAAAGCGCTATTGATTGGCCGCTTCCAAAAAAACTCCAATATTACAGAAGAGGCACTAAGGAAGATTATTTCCAGTAAGGAAGAGCTGCGCAACATACCCATCATCGCAAACGTCAACTTTGGCCATGTCCAGCCATTTGCGACATTGCCAATCGGAGCAACCGCAACTGTAAAAGCAGCAGCTGGCCAAACCGAGATCTTTATTGAACAAAAAGAATAGTTCTTTCACTTTTTAAGGCACCTTTTATGGGTGTCTTTTTTTTGCTCGAAATATTTCGGACAAAACAGCTTTTAGAAAAGCAGATTAGTCTGAAGTAGGTGCAGGTTCGGACAAACAGCGGTTGGAAGAACAGAATTTATCCGAAGTCATCCCAGGTTCAGACAAAACAGCTGAAGGAAGAGCAAAAATTTTCCGAAGTCACCCAGGTTCGGACAAAACAGCCAGCGGAAGAGTAGATTTTGTCTGAAGTCACCCCGGGTTCGGACAAAACAGCTGAAGGAAGAGCAGAAATTGTCCGAAGTCAACGCAGGTTCGGACAAAACAGCTGGTGGAAGAGTAGATTTTGTCTGAAGTCACCCCAGGTTCAGACAAAACAGCCTGCGGAAGAGTAGATTTTGTCCGAAGTCATCCCAGGTTCGGACAAAACAGCTGAAGGAAGAGCAGAAATTGTCCGAAGTCACCCCAGGTTCAGACAAAACAGCCAGCGGAAGAGTAGATTTTGTCTGAAGTCATCCCAGGTTCGGACAAAACAGCCGGTGAAAGTGCGGAAATTGTCCGAAGTCACCCCAGGTTCAGACAAAACAGCCGGTGAAAGAGCAGAAATTGTCTGAAGTCATCCCAGGTTCAGACAAAACAGCCAGCGGAAGAGCAGAAATTGTCCGAAGTCATCCCAGGTTCGGACAAAACAGCCGTTGGAAGAGTAGATTTTGTCCGAAGTCACCCCAGGTTCAGACAAAACAGCCAGCGGAAGAGCAGAAATTGTCCGAAGTGTAGGCATTCCGAAACTACGAAGAGTTGTCAAATCCATCCCTATCAATAACCTCAGGCAAGTACCACTTATTTTTTACATCTTCAAGAAAGATTCCCCTATTCATTTCATACACTTTACAGAATGTCCATTTAATTTTAATTGCGGTGAATGGAGTGAATTTATGAAGCCGTCCTACTTGATAAAACCTGCCTTGGATGAAAGCTATCCAGAGATTGACTATGGAAAGGGTGTCTTTCTTTTTGACAAAGAAGGCCAAAAATATCTAGATGCTGCATCCGGGGCTGTCACGGCAAATATTGGACACGGGGTTCCTGAAATTATCCTGGCCATGCATGAACAGTCGAAAAAGGTGTCATTTGTCTATCGCTCCCAATTCACTAGTGAGGCAGCCGAAAAACTTGCGGAAAAACTAGCCGATGCTCTGCCAGGGGATTTAAATTGGAGTTTCTTCGTAAATAGTGGTTCAGAGGCTACAGAAACCGCGCTGAAGATTGCGATTCAGTACTGGCAAGAGAAGGGGATCAAGTCAAAAACAAAAATTTTATCACGATGGATCAGCTACCATGGAATCACGCTTGGTGCCCTATCGATGTCAGGTCATCCAGGGAGAAGAGCAAGGTTCGTTCCATTGCTTGAGGAATTTCCGTCCATTTCACCTCCATATTGTTACCGATGTCCATATCAAAGCTCAGCACCTGAGTGTGGCTTTTTATGTGCGCTGGAGCTTGAGGGAGCGATCAAGCGGATTGGTTCTGAACATATCGCCGGATTTATTGCAGAACCGGTGATCGGTGCTGCTGGAGGCGCAATAACTCCCCCAAAGGGCTACTACGAAACGATTAAAAAGATTTGTGACGAAAACAATATATTATTCATCGCGGATGAGGTGATGACAGGGTTTGGCCGAACAGGACCGATGCTCGCATCTGAACACTGGAACATCATCCCCGATATTGTCGCCCTTGGAAAAGGAATGGGAGCAGGATACGCTCCGATTGCAGCAACGGTTGTCAGTGATCATGTGATGGAGCCTATTGAGAATGGCTCTAAATCGATTATGAGCGGCCATACGCTTAGCGCGAATCCACAATCATGCGCAGCCGCACTGGCGGTATTGGAATACCTTGAGAACAATCAAATTCTTAATGAAGTCGAATCAAAGTCTATTTACCTGAAAAACAAGCTCGATAAGTTGAAGAATCAGTTTGAGTTTATCGGTGATGTCCGGGGAAAGGGCTTGCTTCTCGGTCTTGAATTTGTCAGATTGGCAGGTGCAAAAATCCCGTTTGAACGAAGCATCAAATTAACAGAGCTAGTTGTAAAAACAGGAAGAGAAAAAGGGATTCTGCTCTATCCAGCAGGTGCCGGCCTGGATGGCCTGTCAGGGGACGCAGTCATTATCTCTCCGCCGCTGACGATCACCAGGCGAGAGATTGATGAATTGATAGCTCTGCTGAAGGCAACATTCCTTGAAGTATATAGAATACTGGGATTTCCTTGTGAAAATGGAGATGAGAAATAGATGGAAAATCCATTTGGAAAGATAGCCACACTTGAACAAGCAATGGAGCATTTTTATGACGGGATGACCTTGATGTTTGGCGGGTTTGGCGGAGTAGGATCTCCTCCTGACCTGATAGACGGCATTCTCGAAAAAGAAATAAAAGACCTTGTGCTGATTGGGAATGATACGGGTTTTCCTGAAATCGGAATTGGGAAAATTGTCAGCCGCGGCAAGGCAAAGAAAGTCGTCGCCTCGCATATCGGCTCTAATCCAGTTGCAGGTGAACTGATGACCAAGGGGGAGCTGGAGGTAGAGTTTTCGCCACAGGGAACCCTTACAGAACGAATCCGTGCTGGAGGAATGGGTCTCGGCGCCATTTTGACAGATGTAGGCGTTGAACATGAGTTTGTTTCTAAAGGAAAAAAAAGAATGACCTTGAACGGCAAAGACTATTTGATCGAAACAGCTTTAACTGCCGAAGTTTCAATCGTTTATGCCAAAAAAGCAGACCCATACGGAAATCTTGTTTTTGATAAAAGTTCCAGGAATACGAACCCACTTGTAGCGATGGCGGGGAATTTCACCATTGCAGAGGCAGAGGAAATTGTCCCCCTGGGCAGCCTGGATCCTGAAGAAATCGTTACACCTGGAGTATTTGTAGATATGGTAATTCCTTCTGGAGGGGTGAATTGGAGATGGGCATGGGAGTAGATGTCAGAAATAGAATGGCCAGACGAGCTGCCGAAGAAATCTCTCCGGGCATGGTTGTCAATCTAGGCATAGGAATTCCCTCACTGGTCCCAAACCACCTTCCCAAGAATACGAGAGTCATGTTCCATGCTGAGAACGGAATTATTGGGATGGGGGAGTCGCCTGAAAAAGGTTTTGAGGATGAAAACCTATGCAATGCTGGCGGCTTCCCTGTTACTGTCGTGGCGGGTTCCTCTTATTGTGATAGCGCTGTTGCCTTTGGAATGATTCGCAGGGGCAGAGTGGATCTTACGATTCTAGGATCCTTGCAGGTTAGCCAAAAAGGGGACCTGGCAAACTGGATTGTCCCCGGCAAGAAGGTTCCAGGTATGGGAGGAGCAATGGAGCTGGCACAGAAGGCCCAGAAAGTTGCCGTATTGATGAACCATACCGATAAAAACGGGGTTTCTAAAATTGTCCCATCCTGTACCTTGCCTTTAACGGCAGCTGAATGTGTCGACATGGTGATTACCGACCTCGCAGTTTTTAAAATAATGGATGGATCTTTGATTTTGTCTGAACTTTTTGCGCCACATACAATACCTGAAGTTACCTCTAAGACCGCATGCGAATTTACAGTCGCAGCTGAGGTCCGGATTATCGAATATTAAAAGGGGCTGATATCGTGCAAACTCCTGAGCAAAAGGTGAGGAATTACATTAAAGAGAGCAGAATCAGAGGGACGCGGCTTTTACAGAAGTTAGTCCAGGAACCTAGTACAAGAGGGGATGAAAGCGGAGCGCAGGCAGTCATTATAGAAAAATGCCGCGAGCTTGGACTTGAAATGGATATATGGGAAATCGGGGATAACACACTTACTGTCCACCCAGCGTTTTGTTCTGATCGAAAAGACTTCGATGGAAATCCAAATGCTATCGGGATTATGAGGGGGACAGGCGGAGGGAAGTCGATGATCCTCAATGGACATATTGATGTTGTTCCCGCTGGTGACCCAAAAGATTGGGATAAAGACCCGTTCAGCGGGCATATCGAATGCGGCAAGTTGTTTGGCAGAGGCTCGACAGATATGAAGGGCGGCACAACTTCACTGCTCATGGCGATGGAGGCAATTAAGAATTCAGGAATAAAGTTAAAGGGCGATGTTATTTTTCAGAGTGTGATTGAAGAAGAAAGCGGTGGTGCCGGTACCCTTGCCACGGTCCTGAAAGGTTATAAAGCGGATGCAGCCATCATCCCTGAACCGACCAATATGAAACTGTTTCCAAAACAGCAGGGATCGATGTGGTTCAGAATCTCTGTAAAAGGAAAAGGGGCACATGGCGGGACAAGGTATGAAGGGGTCAACGCGATTGAAAAATCCATGCTGGTGATAGATAGACTGAGAAGCTTGGAGACTCAGAGGAATGAGAGAATCACAGACCCGTTTTTTGAGAGCATCCCAATCCCAATTCCTATCAATATAGGGAAAATCCATGCAGGAGATTGGCCATCTTCTGTACCAGATTTAGCTGTCATTGAGGGCAGGATGGGGGTCGCCCCAAATGAAACACAGGAAGAGGCAAAGTATGAAATGTTGGAAGCCATTGCGGAAGTCTGTAATGAAGATCCGTGGTTGAGAGATCATTCACCTGAGCTTGAATGGTTCGGTGCTAGCTGGCTGCCAGGCGACCTGGATCCCGAACATGAACTGATCCATGTCCTTTCAGATAGCTTTAAGGAAGTTAAAGAAAAGACTCCATTAATCGAGGCGTCTCCATGGGCTACTGACGGAGGAATTCTTTCGAAGGTTGGCGGAGTGCCTGTAGTGGTCTTTGGACCGGGAGTAACGGAAACAGCACACCAGGCGAATGAGTATATCAAGCTAGAAGATGTTTTTGAAGCTGCTGAAATCATAGCCCTTGCATTACTTAAGTGGTGTGAGGTCAGCGATTAGAGAAAAAGGGGGAATCAAGCAATGGGATATATAAAGATTAACACAGCGATACCGGGTCCGAAGGCACAGGCATTGTTAGCGCGAAAAGAAAAAAGTGTTCCTCTTGGACCATTCAACACAATCAAGTCGTTTGCGGAAAAAGGGGAAGGTGCATTGTTGACTGACGTCGATGGAAATACCTTCATCGATTTTGCCGGGGCCATTGGAACGCTGAATGTTGGACACTGTCCGCCTGAGGTTGTGGATGCACTGCATGAACAGATTGACCGCTACCTTCACCCTTGCTTTCATGTGATGATGTATGAACCATATATTGAACTGTCAGAATTGCTGAATGAGATCACCCCAGGAACTCATGATAAAAAAACCTTCTTTCTAAGCAGCGGAGCAGAAGCAGTTGAGAATGCGATCAAGATCGCGAGGAAATATTCAGGACGAAAAGGAATCATTTCTTTTGAAAGAGGATTTCATGGCAGGACCTATATGGCCATGTCCCTGACTAGTAAAGTGAAACCATACAAATACCAGTTCGGGCCATTCGCTCCGGAAACTTATAAATGGCCATATCCGGTGTATTCCCAGGAGAAAGAGATGAAACCTGAAGAACTGGACGCCTATATGCTGAAAAAGTTTGAGACCTTTTTCCTTAGTGAGGTTCCTGCTACCGAAATTGCGGCTGTCATAATGGAACCAATTCAAGGGGAAGGTGGATTTAATATTCCGTCCAAGGCGTTTGTCCAGGGAGTGAAAAAAATCTGTGAACAATATGGAATTCTCTTTATCGCAGATGAAATTCAAACTGGCTTTGGCAGGACGGGAAAGATGTTTGCGATGGAGCACTACGACGTTGTACCAGACTTGATGACCATGTCAAAATCAATAGCTGCCGGACTTCCGATCAGTGCGGTCACAGGAAGGGCCGAGATTATGGATTCTGCAGGCGTTGGCGAAATTGGCGGCACCTTTGGAGGAAGTCCTCTCGGTTGTGTAGCGGCCGTAAAAGTCGTTAAAATGATAGAAGAACAAAATCTTCTTGATAGAGCAAACTTGTTTGGTGAAAAATTTCATGCTAGGTTCGGCAAGCTGACAGACCGCTTCCCGGAGATTGGCGATATCCGTTCAATTGGAGCAATGTGTGCAATTGAATGTTTCGATAAGAATGATCAACCTAACGGACAATTGGTCCGCGAAATACTCGCTAAAGCACATCAGCGAGGCTTGATCTTGATGAGCGCAGGTCTTTACGGTAATGTAATCAGGCTTTTGGCTCCTCTCGTCATAACAGATGATCAGATTGAGGAAGGATTCGATGTGCTGGAAGCAGTCATAAATGAATGCTGCGAGCGATAGGAGGGATATGCAATGAAACAGAACTTATGGATAAATGGAGAGAGCGTTGAAACGGAAACATATCGTCCGCTTTTTAATCCATTCAATGGAGAAAAAATTGCTGATGTTGCCGAAGCAGGCAATAAAGATGTCACAAAAGCAATTGATTCAGCGGCAGGAGCAGCAAGAGTGATGGCGGAAATGGATGCCCACAAGCGTTCTGATATCCTGCGTAGAGTGGCTGAATTCATCCAGGAAGACAGGGAGGAATGTGCCCGGCTGATTGCGGAGGAATCCTCCAAACCCTTGAAGATAGCTCGAGGAGAAGTTGACCGTACGATCATGACCTATACTTTTGCTTCAGAAGAGGCTAGGAGGATTCATGGTGAAACAATCCCAATGGATGCGGCACCTGGAGGCGAGGGAAGAGTCGCTTATACAGTCAGGGAACCGCTGGGTGTGATTGCTGCGATCACTCCTTTCAACTTTCCGATGAATCTCGTGGCCCATAAGGTCGGCCCGGCTATTGCTGCCGGTAATACGGTCGCCCTTAAGCCAGCCAGCCAGACACCGTTATCGGCATACAAAATAGCTTCCTATTTTCATAGGGCAGGATTGCCTGCAGGTGCTCTGAATGTAGTCACTGGAAGTGGGAAGAGTGTTGGCGATGTACTGATTTCAGATGATCGGGTAAAAATGGTCACATTCACAGGTAGCCCTGAAGTGGGAAAGCATATCCGCGAAAATGCAGGCCTCAAAAGGGTAACTCTTGAACTAGGTTCGAATTCCGCATTGATTGTCGACGAAGGAACTGATTTTAACAAGGTTATGCCAAGAATCGTTACGGGAGCATTCTCAAATCAAGGCCAGGTCTGCATATCCATTCAGAGAATTTTTGTGCATGAAAGCATTGCTGATAAATTTGTTTCAACATTTGTAGAAGAAACTGGTAAGCTGAAGGTAGGAAATCCGCTGGATGAACAAACAGATTTAGCTGCGATGATCAGTGCTAATGATGTGGCCAGGGCAAAAACGTGGGTTCAGGACGCTGTGGAAAATGGAGCGGAGCTGGTATATGGCGGAGAAAGCGATAAGCAAATCCTGAAGCCGACCGTGCTGCTCAATGCACAGCTCACTGACAAAATTTCCTGTGAGGAAGTTTTCGCGCCAGTTGTCCATATCAACACTTTCATAGAATTCGATGATGCGCTCGCTCAGGTCAATGACTCCCAATTTGGCCTTCAGGCAGGGGTCTATACAAAAGATCTTCAAAAAGCTTTCAAAGCAGCAAAAATCCTTCATGTTGGCGGTGTAATGATCAATGATATCCCGACATTCCGGGTGGATCACATGCCATATGGAGGTGTCAAATTGAGCGGGAACGGCAGAGAAGGGATTAAATATGCTTTAGAAGAGATGACAGAACTGAAGCTCGTATCCATTAAACTAGATTGACCGTCAGCCTGGCCCAAAGCCAGGCTTTTCATACATTTTGGGAATTGGGGGAATGAACATGCATTTAGGAAAAACCTTGAGCTTTTCTGATAAGAATTATAATGTGACTGTTTACCTGGATCAACAGAATAAGCGGGTCAGGGTGGAAGATTATTTAGGCAGTTTACCACATGTTTTGGATCATGCGGAGAAGCTTGTGGAGAGCGAAAAAGCAGACAAATTGATTATCAAGGGAAGGAAAGAGCATTTTACGCAGCTGCTTGAACGGGGCTTCAGTTTTGAGGCAGGTATTGACGGATTTTTCCTCGGCAATGACTGTGTGTTCTTTTCGAAGTTCTATAGCGATGAAAGAAGGACTTCACTGCATTGGGTACAGGAAGATGGAATCATCAAGAGTGTGTACCATCTGGCGGAACCGGCGCAGAACATCACACCTCCAAATGATTACATCCTGAAAAAAATGGACGAAACAGACGCTCAGGGCCTGTCTGTTTTATATAGCAAGGTTTTTCAAATCTATCCGACACCATTGAATGACCCGGAGTATATTGTCAAAACGATGAAAGAAGGGAGTATTTATTTTGGCTTTGTAAATGACGGCCAGATTGTCAGCGCGGCATCAGCGGATGTGAACTCTTTTTATAAAAATGCTGAAATGACAGATTGCGCAACCTTAAAAGAACATAGAAAGCACGGTTTAATGAAGGTGCTGCTGGCACGTCTTGAAGATGAACTGATTGAAAATGGCATTTATTGCGCTTACTCCATCGCCAGGGCTTTATCCTTTGGCATGAATGCAGCACTGTATCAATTGGGCTATGCGTATCGCGGCAGGCTGGTGAACAACGTGTATATCTATGATAAAATTGAAAACATGAACGTTTGGGTAAAAGATTTGGCAAAAACGCCAAATTTTGGGCAGTGATAAGACAGTTTTTCGGCACTCTGTCATATACTCAATATGGGAGTGTGATGAGATGAATTCAGTATCCAATGTGACGGAAGAAATCTTAAGCGCAATATTGAAATGCATTGACGAGGCAATCCACGTCGTGAATACAGCTGGGATCACCATTTTTTATAATGAGGTGGCAGCAAGGCATGATGGACTTGAAATCAGCGAAGTGATTGGAAAGCCGCTGCTTAGTGTGTTTCCTTCACTGAATAATCAATCCAGCACCCTTTTGAAAGTAATTGAAACGAAGAAACCGATTTTTAATGAAACCCAGTCCTTTGTCAATTTGCATGGACGGAAGATTGACACTGTCAATACAACCTTGCCAATTTTTGTTCAGGGAGATTTAATCGGTGCAGTGGAAATTGCAAAGGATTACTCCCAGATTAAGCAGCTTTCTGAACGTCTGGTCGAAATCCAAAAAAAGCTTAAGCCTCGCAACGGGAAAGCGGTCAAACTGCAAGCGGGTTATACATTCAGTGACATGCTTACAAAAAATAAGCATTTTATGACGATAAAGAAAAAGGCCGAGAAACTGGCAATGTCTGATTCACCGATTCTTGTATATGGAGAAAGCGGTACTGGAAAGGAGCTTTTCGTCCAATCCATCCATAACGCCTCCAATAGGGCAAATGGACCTTTCATCGCGCAGAACTGTGCGGCTATACCGGAAAACCTGCTTGAAAGCATCCTGTTTGGCACCTCTAAGGGGAGCTATACTGGGGCGGTGGACAGGCCGGGTCTTTTCGAGCTGGCAAACGGTGGAACACTCTTCCTAGACGAGCTGAATTCAATGCCATTCGACCTGCAGGCCAAGCTCCTTCGTGTCTTAGAGGATGGGGCTGTCAGAAGAATCGGCAGTACAAATGTCATCTCCGTCAACGTCAGGGTGATCTCCGCGATGAATGTATACCCTGTTCAGGCTATGGAAGAGAACCAGTTGAGAACGGATTTGTTTTACCGCCTGAATGTCTTGACATTCGAACTTACGCCTTTAAGGCAAAGGAAAGAGGACATCCTCTATTTATCCGATATCTTCATCAGCCAATATAACAACCAGCTGAGTAAGCATATCTCTGGACTGGATGGCCATGTGAAGGCCATTTTTCTCAACCACCAATGGCCAGGCAATGTAAGGGAGCTGAAACATACAATTGAATACATGATGAATGTATGTGAAGGCACGATGCTGACTGGACAAGACCTGCCAATGATGCTGAAAAACATCGTCCCAGGTCCCCCTGATGAAAAATCACGAAACTCTTTTATTTTAAGGGACCACCTTAAAGAGTTGGAAATCTCGTTAATCAAGGACGCGCTTGATGCATCGGGCGGCAATATCCAAAAAGCAGCCAGCCTCCTGGATATTCCTAGGCAAACACTCCAATATAAAATCAAAAAATTAAATATAACTACCTAATCTGCCGAAATTTCAGCAGGTTATTTTTTTTATACTGACTTATTTTCCCCAGCTATCGTATGAACTCCCAGCTGATGCTGGTTTTAATGTATTCAGAATAATCCGTCACTTTTGGCACGGAACTTGCAATATAAATAACTATAAAAATAGCTGGGGGGAATTGGGATGAAACAGACTTTATATAAGCCTTCAAGACACTGGAAGGATATTGAGCTTTGGAAGGATGTTACGGAGGAGCAATGGAATGATTGGCTATGGCAACTTACCAATACAATCAGGACACTGGACGATTTAAAGAAGGTGATTAATCTTACGCCTGAAGAAGAAGAGGGTGTCAGGATCTCGACGAAAACCATTCCGTTGAATATCACACCCTACTATGCTTCATTAATGAATCCGGATGATCCGCGCTGCCCGATCAGAATGCAGTCAGTCCCCATCTCAAAGGAAATTCACAAAACAAAATATGATCTTGAAGATCCGCTTCATGAAGACGAGGATTCGCCAGTACCTGGCTTAACTCATAGATATCCTGACAGGGTGCTTTTCCTTGTGACCAACCAATGCTCGATGTATTGCCGCTATTGTACTCGGAGAAGGTTTTCCGGCCAAATCGGCATGGGGGTTGCCAAGAAGCAGCTTGATGCTGCAATCAATTACATCAGGGAGACCCCTGAAGTCCGCGATGTATTGATTTCAGGCGGGGATGGTCTCCTCATCAACGATAATATACTCGAATATATTTTAAAAAACCTGAGAGAAATCGACCATGTTGAAATTATCAGAATTGGAACGAGGGCACCGGTTGTTTTCCCGCAGCGAATTACAGAGAATCTTTGTTCCATCCTTAAAAAATACCACCCAATCTGGCTGAATACACATTTCAACACATCAATCGAAATTACGGAAGACTCGAAACGGGCCTGTGAAATGCTTGCAAACTCGGGTGTACCAGTCGGAAACCAGTCTGTCATACTGGCAGGAATCAATGACAGTGTCCCGATCATGAAAAAGCTTATGCATGACCTCGTAAAAATCCGTGTCCGCCCATATTATATTTACCAATGTGATTTGTCAGAGGGCATAGGTCATTTCCGTGCTCCAGTTACAAAGGGACTTGAGATTATTGAAGGTTTAAGAGGACATACATCGGGCTACGCTGTCCCAACTTTCGTAGTCGACGCTCCTGGCGGTGGCGGAAAAATCTCCTTGCAGCCGAATTACTTGATTTCCCAAAGTCCGGAAAAAGTCGTTCTCCGCAATTTTGAAGGTGTGATCACCTCTTACCCTGAGCCGGAAAATTATGTTCCAGGAAAAGCGGAGGGCTACTTCAAACAAGTGTACCCAGATTATGAGAAGAAAAAATCGAACACCGGAATCGCAGCGATTATGAACGACAGTGAATTTAACCTGATTCCAGAAGGTCTTGGAAGGCTTGACCGCAGGGAAAAGTATGAGGAAGATCCTGCGCATGCATCTCTGAAGGATAAGCGTGAAAAACGTGATGAGCTTAAGGAAAAGAAATTTATGGCGCAACAGAACAAGACGACAGCTGAAGCAGCTGATGGGCAGGGAGCTATTCCTACGACAAAGGGGGTTGACTGATGTCAAAATGCGAGTGGTGCAGCAGTGAAAATACCAAAGCTGTAAGTGACAAAGTCTATTGGGAACTTCCGGACGGCACGAAAGCAATTCAGATTAATGAAACCCCTGCCATCCATTGTCTCGATTGCGATATGACATACCAGACCGAATTGATCACGAAGGAAATCGAAGACCAATTGTTTTTAATCGATACAAAAAAACTCGGTAAAGTGGTCACCTTTGAAGAATTGATGGCACAGCCGAGGTTGTTGAAGCGTAATTACTTTGACTTTTCATCCTGATATCCTGGTGTGATAAAAATTACCAGCTGCTGCGTGTTGTTCACAAAAATTTCATACTTCCTTTTTCTCCATTTACTCCCTCCTCTTTATAGTAGAGTGGGGAGTATTTTTTATGAAATGGGGAGAGAAAATGTCCATCGCATTATCAATCATGCTGGTTGCAGCAATGGTTGTTTTATTCTTTTGCGGATATTATGTTAGGCTGATTATTGAGAAATATGGGATGAATTGGCTGCATGCCGTGCCAATCACCGTGGCGATTTTAATGTTCAATATCATATGGGCATTACTGGAAATGGCGAAATCAGCAAGATGGCAGTAAGAAAAGAGCAGGCGCCTTGAGTAGCGCTGTAGCTAAATCCTAATCTAAGCACTAAATTTATTCTTTAATCCAAAAAGGGAGCACCTCACCAAATCGGGAGGTGCTTCGTTTTTTGCATTACAGTGGACGGACACTTAACAAATCCGTTATAGTATGGACAAACTAATTTTAACAATAGGCAGGCGTTCATATGTATAAAAGCTTTTACCACTTTCTTATGAAGTACCGGACCACAAAACCGACGGATGCAATCAGCAGGTTTGCAAATTCCGCATACGATGATCTCTCATTCCCGAAAAACTCCGAAGATTATGATGAGATTAGCTCCTATCTGGAACTGAACGGTCAATACCCGGAAAGTATGGCTGTTTTTGACGAAGCTTGGGAGGAGTATTTAATAGCAGAAAGTTAATAAGGCTCTTGCGGTCAAACCGCGGGAGTCTTATTTTTTTTCAAGGAGTTATTGTTCCTAAAAAAGTCCATCATAGACTCCCTTTTATAAAAGCTGCTTCCATCTAATATCTAGGCGTAGCGATTTTCAGAAAATTGCATATACTGTTGTAATCACAATTCACGACTCATCGTTGAGAGGATGGAGGATATGGAAAAACGGAAGAAACCTAAGTTTAACATCGGTGATACAGTCGTGATCACTATTTATGGAACTGTGGGGAAAGTGACTGATGTAAAATGGCTTGACGGCCTTCATGTATATGAGATAAATAAGAGCGAGGGCTTGTATTTGGAAACAAGTTTGCAGATGCTCTCTGAATACGATGGGAAGCTGCTTGAAAAGGAGCAAATCGACATCGAATATAAATATTTCTTTGGGGACTTAGTTCAGGTTAAAGGGTATGGCTCAGACTTATTTAAAGTTGTCGGCTTCCGCACTGAAATTTGGAGATACAAAGAAGATGCCTGGGAGGATGTCATTTATGAACTATCCAGGATTAAAGATGGGGAATGGCTTGAAGCAGGTGAGGAAGAACTGACACTTGTTGCGGATTCAGACAGTGCAGATACGTTCATCCAGAAGTTGGGTCTTTTGTTTTCGGCCAATAAAGAAGTGAAGCCTTCGGTCAATCTTGATAAGAAGTCTCAACAGCCGCGAGCAGGTGAAAAAGAAGAACTGCGGAAAATCCATCAAAAGAGGATGACGATCGATAATCTGCTTGATATTTATAATGATTACCGGATTTTATATAAGTGGTTCAATGATGATGAATATGCGCATGTCATGAGGGTCATTCTTCGTAAGCTGTCAACGCTCGTTAACAATGATGGCAAAAGCCATGTTTAAAATAAACCTGCAAATTCAATAAGAACATAAGCAAGAAAAGGAATTCCCAACACTAAAACAGCTTTAAATAAGAAGTTCACGATATTGCCGAACAATTCAACTACCATACTGTTTTCCTTGTTCACGTCCTCAACAAACATTTCTGCAAGGATACCAAGTCTCTCCATACCTGTTCACTCCCGATTTGAATTTATTCCATTCTATGCTTGTCCAAAAGCAATAGAACAATTTTCGGAAAATTGGTTGAGCTCGGCATGAAACAGGCGTGTTTCACATACATTTGGAATAAAGGGGGGCGAATCTGTGAAAGAGATTGAGGTTATTATCGATACAGAAGAGATTGCTGAATTTTTCTTTCATGAACTTGTAAAAAGGGGATACGTTCCCACAGAGGAAGAACTTGAAGAAATGGCAGATATCACTTTTGAATATCTGATCGAAAAATGTATCATCGATGAAGAAGAAGATATAGACTAGGTAGGTTATGCATGGTTAAGGCAGATTCTAATGAGAATCTGTCTTTTTGTATTTAACCATTGTTATAACAGCATTTGAAAATAAACGGAAAAATTTCGCTTAAATTAAAAATCACCCTTAATTTCATGAAAATAAAAGTCGTTTTTCCGGTTATTAAATCCAAATCGATTAATTTTGTCCTATTTTTAGTAGTTAACCGGAATATCTCCGTCTATTTCTGCTTCAAAAGCGTCTTCTATATACAATAGCAGGAAATACTCCGCCTATGAATTTTCATACCTACTCAAAACCCTCATTCGATGAATTTTTAAAAAAAGTTCCGTCACGCTGAAACTCTCTCAATTTTTAAACGTATACATTTATATGAAAAAGAATTTTGTATAATCAGGGAGGCAAGGGATATGTCATTTTTTAATAAGGTTTTTGCCAGTGTCGGCATAGGTGCAGCTAAAGTCGATACGAAGTTGGAAAAGGACAGGGTGATGCCTGGAGAAGAAGTACGCGGAATTGTCGAGATTCGTGGGGGAAACACTGAGCAGAATATCGACGACATCTATTTGAGTTTACATACAACTTATATAAAAGAAGCGGATGATAAAAAGTACACTGCTACAGCACAAATTGACCGATTCAAGCTAACGCAGTCATTCATCATCAAAGAGAATGAAACAAAGGAAATTCCTTTCTCTTTCAGGCTCCCGATGGAAATGCCATTATCGATGGGCAGGACGAAGGTTTGGGTATCAACGGGGCTTGATATTAAAAATGCAGTAGACCCTAGCGATAAAGATTTCTTGACCGTAGTGCCGAATCAGCTGATGCACGGGGTTTTTAACGCGGTTAGCGACCTTGGATTCCGACTGAGGGAGGCTGAGTGCGAACAAGCGCCAAGACATCTCCGCAGAAACATGCCGTTTATCCAGGAGTTTGAATTTGTGCCTTCATCAGGTCCATTTAGAGGACGACTCGATGAATTGGAAGTGATTTTCTATCCAATTAGTGAGAACGAGGTCGAGGTTTTAATGCAGGTCGACCGGAAGGCACGGGGCCTTGGAGGCTTCTTGTCGGAAGCGATGGGTATGGATGAAACATATGTCAGGATGAATATCCATGCATCCGACCTGCCGTCATTAAAGCAAAACCTTCAAAACACGATTGAAAGCTACTGTTAAAAAATATATAGACGATGAAGCAAGCCAATGGCTGCTTCATCGTCTTTTATTTATCCCTGTTTCTTTCTCCCATTAGCTGAAAATTCTTTGCCGTGAGCTTCCTGTTCAGCAACGATTGCTTCAGGAGAAATGTGATTGTTTTTCTTAGGTGAGTTGATTCGGTTGCGGTGTTTTTTACCCATAGGTCATTCCCCTTTATTTCAGATTTTTCGACTCGCATATGAAAGAATTTTTTGTTTCAGCTTCGGTAAAGCTAGTTCTAGCATGCCCGTTAACAAAAATGTCATGAGATTGAAGATTTTCCTGCTTAACTATATTGTGGTATAGTTTTGGGGTAGCAACCTATAGGATGGAGGATTATTGAATGAGTGTACATATTGGTGCTAAAGAAAATGAAATTGCAGAAACGGTATTGCTTCCTGGAGATCCATTAAGGGCGAAATACATTGCTGAAACTTTTCTTGAAGATGCAAAGTTATATAACGAAGTTAGAAATATGTTTGGCTACACTGGGACATACAAAGGAAAAAGAATTTCTGTACAGGGAACAGGCATGGGTGTACCGTCCATTTCAATTTATATCAATGAATTGATGAACAGTTATAACGTCCAAAACCTGATTCGCGTAGGCACATGCGGTGCAATCCAGAAGGATGTTAAAGTCCGTGACGTCATCTTGGCAATGACTTCTTCAACTGATTCTCAAATGAACCGACTTACATTCGGTGGAGTAGATTACGCTCCGACAGCGAACTTTGACTTATTATACAAAGCGTATAATTCTGGGCTTGAAAAAGGTTTGAACCTTAAAGTTGGTAACGTATTCACTGCAGACCAGTTCTATAATGATAATGCAGAATTGGAAAAATGGGCACAGTACCAGATTCTGGCTGTCGAAATGGAAACAACAGCTCTCTATACACTGGCTGCTAAATACGATCGCAACGCCCTTTCGATTCTTACAGTCAGCGACCATATCCTGACTGGAGAAGAGACAACAGCAGAAGAGCGCCAAACGACTTTCAATGACATGATCGAAGTTGCACTCGAAGCAGCAATCAAAGAGTAAGTATTTGTAAACCCTTTCCTTTGAGGAAAGGGTTTTTATATGGATATACATAATGGCCATTTCAAAATGCAAACAGCGTTTAATGGACATTTTGAATGCAGAGGGAAGTCGAAATGTCTAAGAACCAGCACTTAATGGATATTTTGAAGGCGTTGTAGAGTCAAAATGTCTAAGAACGCACCCTCATGAGTTTAGCATATTCTCAAAACTGTCATAATGATTAACAAGAATAATGGGAAAAAAGGCCATTCGAAAGTTTGCCGAAAAATGTTAGAATGGTGTTATTGCCTTAAAATGTTGAAGATTGGTGGACTAAATGAAAAAACTATTGCTGATAATCGCTTTGCCGATATTATTGACAGGTTGCTCACAAGTAGAGCCGTATCTTGAAAAAATTCCTTATTTGGGAGATAAATTGGTTGGACAAGATGTGCAGGAAGACCAGCCAACTGAGGTAAAAGAATCTCAACAAAATACGGAAAACACTACTCAGGTCGAGGACAAGCCTGTAGAAGAAGAAGGATTGACACTTGAAGCAGCGTATTTCAACGTAGTACAGAATACGGACGGAAAGAATGTCATTCAGAACCCTCAGAATACGATGGCGCTTGTAAATAAGGTTTTTGGGTTGCCAGATCAGTATATCCCGGGAGATTTGGTTCGGCCGAATGTCCCATTCTCTTTTGGAGATGCTAAGCTTGAAAAGAGCCTTATGAGGCAAGAAGCTGCAACAGCCCTGGAAAAAATGTTTACAGGTGCGAGGAATGACGGGATTGAACTTGCTGCTGTTTCAGGGTACCGGTCATATGGAAGGCAGGAAACTCTTTTTAACGCGGAAGTAAATAAGGTTGGGGAGGAAAAAGCTCTTCAAGCAGTTGCTAGACCTGGAAGCAGTGAGCATCAAACCGGTTTGACGATGGATATTTCCAGCAAGACCAATAATTTTAATCTGAATGAACAGTTTGGCAAAACTAAAGAGGGTGTGTGGCTTGCCCACAATGCCCATAAATACGGGTTTATCCTAAGATACCCAAAGGGTAAAGAAACCCTGACAGGATATATGTATGAACCGTGGCATTTTCGGTATGTTGGCATCAAAGCTGCCACTGAAATATATGAAAATGAATGGACATTGGAAGAGTACTTCGAAAATGTGAAGAAAATTTAGTGAGGAGCCTGGCCGATAAGCCAGGCTTTTTGTCTAACGACTTTTTTCATAACCTTGTTGTTCTCTCAACTACAGGTAGATTTTTAAAGGCTTGTTTTAAAAAATGTCAACACTTCATCTGCCAGATCCTCATAAATAGTGATATTTTTAACAGTAGTATTAATGGTTAAAGGTAAAATAATAAATATCACAAACTTTATTGTTGATAAATATACTATACAGGGGTATAGTAAGTATGAGAGACGGAATGAAAATTTCGATTGAAACGGGGTGTAGATGATGAAAGAACAAATGACTGTCGACATAACGGGTATGACATGTGCCTCCTGTTCGACAAGGATTGAGAAGGTCCTTAATAAAATGGATGGCGTCGATGCAACCGTAAATCTGGCGATGGAAAATGCCTCAGTCACATACGAATCAGAAAAAATTAAACCAGACGATATATTCAATAAAATCAACGACCTGGGGTACGGTGTCAGAAACGAAAAAATGGATTTAGATGTTTTCGGCATGACCTGTGCAGCATGTTCAACTAGGATTGAAAAGGTACTCAACAAGATGGATGGAATGGAAGCAGCCACAGTTAACCTTGCAACAGAGTCCGCTTCTGTGGAGTTTAATAGTGCTGTCCTTTCAGCCGAGAAAATCATCTCGAAAATCCAGGATCTTGGCTATGATGCTAAAGAGAAGGTTCAGAGGGAAGCAAAAGCTCAGCAAAAAGAAGAGGAAATAAATGCTAAGAAACGAAAATTATTTATATCCATCCTTTTATCACTACCGCTTCTTTATACGATGATTGGCCACGCACCCTGGGATACGGGACTGCCAATGCCTCATCTATTGATGAATCCGTGGTTCCAGCTATTATTGGCTACTCCTGTTCAATTCTGGATTGGCGGGCAATTTTATGTTGGAGCGTATAAGTCACTCAAGAACAAGAGTGCCAATATGGATGTGCTGGTTGCGCTAGGTACATCGGCTGCTTATTTTTACAGCCTTGCAGAAGCAATTAAAACAATTGGAAATCCGTCTTACATGCCGCATTTATATTTCGAGACAAGTGCTGTCCTGATCACTTTGATCCTTGTCGGGAAATTGTTTGAAGCGCTTGCAAAGGGACGCACGACTGAAGCGATCTCCAAGCTTCTGAGCCTGCAGGCTAAAGAAGCGACTGTCATCAGGGATGGCGAGGAAATTAAACTGCCAATAGAAGAAGTAAAAGTAAATGATATCATTCTCGTTAAACCAGGAGAGAAGATTCCAGTCGATGGCAAGGTTGTATCCGGCCAGTCCGCTGTAGATGAAGCGATGATCACCGGTGAATCCATTCCTGTTGAAAAAGCAGCTGGTGACTCCTTGATAGGAGCTACCATCAATAAAAATGGTACCTTGACGATGACAGCAACAAAGGTCGGTAAAGATACCGCTCTTGCAGGAATCATTAAGGTAGTAGAAGACGCCCAGGGCAGCAAAGCTCCAATCCAGCGTGTGGCAGATCAGATTTCTGGAATTTTTGTCCCGATTGTTGTTGCAATCGCGATCGTAACATTCCTTGTCTGGTACTTTGTTATCACTCCTGGCGACTTTGCTTCAGCTTTGGAAACAGCCATTGCCGTCCTTGTTATTGCCTGCCCTTGTGCACTTGGTCTTGCAACTCCGACCTCCATTATGGTCGGAACAGGTAAAGGTGCAGAAAATGGGATTCTTTTTAAGGGTGGAGAGCACTTAGAAGCAACACACAAAATTAATGCTATAGTTCTGGATAAAACGGGAACTATTACTAAAGGGAAACCAAGCGTAACCGACCTGGAAATATTCGGTGAAGAAGATAAGGTACTGCAATATTTAGTATCTGCGGAAAAGGCTTCCGAGCATCCTCTGGCTGAAGCCATTGTCGAGTACGGAAACTCAAGAAACATAGAGGTAATATCAATGGATGAGTTTTCTGCGATACCTGGACACGGAATTGCAGCCACCATCAACGGTGAGAGAGTCTTTGTCGGAACCAGAAAGCTTATGAGCAGAGAAGGTATTGAATACACACGCTACGAAGACCGTCTCGAAAAAATGGAGACTGAAGGAAAAACTGCGATGATGATCGCGATTGACAATAAGGTGGATGGAATCGTCGCGGTTGCTGATACAGTAAAAGAAACAGCGAAAACCGCGATTGAAGAGCTCAAATCCATGGGTATTGAAGTATATATGCTTACTGGTGATAACAGCCGAACTGCAAAAGCAATTGCGGCACAGGTTGGAGTAGAAAATGTAATCGCAGAAGTATTGCCAGAAGAAAAGGCGAATCATGTCAAAGAGCTTCAGCTGAAAGGCAAGAAAGTCGCGATGGTCGGAGATGGCATCAATGACGCACCTGCGCTAGCACTAGCTGATATCGGCATCGCCATTGGAACAGGTACTGATGTTGCCATCGAGGCAGCTGACGTCACGATTCTAGGTGGGGAGTTGACATTGATCCCTAAATCCATCTCATTAAGTAAAAAAACGATGCAAAATATTCGCCAAAACTTGTTCTGGGCTCTCGCATACAACTCAGCGGGAATCCCGATTGCTGCCATAGGTCTTCTGGCTCCTTGGGTAGCAGGGGCTGCTATGGCATTCAGTTCAGTTTCTGTGGTGACTAACTCCCTTCGTTTGAAGCGGATTAAGTTATAAATTTAGAATAAGAGAGGAAGATTTCTAATGGAAAAAACAACTTTAAACGTATCTGGAATGACTTGTGGACACTGCGAAAAGGCAGTTAAGAATGCATTGATGGGCGTAGACGGAGTTTCAAGCGTCGTTGTTTCCCTGTCAGAAGGAAAAGCCGAAGTCGAATATGATGCTTCAAAAGCAGAAGTAAGCAAAATGAAATCTGCAGTTGAAGATCAAGGTTACGATGTAGAGTAAGAATTCAATTTGGTTGGGTGAAGACGAAATCAACTCTTCACTGCCACCAAAAAAGAGAGGGTGTCCCAAGTATTGGGACCCCTCTTTTTGCAATACCTATTTTTCTGTTAATTTCACAGCAAAAATGTTATCCTAATAATCATTAAGGATTTTAAGCTTGATTGGAAAGTGGTGAAAAGGGTTGGATCAGCAAAATATGAATGAAGAAAACAGCGAAAATCTTAAGGGCCAAGAAAAGGCTGCAGAAACAGAGTCCAAGAATAGTTTTCTTCGGATAAAAAAGTTCCACTTTGCAATGCTGTTGTTTTTTCTAGTCTTTTTAACAGCGGGTATCACTACCTTTGCCCTTGCTTTTGGCGAGGACAAGCCAGCGGTACAGGTAATTAGGGAAAGAGAAGAATTTGCAAAGCTATACGATGCATACGATACACTGAAAAATGACTATTTCCAGGAAGTCGATCAGGAAAAGCTAATAAATGGTGCGATAGATGGTATGCTTGAATCATTGGATGATCCTTATTCAGATTATATGAGCCAAGAAGATGCCAAAAACTTTCATCAGAGCCTATCTTCTTCCTTTGAGGGAATCGGAGCGGAAATCCAGGAGAGAGATGGATTCATTTTCATTGTCACTCCGTTAAAGGGTTCTCCGGCGGAAAAGGCTGGCCTTCAACCTGAGGACAAGATTATGTCAGTTGACGGGAAAAGTCTGCAAGGAATGAGTACAACCGAAGCGGTGGCTCTAATAAGAGGCGAAAAGGGTACGGACGTAAAGCTTTCGATTCTTCGCCAGGGTGGAGAAAAACCGGTTGACGTCACAATAACCCGAGATACCATACCAATTGAAACGGTTTATGGTGAAATGCTGGAAGATGGAATTGCGAAAGTTCAGATTACAAATTTCTCCCAAAACACAGCAAATGAACTAGTCAATATCTTGAATGATCTTCAAAAACAAGGAATGCAAGGTTTGGTTCTTGATCTTCGCCAAAACCCTGGCGGTCTCTTGGATCAAGCCATAAAAATATCCAGTCTCTTTGTCCCTGAAGGTGAAATCCTTTTTCAGGTTGAAGACCGCAACGGAAATGTAGAGAAATATGCATCAGAGAATGAAAACAACCAAAACCTCCCATTGGTTGTAATCATCGATAAAGGGAGTGCCAGTGCATCCGAAATCCTGGCAGGAGCAGTCAGCGAATCTGCTGAAGTTCCTCTTGTAGGGGAGAAGTCATTCGGTAAAGGGACGGTCCAGCGAGCGGAAGATTTTTCAGATGGATCGAATATGAAGTTCACTACAGAGAAATGGTTGACACCTAAAGGCAATTGGATTCATAAGAAAGGCATTAAGCCGGACCATGAAGTATCAATGCCTGACTATGCATCATTGCCATTCATTGATCCTGAAGCTGAATTGAAGGAATCCACAGCATCTGAACAAGTCAAGGCTGCACAAAAAATGCTTAAAGCTCTTGGATTTGATCCAGGTCGTGAAGATGGTTTTTATGATGGGAAAACTAAGGAAGCTGTGATGGCTTTCCAAAAATCAAAAGAACTTGAGGAAACGGGTATCCTTAAGGGCAGCTCGACGATTGAATTAATGAATGCTTTGCGTGAACAGATTAAAAATGACGACCCGCAGATTCAGAAAGCACTAGAAGTGTTAAAGCAGGAAATGAATAAATAAAAGGCGGATCTCCAGCATTTGCTGGAGATTTTCCATATTACATAGAAAAGATGGGCGGAAAAGAAAATGAAAAAAACAGAGGTTTACATTTTGTCAGGTTTTCTTGGCACAGGTAAAACGACACTGCTTAAACAAATTTTACAGCATGAAAAAGAGAGCGGACGGACAATTGCCGTTATGATGAACGAGCTTGGCAATGTTTCGATTGATTCCGATGCTGTGGACACAGATGTTCCCTTGAAAGAGCTACTGGGAGGGTGCATTTGCTGCACAATCCAGGACAAACTCGAATCCCAGCTTCAGGGATTGTTATTTGACCATGATCTCGATGCAATTTATATAGAGACTACAGGAGCCGCTCATCCGGTTGAGGTTTTGGATGCTGTCCTATCCCCATTATTTGCGGACAAGCTTGAGATCAAAGGAATCATTACAACAGTGGATGGGCCTCAATGGTTCAATAGGGTGACATTAGATCCACAAGTGCATCAGCTTTTGCTCGAACAAGTAAAGCATGCTGACCTCATCATCGTTAATAAGTCAGACCTTCTCAATGAAGCAGAACAGGCAAAAATAAACCTGGATATCCAAAGGCTTAATTCTCAAGCTAAATGCATTTTAAGTACCTATTCCAAAGTGCCGATGAAACTGCTGGAAGGATTGGCTTATACTGAAAAAGCTAAAAGCACTGGGGCGCATGTACAGGCTGATCTGAGGCTTAGCACGTATGTTCATCAATTCAAAGGCCCTATCAGCCAAAAAGGTTTTGAAGACTTTTTGAGGGCGCTTCCAGATTCGATTTATCGGATAAAAGGGTATGTATTATTTGATCATTCTCAATATCCAGACCTGTTCCAGTATTCGTACGGGATGCCTTTATATATGAAGGAGTATATGAAGATGCCGCTCAATCTCGTTTTCATCGGTCAGGTAACAGACTGGAGTCTTTTAGCAGAACAGCTGATGAACCTGGAAAAGTAGGTTTATACTAATTTACCCAGCTTTTGCTGGGTTTTTTGTTTGCTTTAAAAAGAGGTTTTGAATAGCAGGGGGCAAAAAAGCAAAAACTTTCATGGAGCGTGATTCTGCTTTGTTGGATTTTAGCAAAGTAAACAGCAAGATTAAGCCGAGTGAAAAAGAGTTGATTATAAATGCCAGTAGTGAAAGTAATGATCATGGTCATTTTTTTTCTTGCTATGACTGGGAACAACATAGAAGCCAAGAATAATACGAAAAGGGACCAGATCAATATGCTGAAGTGGGAAGAAGTGAATGAAATTCTCCCAAGGTACAGTAAGTTCACAGTTGTCGATTTTGAAACAGGGATGAAGTTCCGCGTCCAAAGAAGAGCGGGCAGTAACCATGCGGATGTTCAGCCTTTAACTTCAAAGGATACGGCAATCATGAAAGAGATTTATAAAGGTAAGTGGAGCTGGAAGCGGAGGGCAATTATCGTGATCTCGGAAGATGGCAAAATTGCAGCCTCAATGCATGGAATGCCACATGGCGGTGGTGCCTTGAAAAATAACTTTCCAGGTCACTTTTGCATCCATTTTTATGGAAGCACGACGCACAGGACAAACTTTATGGATCTTTCCCATAAATTGATGATCCTGAAATCAGCAGGCAAGCTCGAAGGATACCTGGAACAAACCGATCCTTACGACCTAGTCAATGCCTATATTGCTGGGCTAAAGCAGCAGGACAGTGACATCGTTTCATTAATCTCTCTTCAAGTCCTTGAATGGGAGAACCTCCTGTACAAAATAGAGAATATCAGGATTTCCCGCATGGAAGTTTTGCCTGCGGAGGATGTTGGAGATCAGTTGAGTCTATCTGTCCCTGTCGAGGTTAATTTGCAGTTAAAAGGGACTGGCGGAAAGAATTTTTTAGGTAAAGTACATCTTGTGAGGTACATGCCAAATGAACAATGGAGAGTAGATTCTGTAAAGTTTTTTGATGATATAGGCATGAAGGCAGGCAAATAAAAAAGCTTGAGAAATCTCAAGCTTTTTTAACTTATGTTCTTAATGGGCTTTGATTATCGTTAACTCTCCCCAAATTTGGCAAAGGTTTTTTCATCCTCAACCAGTCCACAAGCTGCACATTGTATTTTCAGTTCTGGACCTTTGTATGGAAGGTGAAAAGGTTCAAGCTGGTCATTTGAATATTGCTCTACAATTTCACCTGATTGCGGATTCAATTTTACAGGTTGGGGAACTTGGGATATCATATTGAATCTTGTCCTGTTCGTCTTGCAATTAGGGCATCGGTAAGGTTTGCTCATAGCTATTCTCCTTTAATTTTATTTAACTTATTTTTTGCATTATCAGCCTGAAATATGTAAATATACTAATGAGGGTTTTATTAGGCGAATTAACTGCAGGGGGAGTCACGATGCAAGGAATGGATTATGATAAATTACTTGATGAGTATAGGACTATTTGGAACAATCGAAAACTCCAATCCGAACAGGTACCGGAAGACATATTAAAAGAAGCGATAAGAAGAGACCTAAAGGATGAAAATTCACATCCGAGAGCTAGAAAACCATTAATGGTAAAATACTTCCTTGCCACTAAAAGAATAGTAGAGTCCTCTGTGCCAAGTGAGAGTAAAATCATGTTGATCCACCTTCATTTGGAAACAGCTGAGGCAATCCAAGCTGGAGTGGAAGAATAAATAATCAAGTAGTATAAAGCGAAAAATGGCAGTTGATTGCTGATGCACTTGATCCAATATTGATATAGTAATCAAAGAAGGAAGGAAGGAATTCTTGCTTCTTTTTTTGTTTTTGGCTCTGTTAAAGTCCATTGTTGTTTTAAAGCCCTGTTGATTGTAGTGGAAGGCGCGTAGACTCCTGCGGGATGAGAAAGTCATGGGGAGACCCCGCAGGCGCATAAGGCGCCGAGGAGGCTCCCCGACTGCCCGCGGAAAGCGAAGCGCCTGGAACGAAAATCAACAGCAAAGTTTAACAGAGCCTTGTTTTTTTAAAAAAATGTCAAAAAATATTTCTTCAACTATTGATTTTATACCCCTTATGGTATACAATAAATATTATAAGTTCAGTAATGAACAAGATATAACAAGAGGTGAAGAGTAGTTGCTCACAACTTTAATCATCAGTCTCCTTTTGATTACCTTAGCTTTCAACCGTTATGTTCCAGTAAGGAATCTTCCGGCAGTAAAGGGATATGAAAAGGATGCAGTCTTTGTCGATCTTAGAGATTATCAGGATTCTGCTAAAAATCCGGTAAATGGCGCAATTAATATTCCTTGCGGATATTTGAAAAGATATATTAAAGAAATTCCTAACAGGCATATCGTCATTATTGCATCAAATGAGCTAGAAAAGAATTTCGGTGCAAGATTGCTGAAAAAATATGGTTACCATGTTAAAGGCTATACAATTACTCGACCATCATAGTAGGAGGTGGCAAGGTGGAGTACAATAAGGAAATTGTGAATCGCTTGAAGAGGATCGAAGGACAGGTAAGAGGAAGCATCCGCCTGCTCGAAGAACAGGAGGAATGCAAGTCGGTCGTAACCCAATTATCAGCTATTCGTTCTGCAGTTGACCGCACGATTGCTTTGGTTGTCAGCAAGAATCTTGAACAATGCTTAATCAGTGATCTGCAAGAAGGCAGAGAAACGTCCCAGGCAGTAAATGATGCAGTGGAATTGCTTGTGAAGAGCAGAAAATAAAGAGTTTCTGTTCTTGACAAGTTGATTTTTGTCAATTAAAATACCCTTATGGGTATAAGTGGTGTGCAAGATTGCCTCACTAAAAAATCATGACTTACTAAAATGAGGAGAAAGAGGTGCTTACGGATGGATGTAGTAATTAATGTATTGATCGTTGTGCTAGCAGCAGCTTTCTTATGGAGTCGTTTCGCTCCAACTAAGGGAGTAAACCAAATCACCACAGCACAATTAGGTGATATGATGAAATCAAAAAAGGCTGGAGTGCAATACGTTGACGTAAGGACTCCAGGTGAATATAAAGGGAATCACATTAAAGGGTTCAAGAATATTCCATTGCAACAGCTTGGTAACCGTACCGGTGAACTTTCGCAGGATAGGGATGTAGTTGTCATTTGCCAGAGCGGAATGCGCAGCAGCCAGGCAAGCAAGTTATTGAAAAAAGCTGGATTCAAGAATGTAACGAATGTAAAGGGCGGCATGAGCGCCTGGTAATTAATGATAAAGTAATAGGGAGGAAATTGAAATGCGTGAGATGACACCAACAGAAGTGCAAAATGGATTAGGCTCAAATGAATATGAAGTTTTGGATGTTCGTGAAGTAAGCGAAGTAGCTCAAGATAAAATTCCGGGATCGATTCATATTCCATTAGGTTTGCTTGAGTTCAGGATGAATGAATTAGACAAGAACAAGACTTACGTAATGGTCTGCCGTTCGGGCGGCCGCAGTTCCAGGGCAACTCAATTCCTGGATTACTATGGTTATAACGTGATCAACATGCAAGGCGGCATGATGGCATGGACGGGTCCAACTGAATAACCCCCCCCAATAGGGATGGCGAAAGCTGTCTCTATTTTTTTTGAAACAAACCGTGATCCATGCCGAACTGGGCGATTACCCAGCATGAAAAGGAACGGAAACCTTGTTTCAATACCCGAATGAGCGATAACCCAGCATGAAAGGGAACGGAAACGGTGATTCAATGCCCGAATGAGCGATAACCCAGCATGAAAGGGAACGGAAACGGTGATTCAATGCCCAACCAAGCGATTACCCTGCATGAAAAGGAACGGAAACCTTGTAATCTGGGGAGTTAGCAATTTATAAGGTGACAGGTATTTCTACATTAGTGGTCGAGAAGGATCCAGGATATGTCGAAATATACTTGCTTGTTTTCAACTTAATACGTACACTAATAGTGAAGTGAATATTTCGACAATTGGTAACGAGGAGGATTCTAATGTCTGGTATTGGAACCGTAAAGTTGGAACTTGTCCGAGAAGTTGTTCATGTCGAAGGGATCCTGGACTTGCTTATTAAAGGATGCTGGATAGAGCAAAATGATCATCGTTGTACAGTATCTCATGGTCAGATAGAATTCACTGGTGGATTTCATGATTCTTTTTTCAAAATTACCCTGCAAGCTAATGAACTCCTAATTGAATCAGATAGCCCTTGGGAACTTGAAGTGCTTGCTGAAGAACTGAAAGAAATCGCTGTTAAAAAAGAAATGATCATCAAATGACAAAATACATAATTCATGACTTGTCGCTAATGTCGGCAAGTTTTTTCTTTTTGCAAAAAACTTCAATAACTTTATTGCTTTTTAACCCGTATTGTTCAACTTCATAGAAATATCACAAATTAGAGCTATAATAATATGAGATACTTGTGACAGAAAAGGAGTAAATTATGAAGTGGATTTATATAATCACTGCAGCAGCTTTCACTGTTTTGTTATCAGCGTGTACTTTTGAATCTTTTGAATCGATACCAAAGGATTCTTCTATTATATCGACAATAAATATCAAAGAAATGACCATTTCATTTTATGATATGGAAAAAGGTGAAAAATTACCTGACTGGGCTGTTGACCGTCCGTACATCGGAGGGCTGATCCTTCCTGACAATGATACGATATTGCTTTATGGCAAAAGTCTCGATACTGCCGATTTGTATTCGTTGAGTAAAGGGAAGAAGATTGCATCGTGGAAAACTGGAAAGGGAATCGTGAATGCTCTATTGGTAGAGAATGGAGCGGAAATCGCATTCGCCGACCAGGATAGGGACAGTGTCCGATTTTACAATATCAAAGGAACGGAAGTGGATGAAATAAAGGTTGAAAAAGACCCGCTGACACTTCTCGAGGCCGAGGAAAAGCTTTATGCCATCAGCTATAATCAAGAAATGTTAAGTATTATCGACACAAATGATAAAAAGCGGCTTCCGGGATTTAAAATCCATCCTGCTGCAGCAGGTGCGTTATTGTGCAGGGAAAAAGATGAGCTTTGGATTGGCGGGCATGGAAAAGGAACGGAAGTTGAAGAATCAATTCACATCTATGACCTGAATAATGGACGTTTAATGAAAGAGATTTCAGCTCCTGTCATGCCAGTGGATTTCACGAAGGATGAAGATGATGTATTTGTCCTGAGCCATGGATCGAATATGCTGTATAAATTGGGTGAGGACGGGAGAATGAAGGACTCATTGAAGGTGGGGGCAAATCCGTTCGAAATTGATTTTTTTGCGGACAAACTCATTGTAGCCGGTTATGACAGCAATGAAGTATATATAATCGCCCCGGATAGTCTATCCATAGAGAACACACTAGAAGTTGGAAACGGCCCATTTCAAATCGTAACGAGGGAGAGATAGCAGGATGAATCCCATAAAAGTTTTAATCATAGATGATGAAGAAGATATGCGCAATCTTGTGCAAATGTATCTTGAAAATTCAGGGTTCAAATGTGTCCATGCCGCAGACGGGGTAGATGGAGTGAGAAAACTGCAGGAAGAAAACTTTGACCTGGTCATTCTTGATATTATGATGCCTTTTGAGGATGGCTTTGCCGTTTGCGGAAAGATCAGGACTTTTTCGCAGGTACCGATTATCTTCCTTTCAGCTAAAGGAGAAGAATGGGATAAAGTAAAAGGGCTCCAGCTTGGGGGAGATGATTATATAGTCAAGCCTTTCAGTCCGGGAGAGCTTGTAGCAAGAATCAATGCATTGTTAAGAAGGACGTCTTTTGTCAAGAATGATGAAGATTCAGTGACTCTGGGAAAAATTAACATAGATAAGAAGGGAAGAAGAGTCAGTGTGGAAGGAAATAATGTTCCGCTCACCCTCAAAGAGTTTGAGCTGCTCGTTTTTCTTGTTCAGCACCAGGGCCAGGCCCTAAGTAGGGAACAGTTGCTGGAGTTTGTCTGGGGAATGGATTACCATGGCAGCTTGAGGACTGTCGACACACACATTAAGACGCTGAGGATGAAACTGGGAACAGGAGACTATATTCAAACCATCTGGGGTGTAGGGTATAAATTCGAGGTGCCGGAAACATGATTTCTTTTTCTGACAGCCTGTTTAAAAAATTATGGCTGACGGTTACCGCCACCATACTGGTAACTGTATTGTATTCTTTTTTTTTATCCTATCTATTTTATGAAAAACTATATGTCGATATAGTTGAAGATTCACTTATTGAAGAAGGTTACCGCCTGGCGAGTGACTATCCAGGCGGTCCATTGACCGATGAAATGAAGGAGCAGGTAGAATGGTATAATGAAAAATCGGAGTCCGAGGTATTCCTTGTCAGTAACCCAAAGGAGCTAAGCGCCTGCCTCCCTTATTCAATTGATTATGAAACCTTGATCGGGAAGGAAGAGCGAGAACAGCTTCTTAATGGTGAACCAGTCATGAAATCAGGATTTGAAGAGAGGTTTGGAAGAAAGATCCTTGCTGTGGCCATTCCTCTTCTTGACGATAACCGGCTTGAAGGAATCATTTATTTATATGTTCCCCTTGCTAAAATTTCCGAGCTGACTGTCGATTTCTCTTTTTTATGGCTGATTGGCGGAGTACTGTTCATTATCATTGCCGCTTTCCTTGGGTTTAAAATGCTTAGAAAGCTAACCAGGCCTCTTGCTGCCATGAAGGAGGCAGCTGAAAGGGTATCTGGAGGAGATTACTCTGCACGTGTAAATATCAAATCTGAAGACGAAATTGGTCAGCTGGCAAAAGCTTTCAACCATATGTCCGAGTCTGTACAAAAAGAAGATGAGAAAAAGAGGGAATTCCTTGCAGATGTTTCCCATGAATTAAGGACTCCTATAAGCTATATAAAAGGCTATAGCGAGGCGTTGGAAACAGGGATGATAAAAGAGCCTGATGAGAAGAATAAATATTTAAAGCTAATAAACAGGGAATCCGGCAGAATGGTAAAGCTTGTTCAAGATTTGCTTGATTTATCAAGACTGGATGCAGATGAATATAGTTTAATGAAAAGTCCTTTCCCGCTGGCACAGCTAATCGAAGATTTTATTATCAAGTACGGTCCAGCCCTGGATGAAAAGAAGATCAGCCTAACACTTAATCTTGATCCGGATATCATTATTAATGGTGATGAAGGAAGACTCGAGCAGATTTTCCAGAACCTCATTGACAATGCGATCCGCTATACTGAGAGTGGCGGCAGGATTTTAATCAGACTTGCAAAGGATGCCTATGGCTGTAAAGTCGAGATTGAAGACACTGGGACGGGAATACCAGAAGAGGATATAAAAAAGCTGACTGAACGCTTTTATAGAGTGAATAAGGCAAGGTCCAGAGCAGACGGAGGTACAGGTTTGGGTCTGGCGATTGTTGATAAATTAGTCGAGCTTCATGATGGTAAAATGGAAATATCAAGTGAGCTAGGACATGGTACGACCATTACTCTCTATTTTCCAGCCGTGGAATTATAGCGTTTCAGGGATCAAACTGAGCGTTGCCAAAGTCAATGCAAGCTCTTTTAGAAGCAAGATTTCACAAAATTAATTAAGGGGTATATTAAATGAAACGAATGTTGGTAGTGTTATTGGCAGCATTGATAGGTCTGATTATGACAGGATGTTCACAGCAGGAAGTGGAAGAGGAACCGCAGTTTTTAGAAGTTGAGTTGACAGCAAATCCTGAAAAAGCCGAATTAAATGAGGAAATCACGTTTGAAGCCAAGATAACTTATGGAACAGAAAAAGTAGAGGACGCAGACGAAGTGAAATTTGAAATCTGGCGTTCACAGGCAGAAGAACACGAAAAAATTGTGGTGGAACACGATCAAAACGGAATTTATAGCTTGAAAAAATCCTTTGATGAAGAAGGTACCTATTATATTATTTCTCATGTGACTGCCAGAAGGATGCATAATATGCCAAAAATTGAATTTATCGTGGGCAGCCCAAGTGAGCCAGAAGAAGAGGGGAAATCCTCTGAAATGAAAATGGATGACAAAGATTCAGAGTCTGAGGATCAGCATGGGCACTAAAGAGGAAAAAGCGGCGATGGCCGCTTTTTTTCATTCTTTTGCTGTCTATATAAGGCCAATTGGCATGTAATATACATTAATGATTGTCATATTGCCGAAAAAATTGTCATGAAAGACGTCTGGTCAAAAAGTTGTCAATCACTTAATTCTTCCTTTTTTTTGTTTAACTGGTCTTTCGAAACTAAAAAGGAAAATAATGATAATACTATATGATTCAAGTTAAAAGTCTTTTAAACATTGTTTTTTTTACCTATCAAACAAAAAATAATCAAATTCATTTTCATAGTATAATAGTGTTACCTGTTTCTCCCATAAATATTACAAAAATCGCATGATATGATTAGTGTGCAAGAGAGAGACAAACTAAATTTTCGGGAGGAATTCGAGAATGAAAAAGAAAATGATTATAACAGCAATTGCTGCTGCAGCTCTATTCGCTTCTAATCCCGCGATGGATAAAGCAGATGCATCTACTATACAATCAAAGGTTTACTATTACCAAAATGGAAATTTAAGCAACGAGCAAATCAATTCTATTCTGCAAAAGTATTTTAAGAACTATCAATTCTCTTGGAAACAAGCACAGCCAGCTGACACCAAAGTTCAGGAGCCTGTTAAAACTCCAGAACCAACAAAAGTACAAGAACCTGTAAAAGCTCCAGCGCCTGCACCAGTTCAGGAGCCGGCTAAAGCCCCTGCTCAAGAGCCAGCTGCTGCACCTGTATCTTCAGCTGTTAGTGCCTACGAGCAAAAAGTAGTTGAGCTGACAAATCAAGAGAGAGCAAAGAATGGTTTGAAGCCACTTGCTCTTGATACAGAACTAAGTAAAGTAGCAAGGGAAAAATCCCGAGATATGCAAAGCAAAGGTTATTTCAGCCATACTAGCCCAACTTACGGTTCACCTTTCGATATGATGAAGAAGTTTGGAATCTCTTATCGTTCAGCTGGTGAAAACATCGCTATGGGCCAGCGTACCCCAGAAGAAGTAGTAAATGCATGGATGAACAGTTCAGGTCACCGTGCGAACATCCTGAACTCAAGCTATACACATATCGGTGTTGGCCATGTAGCAACAGGTAACTATTGGACACAAATGTTCATTGGGAAATAATGGAAGAAAAAGAGCAGCCACCCGGCTGTTCTTTTTTTGAACTCATTTGGATATGTCGATTTCCGCAAATTGCATATCAACCATTTTTTGTAGCCTTAATTCCAATACGCCATCGCGGTAGTTTGCTGCTGCTCCTTTACGCTTAACGGTCGCTGGCAGTACGAGGGTGTGTTTATCTGAAAGATCAGGGATGTGCTCGACAATAACCTGGTTTGAAGTATAGAAGAGTTTCATTTGTTTTAACATGGATTCATCTTTAAGCGGCAGCCTTACAAAAACATAATCATGAGTTTCAAACATTTCTGCATTTAGTCCGGCCTCAGGCTGGACTGGATTCGGTGCACTTTGCTGCTGCATCCCTTTAAGCCATTCTTCTGGCTTTAACATCCCTTGCATATTTGGCTGGAGCATCTTGCCCATCATTTGCTGGACATAATTTTCAATTTCATCTGGCTTCATTTCCAAAAACTTTTTCTGCGTATTTCGGTCGAACGGCAATAGATTCCAAGGAAACAATTAGATCCCGCCTTTCAAACAGCCCATCTTCGATATGAATAGTATATGCAGGCATCGGCCCAGCGGTTAAAATCTAACGATGTTGATGTGAAAAAGGTTAAAAGTTGCAAAACAGCTTGCTTCTTTTTAGTATAGGGATAAGTAATCTAAAGAAGATGAGGGGTACAGTTGTGGAAAATAAAACTGCTTTGATAACCGGAGGTGCCACCGGTTTAGGGAGGCGGACAGCACTGCAGCTTGCTGCCGAAGGAATAAACATAATCATCAATTATCGTAACAGCAAATTAGAGGCTGAACAGCTTGCAAAGGAATTATCGGAAGTGTTCAACACAAAGAATATTTGTGTGCAGGGAGATATCACTAACTATGATGACTGTAAGACCATTGTTTCCCAGGCACTGAAGGAATTCGCTAAGATAGATATAGTCGTGCATAATGCTGGTCCATACATTTCTGAAAGGAAAAAAATGGCTGATTACCAGGTCGATGAATGGACTTACTTAATAAATGGCAATTTAAATGCCGTTTTCTATTTATCAAATTTACTTATCCCTTCAATGAGGGAACGAAAATGGGGAAGAATCATTACAATTGGTTTCGACAGAGTGGAGTCGGCTCCCGGATGGATTTACAGGTCTGCATTTGCGGCTGCAAAGTCTGGATTGGCTTCTTTGACGAAAACACTTGCAATTGAAGAAGCAGAAAATGGCATCACAGCCAATATGGTTTGTCCAGGTGACATAATAGGCGAGTGGAAAGAAAGGGCAATCAGTCAATCCTTGAAAGTCGAAGATTCTTCAGTACCAGTAGGCAGACCAGGTACAGGTGAAGATATATCAAGGGTTATAAGCTTCCTTGCAAATGATGATTCCAGCTTTATAACGGGGAGCATCATCCCGGTTACAGGAGGAAAAGACGTGCTTGGAAAAGCTTTTCGGGAGAATTTGTAGAAACGCCATCATGGCGTTTTTTTTATTTGATCCGTGATCCACTTACTGGTGACATTTAATGTGAAGGAGCTTGTTTGAATAACACGAAGCACATTGGGAAAACTATTATCAATAAAAAGAAAATTGTATCGAATTATCTAACTATTGATAGTATTTAGTTTACTTTCGTGGGGTGATTATAATGGGAATAGGTTTTAACATGAATAGAATCAATCCAAATCAGACGCAGGTTTTCTTTGAAGATGGACGTTATGAGACGTTAACGGATGCTGAGCTAGAAGTGTTCCTGTCTGAAGCTGCCTTATCGGAGCATGAAGAAATAAAAGGGCAGGATTTACTGAATTAGAAAACGCCCTGTTCAATTACAGGGCGTTTTTATTGTTGAACGGATTATGCCTCCAGCAACTGGGCGGCTTCTTCTTCTTGTACACCAGACCTTTTCAGGTAAAGTGTATATTGATCTTTTGGAATTTCATATAAATCGTAAATTTCCTCAGTAGCATTAAGCTGTTCATAAATATTCTTCCGAGTCTCATTCGCTTTTACCACATAAGGCAGCTTCTCTGCTGCTTTTATGGAGCGGATATTCACCTTCCGGATGCGCATGAAAATAGTTTCAATACCAAGTTCATAAAATAATTCCTGGAAGAATGCATCCTTGGCCAATGTATTGTACCCTTTACCATGAAACGGTTTTCCCAGCCAGGTTCCCAGGAACCCAGCTCCTTCCTGGATATCAAAAAGATTGATCGTACCAATTGGGGCTCCCCACTCATCAAGAATGGTACGGGAAATCAATTCCCCTTGCTCCTCGGATTCTATCGTCTGTTTTGTGACAAATACGAATTCATCATATGAATATGCCTTCTGGCGCACAAAAGGGAAGACCTCCGGATGCGCCATCAGCTCAAATAAATCATGGCAATCATGCAGATCGCGTTTTTTGAGCATTTTGTATCCCTCCACGCAGGGCAGTCCTATCCCGTGCGAATGTAACTACACGGCCACCCTCGAAATTTTTTGTAAGTTGCTAAAAAATTTCGGGGTGGGAATCGAACCCACTAGAACCAGGATACTGGTGGCGCACCATTTGCCTTCCCTAATCACTTTGCTTTATGAAATTTTATTTCCAAAGAGTATAATACAGGATATTTTCAAAAAAGAAAATAGGTTTTTCAACCTTTTTTTCTGCGTTTTTTTGCCAAAAATCTACACCATTTTTCGACTAAAGCTGATACACGATTTTGCCATCGATCATTGTCCATAAGGGCTTAGCGCTGAAGTGGAAAGGATGTTGGCTCCAAAGGACCAAGTCAGCATCTTTACCAGGCTCAATACTGCCGACACGGTCATCAACTCTTAAGTTCCTTGCAGGCAATATCGTAATTCCTTCGAGCGCTTTTTGTTCTGATAAACCTTCCCTGACTGCGATAGCGGCACAAAGATTCAAATATTGGATTGGAGTGTATGGATGATCAGTGGTGACTGAAACTTCAACACCCTGGTCAGTCAATTCCTGATAAGTTCTCCAGCTCTTATTCTTCAGTTCCACTTTTGACCTGCGGGTGAGAGTTGGTCCCACTGACACCTTTAGATTAAGATCAGCTAGCTCTTCGGCAATCAAGTGCCCTTCCGTACAATGCTCAATCCGTAAATCGAGATTGAATTCATCAGCAAATCTGATTGCAGACATGATATCGTCAGCTCTGTGGGCATGGATCCTAACAGGGATTTCCCGGTTCAGCGCTTTTATGATCGGTTTGATCCTTAACGATTCCGGATTTTCGGCATTCATAGCTTCATAAAAAGCTTCCCTTAACATTCCCATGATTCCCATACGTGTGATGGAGTCCTTATTTCCCATACTGTGGATCCTTTTTGGGTTTTCTCCTAACGCAATTTTAAGACCTGCAGTTTCCTGGATAACCATATTTTTAATGTTCTTCCCAGCCGTTTTGATGACAGATGTAGTCCCGCCTATAACATTGGCACTTCCAGGCATAACATGTGCAGTGGTAATACCGTATTTAAGTGCATCGCTAAATGCAGGATCGAGTGGGTAGACACCGTCGATTGCCCGGACATGGGGACTCATCGGCTCAATCGTTTCGTTGGCATCATTTCCGGCCCAGCCTGTACCTTCATCATATAGGCCTAGGTGAGTGTGGACATCGATGAAACCTGGCAGCAAATAGTGATTATTACACTCAATTACCTCCATCCCAGGCTCAATCGCAATTTTAACTTCGATTCTAATTATTTTTCCATCTTCTATAAGAACATCACAATTTGAGCTTGGCTCAGCAGTGATTGGCATTATATTTGCATTCTTCAGCAGTATCCTTTTCATTTTTGATCCTATCCTAAATTTATTTTCTTGCTCATTGGCAAGAAGTCAAGGTTTCTCTTCATTTCATTATAATGAAAAAGTACACCATTGATGAAACTTTTTTACACCTTCTTCGTAAAGTTACTATAAGAGTTTTGGGGGGAGAAAGATCATGCCAAAAAACGACGAAAGACTTATTGCAGCAGGTATTTATGTAATTAGCTTTTTTACTGCTTTTCTTGGCCCGCTGATTATTTGGCTGGCTAAGAAGGATGATTCCAGCTATATTGATTACCACGGAAGGGAGTATATGAACTTTTTTATTTCTTATACTGTCTATGGAATAGTAAGTGGAATTCTTGTCATCCTGCTGATTGGGATCTTCATGTTGTGGGTCATTGGTATTTTAGCCATGGTGTTCACGATTGTAGGTGCGATAAAAGCCTATGAAGGTCAAGAATATCGGATTCCATTCATATTCAGGCTTCTTTAAGACTTCTTTAAGAGGAATTAGTCACAAATCTCTGGCAGATATATGCCGGAGATTTTTTTGGCTGTACTTTACACTGTGTAACAACAAAAAAATTTATTATTTTTTGAACGATATTCCTCTTCAGTCGTCTTATGGGTGTAAGAACAAATGAGGAGGTTATTTAAATGGAATTATTCGCTGATATAAATTGGGCTTTAATTGCCCCTATAGTGATCATCCAAGTGATTTTGTTAATTGTCGCGGTGGTTGATTTAATAAAAATTGAAAAAACAAACGGTCCTAAATGGGTTTGGGCCATTGTTATCCTATTGGTGAACATCGTCGGGCCTATCCTGTATTTCGTGATTGGAAGGAGAAATCATTAATGCCCTTAGTTCGAGTGGAAAATTTGGAAAAGAGTTTTAAAGACTTACGAGTGATCAAAGGGTTGAATTTTGAACTAGAAAATGGGAAATGCGTCGCATTGATCGGCGCCAATGGTGCTGGAAAAACGACCACGCTGAAAATGCTCTCAGGGCTGCTGGAACCAAGCAAAGGTACGATTTCTTTTGCGGGTGAAAAGCAGGGGGGTGACCATCGCCAGTTAATTGGTTATCTTCCGCAACATCCTGTTTTCCATGACTGGATGACAGCGAGGGAATTCCTTGAGTATGTTGGGAAGCTATCTGGATTGGATGCAAAGGAATCGAAGGAGCGGTCAGCTGAACTTCTTGAGCTTGTGGGTATTGCGGATGCAAAAAACAGGAGAATCGGCAAGTTTTCCGGCGGCATGAAGCAGCGGCTTGGGATTGCCCAGGCAATCATTCACAGGCCAAAATTGATTATGCTGGATGAGCCGGTTTCCGCCCTGGACCCATTTGGAAGGCGAGAGGTACTTGAATTGCTGGAGAAGCTAAAGAAGGAAGCGACTGTATTGTTTTCTACTCATATCCTTAATGATGCAGAGGAAGTGTGTGAGAGTATTTTGTTCCTCCACAATGGTGAAATAATAGAATCTGGGACAATGGATGAATTCAGGGAAAAATATCACCAGTCAAAAATCGATCTTGCTTTTAGCCAGGAAGCTTCAAGTTTTTTAATTTCTCTTTCAGAACATCCACTCATCGTTTCCATTCAAACTGAAGGCAATAAAGCAAGTATTTACACGGAAGATCTTGAAACAATTAAAGAGGCATTACTGAGTCAGGCAGCCAGGGAGAACTGGCCTCTCACTAGATATGAAATTGGTTCTGTAAGTCTTGAAGATGTGTTCATGAAGGTGGTGCAAAAATGAAGCAGTGGTTCACTCTATTAAACAAAGAATTCCTGGAGATGGCAAGAAACTACAAATGGGTCTGGATGCCAATCACTTTTATATTACTTGGGGTGATGGACCCATTAACCACCTATTATTTGCCTGAAATCCTTAATTCCGTCGGCGGCCTTCCTGAAGGGACGGTATTTGAAATGCCCGAACCATCTGCTCAAGAAGTATTTATCATGAGTTTGGGACAATACCAGATGATTGGAATATTGGTAATCGTCCTCTCGATGATGGGGATAATTGCTGGTGAAAGAAAGAGTGGTGTCGCACAATTAATCCTTGTAAAGCCAGTTTCCTATTCGTCTTATATTACTTCCAAATGGGCAGCTGCCATTATACTGATCGTCTTATCCTTATTCCTTGGAATGTTGGCAAGCTGGTATTATACAGGTGTTCTATTTGAGTTCATTCCGTTCGGCTCCTTCATGGAATCATTTGGACTATATGCACTTTGGCTCGTACTGGTACTCTCCTTTGTAATCCTTTGCAGTGCAATGTTCATGCAGCCAGTTGCAGCAGGAATGGTAGCGCTTGTTACTGTCTTCGTATTTACAATCTTAGGTGGTTCCTTCCAACACCTTCTCGAATGGAGTCCGACACAGCTAGTATCCTATGTTTCGGAGAAGTTGATTACCGAAAGCTGGCCTGAACATATTTGGCCAGCGACTGGAATGACTTTATTGATGAGTGTGTTATTTGTTGTAATGGCAATCTATATATTTAAAAGAAAAGAGCTTGCTGATTAGGCCCGGTCAATGACCGGGCCTAATTTTTTTTCTAGGAATGAAGAACTGTTTTTGTCATTTGATTTGTCGAAACATTCACTTATTTAGAACTTTAAAATGAATCTTTTAACATATTTTGAAGTTGTTTTCTTTTGAAGTTTATTTAGCGAATAATAAATTAGACCTATTTTTCTGGATAAACACTGGGTTTTAGTGTCGAATTCATTATATTGCTAAAGTTTGAATTTTAAATATAATGAAAATTAAGAAAAAGGAGGGGTAATATGTCGACAAGAAAAAAGCTATATGCAGGAACACTTGCAGTCCTTCTGGGCGCGGCTACCATTTTCAATGCAGGTGTAACGAAAGGGGAAGCTGAATCGAATACAGAGAATACATACCTGGTAATCTTTAAGGATCAACAGGGACTTCCATCTGGTTATGCCGAAGCGATTAAAAAAGCCGGCGGTCAAGTGGAAGATAAATTGGACAAGCTCGGTGCGGTAGAGGTTACCTCTAAAAATGCCAACTTCCTAAAAGAAGTCAAAAAGTCATCCATTGTTTTAGAAGCTGGTGTGGAGAATACTGTATACCCTGAACAAACGATTGATGGAGAGACTGTAGAAGTGGAAGACCTTATTGAAGGTGCAGACTTTTATAACCAATACATGTGGGATATTAAACAAGTAACAAATAACGGTGAATCATGGAATCTTCCAGGTGGAACAGGATTATCAGCAGATGGTGAGGATATCGTTGTCGGTGTCATTGATACTGGAATTGACTATAATCACCCTGATTTAAAAGATAATTACGCAGGCGGTAAGTCTTTTGTTCCTGGTTATGATGATCCAATTGACCAGAACAGCCATGGTACGCATGTTGCCGGTTCCATTGCTGCAAAAGGTGAAGCTCTTGGAGTGGGACCAGATCTTAAGGTTGCATCATACAGAGTGTTTGGTCCAACTGGAGGTGCTGCAACTTCTCATATTGCTGAAGCTCTAATGACAGCCGCTGATGATAATGTTGATGTCGTCAACATGTCTCTTGGTGGTTATGATTGGTTCCAGGATCCTGAGTATGCAACAAAGGACATCGTTGCGGATGTACAATTGTTCAACCGGGCAATTCAGTACGCAATCCAGAAAGGTGTAACAGTTGTAGGCTCTGCAGGGAACAACGCTGTCGATCTTAGCAGCTCTGGTAAATTATCTGGGGATGACAACGGTGCAACACACAGAAGTCCGAGCAGCCAGACAATGATCAGAGTTTCTGCTGGCGGCGCTTTGAAGAACCTTGCATTTTACTCTAACTATGGAGTAGGGAAAATTGACGTTATGGCGCCAGGCGGTGATCTTGGGCCAAATTATGATCCATCTACTGGTGCTGGCAGAGATAATAGTTACCTAGCCTTTAGCACTGTCCCACTATTAGATGCAAATAAAAATGTCATTGGACATGGTTACGGCGGTAAAGGCGGGACTTCAATGGCAGCTCCAAAAGTGGCAGCGCTTGCTGGTGTGGTCATCGCCAAGCATGGCAAGGATCAGCTTAATCCTGCTCAAGTAAAATCAATCATCCAAAGCTCAGCAGAAGATCTATTCAAACCAGGGTATGATGAGCAAACTGGTCATGGTTTGATCAATGCAGTAAATGCATTGACCATTAAATAATTCTATTGAAACCGGACATGTCAAATGTCCGGTTTTGTTCTGTATGAAAAAAGTAGAATGATTAGTCTCCTTGTTTAATAGAATTAAATTGACGAAGTAGATTTTCTTCAAGGAGATAATAGATATGAGCATACAACAACATTACCAGCACACAGCTTATATAAGTTTAAATGGTTCTATTCTATCAGCGGGTCTTCTTGTGGTGATTCTGGCGTCAAGCCTGCTGTTTTCCTGGAACATACCTCTTACTCTTGTAGCAGTACCCTTCTTATTTTTCGTTTTCAGCCACTATAATCGCTATGTTTTGTATAAGAACAAATCAGAAGAGAGCGCGGTAGCATCTCATCATTATGATAATAAACAACTTTTCGAGCAAAACAATCTGCTGATTGGCTTTGCACCTGCACCGGCAGTGAGGTTACTGTTTTTTACACCTGACGGAATGCTGGCCGGTGAATTAAGAGAAATATCTTCTAAAAGCTACCGCTGGTTTCTCCCATATTTTATAGATAAAAGAATCTTGAAAAGAATTGGAATCTATGACTCCAAAGGGAATCTAGAAGGCAGCCTGATACAAGAACGAAATAGGTTTAAGATTCTAAATGCTAATAAAGATGTGATTGGTGTGTATTATCCGAAAAAAGCGGCAAAAGAGACAATTGGCCTTGCTTTCCTGAGCGGCGGCAAAAAAATGAAGGTAGTGAGAATTCCGGGATCGATGCACGATTTTAAGTTTGTTCATGAAGACGGTAAAACGGCTGCCAGGCTGCAAAGAGGATGGATGCCATTGGAATGGACAAAGTTTTTCAAAGAAGCGAATACCCCAGTCTTAACATTTGACTATACGATGGAACAGGCAGACCGGATGGCTGTATTTGCAGCACTCTCCAGCCGATATATGTACTATGAGCACTAGTTTGAAAAATATCCCATATTTGAAAGTTTTGTTTATCCTCCACTGCAATAGGTTAACAAATAGATAAAACTAGCAGGAGGTTGAACCATGAAGAGCCAACAATACCAAGATTGTATCCAGGCATGTATCGAATGTATTGAAGCATGTAATGTTTGTTTTGATTCCTGTTTAAAAGAAGAAAATGTAAAAATGATGGCAGAGTGCATCAGAATGGACAGGGAGTGTGCCGAAATCTGCGGCATGGCAGTAACTGCGATGCAAACAAATAGCCACTTCGTTAATCAAATTTGCGGCCTTTGTGCAGAAATTTGTGAAGCCTGCGGCAATGAATGCAAGCAGCATGATCATGACCACTGCCAAAAATGTGCCGAAGCCTGCTTTAAATGTGCGGAAGAATGCAGGAAAATGGCATCCTAAAAGTTGGTGAACCAGCAATCCATGCTGGTTCTTTTTTCTTTGTGTGATGTATTGGGAACGACTGGGAACAACTGAATGCAGCATGCTGCAATATCAGGAATTCGCTCTGCAAGTTCAAAACGGTAAAAGCAGGAGCTTAGCATTGCCGGAAAGCGTCCGGGAATCCCAAAACGGTAAAAGCAGAAGCTCTGCATTGCCCGAAAAGCGTCCGGGAATCCAAAAACGGTAAAAGCAGGAGCTTAGCATTGCTCGAAAAGCGTCCGTGAGTCCAAAAACGGTAAAAGCAGGAGCTTTGCATTGCCCGAAAAGCGTCCGGGAATACAAAAACGGTAAAAGCAGGAGCTTAGCATTGCTCGAAAAGCGTCCGTGAGTCCAAAAACGGTAAAAGCAGGAGCTTTGCATTGCCCGAAAAGCGTCCGGGAATACAAAAACGGTAAAAGCAGAAGCTCTGCATTGCCCGAAAACCGTCCGGGAATCCAAAAACGGTAAAAGCAGGAGCTTAGCATTGCCCGAAAAGCGTCCGTGAATCCAAAAACGGTAAAAGCAGGAGCTTTGCATTACCCGAAAAGCGTCCGGGAATCCAAAAACGGTAAAAGCAGGAGCTTTGCATTACCCGAAAAGCGTCCGTGAATCCAAAAACGGTAAAAGCAGAAATCACCCAAAAGAAAAATTCAACCTTAAGTCTTTCAATATTGAACAATTCGAGCATTTATGGCATCTTGTAATATAACGAAGGTTTTTGGGGGCGTAAATATGTTTATTGATTTGATTAAGTGTCATGGATCACATAATGACTTTTTATTAATAGATGAAACGGACCGGAATTATAAATTTGATGATTTCAAAAGGCGTGACCTTGCGCTGGCGCTGTGTGATAGGGAGTCGTCACTAGGGGCGGATGGAATCCTGTTCATACGTCCAAGCAAGGTTGCAGACGCTCAGTATCGGATATTTAATTCGGATGGTACAGAGGCATCCATGTGCGGCAATGGTCTTCGCTGTGCTGGACGCTATGTCTGCGAGAAGCTTGGTGTCGAAGAAGCTGTGATCGAAACGATGAAAGCCAACCTCAAGGTCAAAAAGCATGAAGAAATTTTCAGTGATATTCCAACTTACCAGGTGGAAATCTCTCCGGTAACTTTCGACCTGAAGGATTTGCCGTTGAATCTTGACCAGGAAACATTGATTCAGGAGAAGATTCCACAGTTATCGGAGGAATTGACGTTTACAGCTCTGTCAGTTCCTAACCCTCATCTAACGACTGTAGTTAGCAAGGAACAATTGGAATCCAATCTGCAGACGGAATTGAGCGAAAAGGTAAACAATCCTAATGATTTATTTCCTGACGGCGTCAATGTCAGTTTCATAAGGCTTCTTGAAAAGGGAAGCATCTTTGTCAGGACCTTTGAACGAGGCGTTGGCTATACGAATGCTTGTGGAACAGCGATGTCGGCCTCGACACTTGTCACCTGCCTGATGGGGGAAAATGAACTTGGCCAGCCGATCAATGTCTACAATAATGGCGGGATGGTTCAATGTGCTGTCCATAAGGAGAATGAAACTTATACCATTGACTTGATCGGCAATGCTACTTTTGTTTACTCAGCTGAAATAGACGTTGATTTTTCAAAAGAGGGACTACTTACTGAAATCCTTGAACAAGAAGATTTCAACGAGGAAATCCAGTACAGCAAGCTGCAGGAGCATGCTAAAAAGTATCTAAGCCGATTTTAAATGAAGAAAATCCTGAGGAGCTCCCTCAGGATTTTTTTGACTTCAGAACATTCAGTACCGGTTCGAAGTTCTGCTCTGCTTTTGCTGCAAAATAAGTGCGGAATGGACAGCCTAACTTTTGAATGCGCTGGATGATCGTTCCTAAATGGAATTCTTCAATATTCAACTTCTCGTTCACTTCTTCCCAGAATAAAGGAGTGGCGACACCAGCATGTGATTTTCCTCGCGCGGAATAGGGACTGACAATCGTTTTGCCTTCAGCATGCTGAATGTAATCGACATATAAACGGTTACCCCTGTTTTTCTTCAGACGTTCAATCGTAAAGTAATCAGGCTCTTTAGAAACAAGATAGTTCGCGATAAAAGAGGTGAACAGTCTTGTATCATCATAGCTATAACGGTTATCCGGCAGCGGTATATACACCTGAAGACCTTTATTTCCTGAAGTCTTAATAAAGCTGATCAGCTTTAATTCATCCAAAACCTCTTTGATATAAAGCGCAGCCTTGATCGCCAAATGAAAGTCGTCCCTTGATGGAGGATCAAGGTCAAAAACAATCTCATCAGGCCCTTTGCTGTTGATTGTCTGGAATGGAATATGAAATTCAATGGCGATTTGATTCCCAAGCCAGAGCAAAGTTTTCATATTATTGCAGACAATATAGTCGATTCCTTCAGATGTTGAAGTTTGGACAAAATCCGGTGCATAATCAGGAACGTTTTTTTGGTAAAAGGCTTCGCCAAACATACCGTGAGGGTAACGGATCACAGTTAAGAGCCGATTCTCTAGGAATGGAAGCATATAGGGAGAAATCTCCCTTAAATAATGGATATAATCCACCTTTTGAATCGGAGGTTCTTCCCAAATCGGCTTATCTGGATGGGTGATTTCAATATCCGGAGGCAGATTCTTTTGTTGGAAAACGAACTTTTCATAAGTGCAGATGTCTGGACTTAGATCGAATCGGAACTGATGAAAATGAGGCTCTCGGAGTTGGTCCTCGTAAATTTCCAAATACTTTACATCAAGGCAGATGCCTGGTTCTACATAGATGAACTGATTATCTTCACTACTTTTATTTTGCTTGATGATTTGATGGAGGGCGTTTTTTTCCTCGGGCTTGAATCCGAAGATAACCAGCCCGATTTGATGGATTCTTGAATCTTTGTAAACTGAAATATAGAAGTATCCATTGGATTTTTCATATGCCGTCACAAAACAGGAAACATACTTCCAATTCTTCGATTTAATCCAAGTATCCGTTCGTTTTCCTTCTTCCCATTTGCTATTATATTGTTTGGCAATTATGCCCTCGCCATCATATATGACAACTTTCTCCCATATGTCGCTCAATTCTCTTTCACTTGGGACAAGCTGGACCAAGTCCGGGTTTTGGTGGTTGGGAAAGAGTGGGAGTCCAAGGTCAGAAAATAGGGATTGAAGCTTAAGCCGCCGATCTTGATAACTCTCAGGTGCAATGTTTTTTCCTTTTATCCTCAAAAGGTCGAAAACCATTAGCCTGCATGGATTCCTTTCCGCTTCGGTTTTCATTTTTTCCTTAGATCTCATTCTTCCCCTAATTTGGATCGCTCCAAAATTCGCTTTATAAGGGTTCTCAAGATATACCAGCTCTGAGTCCAATGTCAAAGGCAAATATGGTGCAAACATTTCCTTGTTGGCCTTGAGGAACTCCGTCAGTTCCGGAAACAGAGGCAGCAGTGGTTTCCCATTGCGACTTGTTAATTCAATTTCTGAATCCCATGTCAGCAAGGCACGAAAGCCATCAAATTTAATCTCATAACGCCATTCATCCCCCTGTGGCGTTTCAAATGCCAGCGTAGGGAGCATTGGTTTAAGCATTTTCCACATCCTTTCACACCGGTTATTATTTATATTGTTCCTGTTTCGCTCGATACTAGTACGCTGGGAAATGTTTTAACGCATGATAAAACAATTATTAAGCAAATTAGTAATAAAACGAGAAGGTGGAGAATGCAATGCATACAATCTGGAAAGGGAGCATCAGCTTTGGGCTCGTCAACATCCCAATCAAGCTTCATGCTGCGACTGAGGATCGGGACATCAAACTGAGGACCCTTCATAAAGAGTGCCACTCGCCAATAAAATATGAGAAAACCTGTCCCGTGTGTGATGTTGAAGTGAAAAATGAAGACCTCGTGAAAGCTTATGAATACACAAAGGGTAAGTTTGTTGTCCTTGAGGATGAAGATCTAGAGGCTTTAAGGAAAGAAAATGAAGATAAAGCCGTTGAGATTATTGACTTTGTAAAAATGACTGAAATAGACCCGATTTATTTTCAGCGAAGCTATTTCATGTCTCCGAATGAGGGCGGCGGAAAAGCCTATTCTCTTCTGAGGAAGGCCCTACAGGAATCGCAGAAGGTTGGAATTGCCAAAATAATCATTCGAGCAAAAGAGCAGCTTGCAGTAGTACGAGTCTATAATAATACACTTGTCATGGAGACCATCCATTTTCCTGATGAAGTAAGGAACACAGTAGATGTTCCAAATGTACCAGCCGAAGATAAAGTAACAGAGAAGGAATTGGAAACCGCCATCATGCTAATTGACCAGCTGACAACAGAGTTTGAACCTGAAAAATATAAGGATGATTATCGCACCGCACTATTGGAGCTGATTGAAGCGAAGCGTACCGGTAAAGAAATGGTCACACCTACAGAAAAAGAGCCAGTTTCCAATGTTACGGACCTTATGGCAGCGCTACAGGCTTCAATCGACCGTACGAAGCCAGAAATGAAGAAAGACACAGCTCCAGCAAAAAAGAAAAAGACCGCTGCGAAACCAAAGGCAAAAGAAAAGAAACAGGCTTAAAAAACATATGAAAAATACACAGCCGGCCATCACGATGTGGCCGGTTTTACTTTGCATTATTTTTAGAGGAGATTCATGAACTGAAGCAGAATACTTTAGAGAAAAGGGGGATTTTTTAAATGAGAAAAGTTCTTGTGCTTGGGGGAACTCAGTATTTTGGAAAAAAACTGGTGCAAAGGCTCATAGAGAATGGAGATGAAGTGACAGTCGCCACAAGAGGAACTAAAAACGATCCTTTTGGTGAAAATGTAGAGCGGCTGGTCATTGATCGAGAAAAGAAAGAGACGATGTCCGCAGCATTCGAAGGTAAGAATTGGGATCTGGTGTATGATCAATCGTGCTTTTCGCCAATAGAGGCGAGGGACACATCAGAGGCACTCAATGGGAAGGCAAGCCGCTATATTTTTACCTCTACGCAAGCCGTTTATGACTTTGGCACACTTCATGCAGAAGGTAATTTCAATGCAAATACATATCCCATTGAATACAAAAGCCGTAAGGAATACCCTGGTTACGAAGGCTATAAAGAGGCGAAAAGAGCTTCTGAAGCGGTATTCCATCAACTTGGTTATTTTGACGTTGTTTCTGTTCGGTTTCCAATCGTTGTTTCAGAAGATGATTACACTGAACGGCTTAAATTCCATGTGGATAAAATCCTTTCAGGACAGCCAATCGGTATACCAAATCCTGAGTTGCGGTATAGCTTCATTCACGCAGATGAAGCGGCTGAGTTTTTGATGGAAATCGGTAAATCAAAATTTGAAGGGGCAATCAATCCTGGGTCGGCAGGGGATATTAGTCTGGGAGAAATGGTTGGTAAGATGGCCTTACTGGCCAGTAAAAAAGCGATCGTGGAGAATAGCACTGAAAGCAGCACTGTCTCCCCATATGCATTGCCTGGCTCCTGGTCAATCAACACGTCACTTGCATCAGAGCTCGGCTTTAATTTTACCGAACTGAATCAATTATTGGATCAGTTGACGATGTTTTATATTCAGCAGAATGACTCCAAGTAATGATATAAACCCAGGTGCGATTCTTTTGCATCTGGGTTTCTTTAATTTATAGTAAGGAAATAATAAAAGGTTTTTTGAAATGGGTGTCAAATACTATTAAGAACAGGTAAGTAGGGAGTATGTCGATGAGTTTTTTACAGGGGGCAGACAGATGGAGAAGAAAAGCAAATGGAAACTTATGATTTTACCTGCAAGCCTGTTTTTGCTGGCTTTTGGTTTATATGCAGGCTACTCAATGTGGGAAACAAGGAGTCATCAAGATTCCAACAGCAGAAGTGGGGCAGAAAACCTTAAAAATGGAGGCGGGAATGTCGCCGTATTCGGTGAAGATACACTGAAAGAAAACTATACTACGGTTGGCGCCTTCATTCATGAATTTCATACCAAATATAATGATACTCTCGGTTGGGGCCGGATCGATAAAGTTGATTGGGAGGAGCAGAGGGAGATTGCTTCAGAAGTCATCTCTGTATTGACGACTGTCGAAACAGACAATACAGCACTCCAAGCTGATTTTGCTACGATATCCAGTTACTCAAAAATCATTAAGGAAGGGAAGAAAGAGAAGAAAACTTTACTCCAACTTCACCGTTATTTTCATGACCTTGATATTGAATTCAACGGATATAATGATACGAGCGATTATTTTAATATAACGGAATATAAAGACCCTGATAATGGTTAATCCATTCTCACCAGGGTAACATAACAGTGACTAGCAGGCGAAAGGAATGTATTGATCTGTGAAAATAGTGGTCATTTCAGACACTCATATGCCGAGAAAATCGAAAAGTCTGCCAGATAAACTGCTCGCTGACCTGCAGGATTGCGATTATATCATCCATGCTGGAGATTGGCAGACAGTTGAGCTATACAATGAACTTAAACAATTTGGCCCGGTTATCGGCGTCACCGGCAATGTGGATGGACCTGAACTTAAAGGTTTGCTTAAAACAAAGGAAATCCTTCAGGCAGGCAATTTTCGTATAGGTATCGTCCATGGGCATGGAACCGGCAAAACAACCGAGAAAAGGGCTATTGAAACTTTTGAAGACGACAAGGTTGATTGCATCGTGTATGGGCATTCGCATATACCAGTTGTAAAGGAAGTTGAGGGTGTCATTATTTTTAACCCAGGATCACCGACTGACAAAAGGAGACAGAAGCAATTCTCTTATGGTATCCTGACTGTCGGAGAAGAAATTGTGGCAAAGCATGTCTTTTTTTAGAAAAATAGATAGGAGTGTATTTCAACAATGAAAACCTTTGAAGTGAAATTTCACGCTGAAGACCAAGTCGAAACGATGAAGGTTCAGAAATTAAGCAGTGAGGATTATGAACAGGCTACTGAAGGCGGCACACGCCATCTGTTTGATTTGGATACGAATATTGGTTTCTTCGTGTTTTTTGACGCAGAAGATAAAGATGGCAAAGAGTATTATTTAATGCTTCAATACGAGGAGCAGAATGAAGAGCCTTCAAATTGTTATGGCTTTCAACTGAAGGATTTCTATGAATTTTCAGCATTATACTTGAATGACCTAGAATTTACTGAAGAACTTAACGAAGAAGAAGGGGAGCTCGGACCTGTCCAGCATCTTGCGCATCTGCTTTACCACATCGTTGAGGAAGGCAAGACAGTAGAGGCATAGAAATAAACAAAAAAGAGCAGAAGTCTGCTCTTTTTAATTTGTCTCCTCTTCGTTCTCTTCCTCTTCATCAGCTGGCAAGTTTTCCTCACAATACTTTTGTACTTGCACTACTTCATCTTCCTCAAGTTCGAAGTCAAGAACCTTTTCTGTTTCCTGCTCAATAAAATAGTTTTGCAGGATTTTGGTCTCTTCGCCGTTCACTAAAAAAAGCACCTTTAACAGTAACCCTTTTTCAGTGTATAGCTCGTCCTCTTCGTCAACCTCGATATTTAAAAAATACTCATACCTGCTCCCCGAAAGAAGTCCAAATGGGTCTTCAAGGAACTCGACAGTATGTCCGATAATATTCATGAATGCTCATCCTTTTAATTTTGTCCCCTCTATTATATATCGAAAACATCAAAAACAATCAAGAAATTCGCGGTAAACAAAAGAGTGCTCAATAACAGAGCACTCTTTTGTCACATTTCAAAGGAACAGCTTCAATGCCTGATAACCGAAAAATAGGGCAAAGCCAATTAATGATACCCCCGATAATAGTGAAATAACCGTAAGTAATCTTGTTGTAAGCAGCTTACGGAAGCTGCTGGATATTGCGGCCATGATGATATCCCAGAGTATTAGGCCCAATATGATGCCAAAGCTGTATATGATTAGCTCGCCGGTACCGTAGGAGGAAGCGGTCTTGGCTAGGACAGAGCCGTAAATTCCAAGCCAAAACAAAATCGTCAGCGGATTGGAGATGGACATGATAAACCCGGATAAAAAGGACTTGAAGCCGGATTCTCCGCCTCTGTTTTCCATGACGATTTTGCCAGATCCGATAATTGTCTCTATCCCTGTATACATCAAGACAAAGAATCCGAATAGCCAGAGAAAGGATTGCATAAACGGAGTCTCGAGGTATTTGACTACACCAAGATAGACAGTCAGCATGTAAATGATATCAGCTGTCAGGGCGCCCAGGCCAAGAAGCCATGCCTGAAAAAAACCGCTCTTAATCCCTTTGTCCATCTGTGCAGCATTAACAGGGCCAATCGGGGCGGCCAGTGATAATCCAAGGAAAATATAACCCAAGAAGACATTCACTTTATAATTCCTCCAATGGTCTAACCGTAATTTGCTTGTACTATTTCTATTCAGACTTATGGAGGCGTACAACCTATTTTTGCAGAAAAAATTTATTTTTTTATGGCAGTCTAAATAAATTTAAAATGAAAAGAATATACTAGTAACTGTTGCACAGGCGACTGCCGATGTGTCACTTTTGGTAAAAATAAGAAAGTGTGGTAAAATGGAATAGATATCAACTTTCGGATCATTCATTTATTATAAAAAGTTTCATTTGCCGGCTTTTTAAAATAAATGAATTTTTTTATCAATCGAACGATGATAAGGTCCTTTCGGATATTTTGCTGCTTTTAATAATCCAGAATAAACTGGGTATTGTTGAAAGCCTTCAGAATTTGAAAGGGGCATAATTAAACCAATAGGAGCGTGAGGAAATGGCATTTGGAAGAAAACCGCCTGAAGAGATCGTAACAGCTGAAACGAAAATATGGGTATGTACTTCTGATGATTGCAATTGCTGGGTTCGCGACAACTTTAAAAGCAGCAATGTCCCCGCTTGCCCAATTTGTAAAAGTGATATGGAGCAGGAGACTAAGGTTCTTGAAGTAGTCAACAACCATAGTCAGAATTTAATTGGATAATATTGAACTCAAAACAGTCTGGATGGCATATCCGGGCTGTTTTTTTGCACAAAAAAAGTGCCCATTGTATAGGCACCTTTTCTGTATGCGGATGAGAGGACTTGAACCTCCACGGTGTTGCCACCACTAGAACCTGAATCTAGCGCGTCTGCCGATTCCGCCACACCCGCGTTTCTATAAGAATTATAGCACAAAAACGATCAATTTCAATCATAAAATTTCATGCGGATGAAGAACGATAGGGTCTTTAGTGCCCATAGCATTTTTTGAAAAAATTGGACAGGTAGTATTAGGATTACATTTTTCACATACAATGTACAAAGTTTTGTATGTGGGGGACGAGGCCTTGAGTGTCAGTTTACTAGTCAGTTATATATTCCTTGGGTTAACGCTGGCAGCTCCGATTGGACCGGTAAATTCAGCCAGGTTGGATAAGGGGATCAAAAATGGGTTCTGGCATGCCTGGATTGTTGGGACAGGTTCCATGATTGCCGATGCTATTTTTATGCTGTTAATCTATTTGGGTCTTGTCAATTTCTTGGACATGCCGATCATTCAAATATTTCTCTGGTTGTTTGGCGGATTCGTCCTGATTTACTCGGGAATCGAGTGTATGATAAAGGCGAATCATATCGACCTCGCTTTCAGCCGTGGTAAAGAATCAATGCTCAAATGCTTCCTTACAGGTTTTATCATGTCGATCAGCAGTCCTTTATCCATCCTTTTCTGGCTAGGAATCTATGGTTCTGTTCTTGCAAAAACAGCCAGCAACTATGGAAGGGCAGACTTATTGATTTATAGCAGCATGATTTTTCTTGGGCTTGCTTTGTGGGATCTTTTCGTAGCAGCGATAACAAGCGGTTTCAGGAGATTCCTGAATTACGGCAGCTTGAGGGCTATTTCAATCTTATCAGGCCTTTCTTTGCTTGGTTTTGGCGTTTATTTTGGGTATCAAGGTATCAAGGCAGTACTTTTATAGTCATACTACTGAGAAACCTCCTCCATGGAGGTTTTTTTATTTTCTGATAACAATCAAAACCGTTCAAAATTATTTAATTTTTGATTATTAATGATTGTTTTTGAAAGAAAATGATTGATTTTTGAAATCGATTACATTATGATGATAATACGAAGCAAATAGGAGGAATGGCTCATGTTAACACCTGAGCGCCACCAGCTCATTTTACAAATGATTAAAGAGAAACCAATAGTGAAAATACAGGAATTAGTTGATGTGACCGAGGCTTCGGAGTCAACCATCCGCCGTGACCTGACCATCCTCGAGGAAGGGAAGTTCCTGAAAAGAGTACATGGAGGAGCAGCCAGGTTAAGGGGGAAACTCCAGGAACCCAGCATGATTGAAAAATCCACCAAATACCTTCAGGAAAAAAGACAAATCGCTCAATATGCAGCAAGTCTAGTAGAAGAAGGAGACAGTATTTATCTAGATGCAGGTTCCACTGTTCTGGAAATGATCAGTTTCCTTCCGTTCAATGGTATCGTCGTGGTGACGAATGGCCTTATGCACTTACCGCAGCTGCTTGAAAGAAGTATAGAAACATATGTGATAGGCGGTTATGCCAAGCCAAAAACGAATGCAATCATCGGAAGAGGAGCTCTAGCAAGCCTTGAGCAGTATCGTTTCGATAAATGCTTTCTCGGAGTGAATGGTATACACCCTCATTCTGGATATACGACACCAGACCAGGAAGAAGCAATGATCAAGCAGAAAGCGATCTCTTTGTCTCGTGAGTCATTTGTACTTGCTGATGACACAAAGTTTTCTGAGATTACTTTCGCAAAAATAGCAGACCTCCATGAAGCTGCAATCATCACAAATTCCATTGATGAGGATCATAAAGGACAATATACGAGCAAAACTTCAATAAAGGTTGTGACATCATGATTTACACACTGACTCTTAATCCATCTGTCGATTATATCGTTGAAGCAGATGAAATCCAGCTCGGCAGCTTGAATAGGACCTTAAATGAAACAAAGCTTCCCGGAGGCAAAGGAATCAATGTTTCAAGGGTACTGAGCTCCCTTGGAGTTGAAAGCAAGGCTACAGGTTTTATTGGAGGCTTCACCGGCAGGTATGTCGAGGAGTTTCTTAACAGGGAAGGCGTGCAAACAGGTTTTGTCAACGTTGAGGGTGATACACGGATCAACGTTAAGATCAAGTCTGGTTCAGAAACAGAAATAAATGCTCGTGGCCCGGAGATTTCATCACATGCTATAGATTCGTTGAAGGAACAGATCATGAAGCTGGGAAATGGCGATTATCTTGTTCTCGCAGGAAGCATTCCAGCCAGCATGCCTGATTCCATTTATGAAGAAGTAGTGCAAATTTGCAGGGACACAGGAGCAGAAATAATCGTGGATGCAGAAGGAGACCTGCTTAAAGATATCCTTTGTCACAGGCCATTCCTGATCAAGCCGAATCATCATGAATTAGGTCAGTTCTTCAACAAGGAAATCACCGATGCTGATGAAGCCATCTTTTATGGGAAAAAGCTTGTCGAAGCGGGTGCTAAAAATGTCATCGTTTCATTAGCAGAGAAAGGTGCCGTCTTTATCAATGAACATGACGCCTATAAGTCTACTGTGCCTCAAGGCGAAGTCAAGAGTTCAGTAGGTGCCGGAGATTCAATGGTGGCTGGTTTCCTGGCCCAATATCTAAAATCCAGGGACATCAAAGAAGCATTCCGCTATAGTGTTGCATCTGGAAGTGCAACAGCATTTTCGATCGGGTTATGTACACCTGACAAAGTTGAAAAAATTCTTCCAGAAGTAAAAATACTAAACAGCTAGTAAGGGGGAGAAAACATGAGAATCACAGAACTGCTGACTAAAGAGACAATTTTATTATCAATGAGTGCTGCATCAAAGCAAGATGCAGTGAATGAGCTTGTTGGAGTGCTTGAGCGGGCGGGGAAAATTACGGACCATAATGCTTTTAAAGAAGCCATTCTAAAACGAGAACAACAAAGTACCACAGGAGTAGGGGATGGAATCGCCATTCCTCACGCGAAAACATCAGTCGTAAAGGAAGCGACAATTGTGTTCGGTAGGTCGGAGGCTGGAATCGATTATGAATCATTAGACGGACAGCCCGCACATCTGTTCTTTATGATTGCAGCACCAGAAGGAGCAAATAATACCCACCTGGAAGCGCTAGCGAGACTATCTTCCATTTTGATGAAAGCTGATGCCCGCGAAAAGCTGCTCGGAGCAAAGACTGCTGATGATGTCATTGGGATCATTAACAGCTACGATCAGGATGAAAGTGAAGAAAAGGTTGAAAGAAATAATAAAAAATTCATCGTTGCGGTCACTGCATGTCCTACAGGAATTGCCCATACTTATATGGCCGCAGATTCCTTAAAAGCAAAAGCAGCCGAAATGGGCATAGATATCAAGGTTGAAACGAATGGCTCAGGCGGAGCGAAAAATGTCCTTACAAAAGAAGACATTGAAAACGCCGAAGCAGTCATCATTGCCGCTGACACAAAGGTGGATATGGATCGCTTTGCTGGAAAACCTTTAATTGATGTACCGGTTGCAGATGGAATCCGCAAACCTAAGGACTTGATTGAAAAGGCGGTCAAAAAGGACGCTCCACTCTACAAGGCTTCAGGCAATGCATCGGCAGAAAAGAAAGAAAGCCGCGGAGGAGTTTATAAGCATCTGATGAATGGAGTTTCGAACATGCTTCCATTCGTAGTTGGCGGCGGTATCTTAATAGCTATTTCATTCATGTTCGGCTACAATGCCTTTAATCCAGATGATCCTTCTTATCACCCAATCGCCAAGGCATTGATGGACATTGGCGGAGGAAGTGGTGCATTTGGTTTACTGGTGCCGATTCTTGCCGGCTTTATCGCACTAAGTATTGCTGACAGACCAGGTTTTGCACCGGGTATGGTCGGTGGTTTGCTCGCAGCAACTGGAGGCGGCGGATTCCTTGGCGGTTTAGTAGCTGGTTTCCTTGCGGGTTACCTGGTATTAGGGCTTAAGAAATTGTTCGCTGGACTTCCTGCTTCACTTGAAGGGATCAAGACCATTCTGTTGTATCCATTGTTCGGTATTGCTTTAACAGGATTCATCATGCTGTTTTTAGTTAACAAACCAGTTGGTGCCTTGAATCAGGCAATCACAGATTGGCTTTCAGGATTGGGAACTGGGAATGCAGTATTGCTGGGTATTGTCCTCGGGCTAATGATGGCGTTCGACATGGGCGGACCAGTAAATAAAGCTGCATATGTTTTCGGAACAGGCTTGCTTGCAAACGGTGTTTATGAGCCAATGGCTGCGATCATGGCAGCTGGTATGGTTCCTCCGCTAGGCATTGCACTGGCAACAACTTTCTTTAAAAATAAGTTTTCAAAAGAAGACCAGGATGCAGGAAAGGCAAACTATATTATGGGACTCTCTTTCATCACGGAAGGTGCCATCCCGTTTGCAGCTGCAGACCCACTTCGTGTTATCCCTTCAGTAATGGCTGGATCAGCTGTTGCGGGTGGATTGACCATGATGTTCAACATTGGCCTGAGAGCTCCTCACGGCGGACTCTTCGTAGTACCGCTTGTCGAGGGAGGGTGGCTATTATATCTTGCCGCAATTCTCATCGGTTCAGTTGTCACAGCAATCTTACTAGGAATATTAAAGAAACCAGTTACAAGATAAAGCCAAAGGCCTGCAGGGTAATTCTGCAGGTCTTTTTGTTCGCATGAGAATATTCCCGCATCCATCCCTAATATGCTTATATGAAGTGAATTTCGAAGGAGGAGAAGGGATGGAGAGGGATTACAAAGCTCCTGCTCTTTATGAACACCGGTTTTGGCTTCAGGTTCTTGGTGACCATGGGCGGTTCCTGCATGAGGCTCTGGCACCTGTAGAGCAAGAGGAAATAGAAACGGCGAAGTACTTTATTAATACCTTTGATAGGCTGTTGCAAAGGCTAGAAACAACAGATCTCATTCATTTGAGCATGAGAGCAGATGAAGAAGCAAAGAAAATTCGGCAATTCAAGCTGGACTTGATAGAAAAAATGCTTACTGGCAATGTGAAAATTCATTTCGGTCCAACGTTTGTAAACCATATGGTGAATGAAGTCGAGGAGTATATCAGGGTACTCGAATATTTAAAAAGAGGAGAAGTGCCGCCGGTATTCCATGAATTGCATCACCATACTGTCTGGCTGCTCGATGCGGCAGGTCACGCTGGTGCGATCCAAAGCAATCTTGACCAGGTTGAAAAACGTTTGAAGGCAAAAAGTGAGAAATACATGAAGCATTTTGAGGATTTTTATTTAAAAGCAGTCGAGATGACGGGATACCTGCGGACGAATTTAAGTTCATTTCCAGCATTGCAAAGAATGAATCATGAGGTATCGCTTGAAATTCAGCTGTTCATGAAGTTTCTTGACGAACTGAAGGAACTCGAGTTGACTGAGCAGGCACTGGGGAGCTTTGCTCCGCTGATGGCTGACCATATGTTCAGGGAAGAGTGTTATTACTTGTCCAAAGTCGCTGAAGCAGCCTCGATAAATAAGCCGGACTGCGATCCAGGGAAGCCTAGACTGAAGACAGAATGAAAGTGGGAGATACTAGATAGAATTCATTTCGTCTAGTATCTTAGCCCTAATTTTGTCTCAAAATAGAACGGATGTTCTTATTTTGGACAAGGTTATGTTATACTTGAGGAGCAATAGTCAATCTCAAAGTGGACGGCTAGCCCCGGAGGAAAGGGGGTGATGCCTTTGACGGTATTCGAAACCTTCATGGCGATGTTTTCATTTGCCAGTCTAATCCTCGCTATCCTAACGTTAAGCCAAAAAAAATAGACCTCCTTTACTGTATGACAGTGAGAGGTCCATCTGCTTATTTTGCCGTACTTCAAGCGGGAACGGCTATTGCGGAGACTGCTGGTGGGCCAACACCGGCAGTCATTCTTTACTTTTATTTACTATAAGGATACCATACGAGACTGTTATTGTCACGGTCTGAAAGCTGTATGCATGAGATGTTTTGCCATTTGGCAATACTATTGAAGTTGAATGAACCATGCATAGGGAGGGACAGCAAATGCCTAGATGCACATTAGAGTATGGTGATCTCTTTTACGATGAAATCGGTCAGGGAAATCCAATCATCTTTTTACATCCCCCTGGTATGGGGAGGAAGGTATTTCGTTTTCAGAAGCCGTTATGTGAACGCTATAAGCTTATTTTTCCTGACTTAAGCGGCCACGGGGACTCATCAGCTTTTCAAAAAAACGTTACAATCCAAGGGTATACAGAAGAAGTACTAAAGCTGGCAGATTCGTTAGGACTGGAAAAAATAACTTTATGCGGCTATTCCTCCGGGGGCAGTATCGCCCAGGAATTTGCCATTGTCCACCCGGATCGAACTGAATCGGTGATCTTGTGCGGAGGCTTTGCCGAGGTACAATCGCCTGCCTTGAAATATGAGCATATATTGGGCATGTATTTTGTGAAAAATTCGCCAAAAACTCTGGCGAAAGTGATTGCAACTGCCCACACATTCGATAAAAACTATAGGAACGAACTGATAGAACATATGTTGAAGACAGATTTGCATACATGGTTCCATTTTTACCATGAATCATTGAATTATTCTTGTATCAAAAGGCTGAAGAATTTGTCAGTCCCGTTATTGCTTATATATGGTGAGCGGGATTTTATCAACCAGCACTTAAGGGCCTATGAGAGAGAGCTGGAGGATCTCCGTACAGCGATCATTCCAAAAGTCTCCCATCAGGTTCCAGTTAAGAAGTGGCAGGAATTCAATAGTGAAACATTTAAATTTTTGGATGTTGTAACAGCGAGGCGTTGAAAAAACGCATTGATCTAATTCAATGCGTTTTACGCTTCTTTTTTATCAGGTTTAATGGCAAGGAAAGTCGCAAGAGCGGCAGCGATGCTCAATACGGTCAGGATAATGAACATTAGTTTATTGGAATTTTTCATCATTAAAGCGATGACAGGCGGTCCTGCTGCAACTCCGATGAATCTCATAGAACTGTATATGGATGTAATGGTCCCGCGTTCCTCTTTTTCAATACTCTCAGTAATCAGTGCGTCAAGTGGAGGCAGGCTTGCTCCAATACCGATGCCGGCAACAAGGAACATGGAGATCAGAAACCAAAGTTCCCTTGAAAAACTCAGGAGGGCCACTGCAATTCCGAGCAACACCAAGCTGATGAACGTAATCCACTTCATCAGGACCATGTTTTTCTTGATTACTTTTCCGGTTATAAAAGATGATAGACACAGCGCACCTAAAGGCAAGGCGAGAAACAGGCCTTTTTTTAAATCCTTTATTCCATATTTGTTCTCGAGAATATCCGACAGGTAAAACAACACTCCAAACAATACGAACATCACAATGGCGCCAATAAAGAAGATGGCATAAAGCCAGCGCCCATTTTCGGTGAAAGTCAGTTTGATCTTCTTAAGGAAATCCTTAAAAGGCAAAGGTTTTTCCTTCTTTTTCGGACTTTTCACAAGGAAAACCATCATGATGATCGAAAGGGCACAGAAAACAGGAATAGAAAAGAAAGGGATAAACCAAATGAATCCTGCAAGGAAGGAACCTAAAACCGGGCTGAGAACCTTCCCAAGCGTATTAGCTGTTTCGATTTCCCCTAGCGCTCCGCTTACTTCATCATCGTTTTTGAACATATCTCCAACCAATGGCAAGACGATCGGAAAAGCCCCGGCTGCCCCGACGCCCTGCAAGGCTCTTCCGACTAAGACAATCCAGTATCCGTCGTTCATCTGCCAAGAGGCCCAGCCGGATATCGTTCCGCCGATTCCAGTGATGATCAGGCTGGGAATGATGACTTTTTTTCGGCCAATATGATCCGATAAATACCCTGCTATCGGGATTAAAAAGATCGCAACTATTGAGTAGACAGTAATAATAAGACTTGATTGAAAGGCAGAAATACCCATTTTCTTTTCCATGACTGGCAAAACAGGAATCAGCATCGAATTGCCAAGTGTCATTACAAGTGGAATGGATGCGATCGAGACAATTGCCCATTTTTGATTGTTGACATTATCTTTTTTCGTATCTTTTTCATCCGAGGCTCCACCGGATTTAGGAAACAAGCTTTCAATATAATTCATGATTATAACCTGCCTTTGTTCATACTACTTTTATTGTGGACTTAATCCGCTGAAAAAACTGATGTCTTTTTATGGGAAAGATTTTATTGGAGTTTTTATTGTGGACAAGATAAAATATTGAAAAGGCTTGAAGGAGGTTCGGTTTTGAGGCAAATATTGTATTTGAACATCGGGATGCCAGAGGAAATCAATTGGAATGGCAAAAAAGAACTGTCAGCAATCAGGAAAAAAAGGGTGGCACATGCTTTCCTTTCGAAAGATTCATTTATGGGAGATGGTGTGGCAGCTACGGAATTTCATGGTGGTCCAGACAGAGCTGTCTGTTTTTATCCAGTGGAACATTATTCGAAATGGTCAGCAGAATTCGGAAAGAATCTCGAAGCTCCTACCTTTGGTGAAAATATATCCGCATCTGGTATGACGGAAGCTGACATCTATATAGGTGATACATATAAGCTTGGTGAAGCTGTGATTCAAGTGACGCAGGGCAGGGTGCCTTGTTCGAAAATCTCGAAAAACAACCAAATTGGCCAATTGCTGAAAAGGGTCGTAGATACAGGCTATACCGGCTATTTCTTCCGCGTTCTTCAAGAAGGAATGATCTATGAGGATTCAGAAATTATTTTGTTGGAGAGGAAACAAAATAAGATGTCGATTCTAAGAGCGAATGAAATTTATTTTCACGACCGAAAAAATTATGCCTCCATTGAAGAACTGCTGCATATCGATGAGTTGGCAGAAGAGTGGAAGGAAAACCTTGAAAAGCTGTTAATACAGAAAAATTAAAATATTTTATTTTTTATGTTTGACATTTGACATTTACCGCTTTAATATAGTGAATAACATATGATTGAGCGATGACGAAGAGTAGTAACTGGATCAGGTACTTCAGAGAGCTGATGGGTGGTGTGAATCAGCGTGACTGTTGCAGAGAATGGACTTCCGAGCTTCCAGACCGAACCCCATAGGGCAGTAGGCTCTGGCGAAATGGCCTTATCGTTATAAAAGGCAGGCATTAGGCATTTTATGCTCGATGCTGTTAAGTGAGCTGTTTTACACAGCTAATTAAGGTGGCACCACGGGTCTCTCGTCCTTATTGTAATCAATAAGGATGGGAGGCCCTTTTTGTTCGTTTCGTATTAAAAATAATAATATTATGTAAACTCGATGAGCAAGAAGAGTAAGCAAGATGATTTCCGTTGCAGAGAGCCGGGTATGGTGTGAACCGGTACAGAAGTACTTGCTGAATGGCCTTGTGAGAGGCAGCCTGAAAGTACAGTAGGGCTGCCCGGATTCCTCCGTTATAAGGATAGGGTATATCGAAAGCTTCTTTTATTTTCCTGTACCTGAAGAGAGGGAGCCCTAAAGCTCCAATTTGAGGTGGCACCGCGGTCCAATCGTAATCGTCCTCTATACAGCACAATCTTTGTGCATGTATAGGGGACTTTTTTATTTTTTTTAAGGAGGATTCACATGAATGTAAAAGCAGCAGATGTAGTGATTGAGGAAATTGAGGGAGATACATTAACTCCAATATCTGTATTTCAATTGATTTCCGGAAAGAAAAAATTCCTTCTGGAAAGTTCTCATAAGCATAATGACTCAGGGCGATTTTCTTTTATCGGTTGTGATCCAATCTTCGAGCTTTTAAATGAAAAAGGCGAGACGTATCTGGTAAGGAATGGAGTTAAGGATCGATTAACTGACTCATTTTCTGAGGCGCTTAAAAAAATGCTTCCTAAAATAGAACAAAGGCTGGATATTCCTTTTATAGGAGGAGGGGTAGGTTTTGTAAGTTATGACTTCATCCGTGAATATGAAGAAATTGGGCCGCTCAAGGAAGATCAGCTCAAAATGCCAGAAGCGCATTTGATGTTCTTCAATGAAGTCATCGTATTTGATCATCTTAAACAAAAGGTCAACCTGATTGGCATTCCCTTTCCAGGTTACAGCCATGAAGGTCTTGTAAAGAAAATAAGGGAACGTAAAGTAGAACTTAGTTTGTCAGTCAAAAAACAACCTATTAGTCGATTTTCATTATCAGATTTTAAATCATCGCAAAACAGGGAGGAGTTCGAAAAATCGGTCAGGATCGCAAAGTGCCTGATCGAAGATGGAGAAATCTTTCAGGTAGTCCTATCAAGAAGGCTTTCAGCGGATGCAGAAGGGGATCCCTTTTCGTTCTATCGAAAGCTGCGAGTGGAAAATCCTTCGCCATATATGTACTTCATTGATTTTGATGACTATGTTGTTGCCGGAACATCTCCTGAAAGTCTTGTGAAGTACAGGGATGGAACGATGATTACAAATCCGATTGCAGGAACAAGGCCAAGAGGTAAAACAGCTGACGAAGACATAAAACTGGAATTGGAATTAACTAAGGATGAAAAGGAATTGGCCGAACACAAGATGCTCGTCGACCTGTCAAGGAACGATCTAGGTAGGATCTGTGATATTGGCACAGTAAAGGTTGATAAATTCCTGGCTGTTGAGAGGTATCAGTTTGTCATGCATCTCGTATCAGAGGTGAGCGGAATGCTCTTGGCTGATGCCCATCCGATTGACGGATTGGCGGCCTGTCTGCCTGCTGGAACAGTGTCCGGAGCCCCGAAAATCCGGGCGATGCAAATCATCAATGAGCTTGAAGCGGAAAAAAGAGGGGTTTATTCAGGAGCAGTCGGTTACTTCTCTGCTTGTGGAAGCATGGATTTTGCCCTCGCGATCAGGACATTGGTTGTCAAGGATGGGAAAGGATATCTTCAGGCAGGTGCCGGAATTGTATATGACTCTGATCCTTCAAAGGAGTTCGACGAAACCAACCATAAATTAAAAGCATTAAGGGAGGCAGCCAATGATTCTGCTGATTGATAATTACGATTCATTTACCTATAACCTTTACCAGTATCTCAGCGAACTTGGAGCTGAAGTGAAAACGATTCGGAACGATAAAATAACGGTTCAAGAGATCTTACAAATGAATCCTGAAGCTATCGTCCTTTCTCCGGGTCCTGGAAGGCCAGAACTAGCCGGGGTCTGTGTCGAGCTTGTCCAAGAATTAGCGCAATCTATCCCAATTTTGGGTATATGTCTTGGCCATCAGGCGATAGCCCATGCATTTGGCAGTTCGATCATCAAATCTGGAAAAATAAGGCATGGAAAGGAATCCAAGATCCGACATACAGGTACTTCACTAATGGTTGAGCTGGAGAAACATCCCGAAGTTATGCGATATCACTCTTTAGTGATTGATCGGATGACGCTGAATGAAGATTTTGAGGTGCTGGCTGAAGCGGTTGATGACGAGGAAATCATGGCAATCAAGCATAAACAATTTCCTTTATACGGACTTCAGTTTCACCCAGAATCAATTGGCACGAAGTGTGGAAAGCAGCTGTTATCGAATTTTCTTACCGAAATCAGAGAGGGGATTTTAACTTATGAAACATTATCTTGAAATGCTGGTCGAAGGAAAATCACTGATGGAGCAGGAAATGGAAGAAGCGGTCCAGGAAATTTTCAAACAGGATACAACAGATGCTGAAATCGCATCATTCTTGACTGGACTTAAGTCAAAAGGAGAAAGCGCCGAGGAAGTTTCTGGTTTGGTAAAAGCAATCAGAAAACATGCGCTGAACTTTACGAAAAATATACCGAATGTTCTGGATAATTGCGGAACAGGAGGTGATGGATCCAAAAGCTTCAACATTAGCACTACTTCTGCCTTTGTCATTGCAGGGGCCGGTATTACGGTTGCGAAGCATGGCAACAGAAGCGTATCTAGTAAGACCGGAAGTGCAGATGTCCTCGAGGTGCTTGGTGTCAGTCTTGACCTCACTCCGGAAGCGACAGAAGAAATTCTTGAACAAAATGGAATTGCATTTTTATTTGCACCTCATGTCCATCCAAAATTAAAACAAATCATGAAGGTGAGAAGGGATTTGAAGATCCCGACCATCTTCAATTTAATAGGCCCTCTGACAAATCCAGTTCAACTTGATTACCAATTGCTAGGGATATACCGCAGGGATTTGCTCGACAAGTTTGCTCTTGTGCTGGCAAATCTGAACAGGAAGCGGGCCGTCGTCATTAATGGAGCTGGTGGAATGGATGAAGCCTCTCTTGCTGGTGAGAACGAAATGGTCCTCGTTTCTGAAGGGAATATCAAGCGAATCACACTTAGCCCTGAAGAGGTGAACTTGCCAGTATACGATAATACCAGTATCACGGGTGGAGATGCACGCGATAACGCGGACATATTGCTCCAAGTCCTTCAAGGGAAAAAAGGCGCACACCGAGATACCGTTCTGCTGAACGCTGGTCTTGGAATTTATACCGCCGGGAAGGCGGAATCGATCTTGCAGGGAGTGAATCTGGCAGCGGAAAGCATCGATACTGGCAGGGCATTATCCAAGCTGGAGAATTTAATCAGCATCAGCAATCAAAACAAAAAGGCGGTAGGATGAGATGGGAACAATACTTGATTCAATCATAGAAAGAAAAAAAGTCGAGGTGGAAGAGCTGAGGAAGTCAGCCAGGGAAATGCCTGAAACTTCTTCGAAGCCCCGGTCGCTGCTAAAAGCCTTAAGAGAGGCAAACAATGTCGCGATCATTTCAGAATTCAAGAGGGCTTCACCATCGAAAGGAGATATCAATCTTTCTTTGGATCCTGCACAGCAGGCAGTACTTTATGCCAGAGCAGGTGCATCGGCTATATCGGTATTAACCGATGAAAAAGGCTTTAAAGGAACTTTTACGGATTTGACGAAAGTAAGAGAAGCAGTTGACCTCCCAATTCTGTGCAAGGATTTTATCGTTGATCAAATTCAAATAGACAAGGCCCGTTCTGCAGGAGCAGATGTCATTTTGCTCATCGCATCTGCATTGCCCCTGGAAAAACTTTCAGAGCTATACGAGTATGCCTCTGAAAAAGGACTAGAGTGCCTCGTTGAAATCCATGACGAAACAGATCTGGAAAAGGCACTCCAGATAAAAGCTGAAATCATAGGAATCAACAATCGAAATTTGAAGTCATTCGAGGTTAATCTGGAAAACACCGAAAGACTAGGACCTCTTGTCAAAAAAGCAGGTGCCATGCTGATCAGCGAAAGCGGTATGAAAACAAGGGACGACATAGTTCGTGCAGCAGCTGCAGGTGCCTGCGGAGTATTGATAGGAGAAACTTTTATGACTTCATCAGATCTCCAAAATACATTCAGCGAGTTCACTGTTCCGGTTGTAGGTGAACAGTATGAAGGTTAAGATTTGCGGCATTAAGACGGTTGAAGCAGCTTGTCAAGCTGTTGAATACGGTGCTGATGCTCTTGGATTTGTATTTGCAGAAAGTAAACGGCAAATATCAGTCCTGAAGGCACAGCAGATTATCGCGAACGTACCCGCACATGTTTGGAAGGTAGGAGTTTTTGTAAACGAGGATGCAGCAACAATAAAACAAATCGCCGAAACTGCCGCCCTTACACATATTCAACTTCATGGTGATGAGGATCCGGATGCCTATCAAGCAATTGGGCTGCCGTTAATAAAGGCTGTTTCGGTTAAGGCACCGGGAGACCTGGAGGGAATTTCAGATATAGCAGCAGATTATATCCTTCTTGACAGTCCTCCTACTGTATACCGGGGAGGAAACGGTTCAAGTTTTGATTGGGATCTGGCAAATGCAATAGGAAAGTCAAACAAAACCGTCATCCTGGCAGGTGGGTTGGATTCTATAAATGTTAGCAAAGCAATCACCAAGGTCAACCCATTGATGGTTGATGTCAGCAGCGGGGTCGAAACAAACGGAGAAAAGGATCCAGTGAAAATAAAAGGCTTTATCCAAAACGCAAAACAAAATTGAGGGAGGAAGAGCAGAATGAGTTCAATAACTTATAATTTACCTGACGAAAAAGGGCATTTCGGACAATATGGAGGCAGATTCGTACCAGAAACATTGATGCAGGCGGTACTGGAATTGGAGAAGGAATACAACAGAGCTCTGGAAGACGAGGAGTTCCATAGCGAATTGCAAAAATTAATGAAAGATTACGTTGGCAGGGAAACGCCATTATACCTGGCAGGAAATCTCACTGAGCATGCCGGTGGAGCAAAAATCTACCTTAAGCGGGAGGACCTCAACCATACAGGTGCCCACAAAATCAACAATACTGTCGGTCAGGCCCTGCTTGCAGTCAGGATGGGCAAACGGAAGATCGTTGCGGAGACAGGCGCGGGCCAGCATGGAGTTGCTACTGCCACAGTTTGTGCCCTGCTGAATTTGGAATGTGTGATTTTCATGGGCAAGGAGGATATCAGGCGTCAGCAATTAAATGTTTTTAGGATGGAACTTCTTGGTGCTAAAGTAATCAGCGTGGATTCCGGAAGCGGAACATTGAAGGACGCGGTCAATGAAGCTCTTCGCTACTGGGTTACAAACGTCGTTGATACTCATTATATCCTTGGATCTGTCATGGGTCCTCACCCCTTCCCGAAAATGGTCCGTGATTTTCAAAGTGTCATCGGCAAAGAAACAAAACAGCAATTTTTCGAAAAGGAAGGAAAACTCCCCGATGCTCTGGTTGCTTGTATTGGAGGGGGCAGCAATTCAATTGGTCTGTTTTACCCGTTCATCGATGATCAAAGCGTATCTATTTATGGAGTTGAAGCAGCGGGACTGGGCCTGGAGACTGGCAAGCATGCAGCATCATTGTCTAAAGGGAAACCTGGAGTGCTGCATGGCGCGATGATGTACCTTCTCCAGGATGGGGATGGACAAATACAGGAAGCACACTCGATTTCAGCTGGCTTGGATTACCCTGGCATTGGCCCTGAACATAGTTATTTGCATGACCTTAATAGAATCACATATGAATCGGTGACGGATGATGAAGCACTTCATGCCTTTCAGCTGCTCTCAAAAACAGAAGGCATCATTCCTGCTTTAGAAAGTGCCCATGCCATTGCTTATGCAGTCAAGCTAGCCGCTGGGATGAGTAAAACTGAAAGTATTGTCGTCTGCCTATCTGGCCGTGGTGATAAGGATGTACAGACAATAAAGGACAGAATGGGAGGACTGAAATGATGGTTAACATTCAAAAAGCTCTTACTGAGAAAGGGAAAAAAGCATTTATTCCTTATATTATGGCTGGGGATGGCGGACTAGAGACTCTGGAAGAAAAGCTTCTGTATTTACAGGAATGTGGTGCTGATGCCATAGAAATTGGCATCCCATTTTCTGATCCGGTTGCGGATGGACCTACTATCCAGAAAGCTGGCATCCGTGCGCTTGGAAATGGGACGACATTGCGGAAGGTACTCGAGACTATTCAAACCTTCAAAACTAAAGTCTCAATCCCACTTATTCTGATGACCTATTTGAATCCGATTGTAGCATATGGGATTGAAAAGTTTGCTGCGGATGCTGCGGAGTCTGGTATTTCAGGCTGTATCATTCCTGATGTTCCGATTGAGGAGGAAGAGTTCATTTTCCCAGCGTTTGAGTTGAAGGGAATCACTCTGATCAGGCTAGTGACGCTTACAACACCAGTTGAGAGAATAAGAGAAATCGGATCCATGTCAACAGGCTTCATTTATGCTGTTACCGTAACAGGAATCACGGGTGCACGTAACAATTTCAGCAAGGAACTTGCCGGTTTTCTGAGTATGGTAAAAAGTTCCAGTAAAGTTCCGGTATTGGCAGGGTTCGGGGTATCGAGCGCAGAACAAGTAAGAGAAGTATGCGAGCATTGTGATGGAGTAATCGTGGGAAGTAAAATAATTGATTTATTTACACAGAATGATTTAGCTGGAATAAAACAGCTTATTTCAACCGTTGAAGAGGTTGGCCTGCAAACTTACAAGTGATTATCGGTGGCCGTTAAAAACCGCCAAAAAAATAGCCGCCGCTGCCATCAAGCAGCGGCTATATCTTTTCTGCGGTGACACAAACTGTGAGTACAGGTCTTACGTCAAGGTAGGAGACTTCAGGGTTTTTGAATCCTGCATTAAGTAAATCTTTACTCATACGGTCTCCCAACTGCTTGGCTGTATTTGCAGTCGACCCTTCTTCGCGAGGCTGTACAGTTAGGACGATTCTCCCTCCTTGTTTCAACAATTGAAATAGATGCCTTAAGGAAGTCAGCGGCTGGTCCCAAAGTGGATAATTGTTTACAGAGATCATCTTATTGTATTGATGGTCGGGTTTGAAGTCGACAACATCGCCTACAGTCAAATGAACTTTCCCTGTATCAATCCATTCTTTATTCCTCTTTGTTGCTTCCTCCTTCATTTTGGGAGATAAGTCAATACCGTCCATTTCAATTCCGCGGTAATTTGACATTATAGTCTTGATGCCGTACCCCGGACCGAAGCCAATTTCTAGGATTTTATCAAATTTATTCAATCGAAGTTTGTTAATGCTCCATTTATTTATTTTCCTGTTCTCAAAATACATGATAGTTCCTGCAAGCTTTCCAAGTATGCCTTTTGGCTTCTCGAACTGTTTCGCCATTGAATCGATCATATTCGTCACTCCTGGTTTTTTTACACAGAATAAATCCTGGTTTTTCTTTTATACCAGTAATCCTCTATTTTTAAACTTCTTTGTCCTGATACTAATCAAATGTGGTGTGACTTCGGGGAATATAGACAGTCTATTCTGAAAATTATTTCTCGGGAAAGCGCACGAAAAGACAATAACCTACATTAAATGAGCGGCCTGCGAAATAAATGACTGAATTTGTCAGATTTAATAACTGTTTTTTTAGTAAAAGCGTGCGATTTGTTACAGTACAATGCAATCTTTGTTGTTTATACTTTAGATAAACATTTCGAACATTATTTTTAAAATTACGAATTAATCAGTTTCAATAAAGGACGTTGAACGAGATGAAAATGTATGAAGCGATTCTCGACATCTTAGGGAAAAAGGGAAATGCGACGATACCAGTGATTTGCCAGGAAATGAGTGAACAAAGTAAAAGCCTTATTAGCAATAAACAGGATCTAATAGAACCTTCCTATATAAAAACCCTTGTAAGCAGCAACAAAGAATTATTTCTGATAAAAGATGATATCGTTTCAATAAGACCTGATAAAGAACCCGTCCTAATGACGGTTGTTCTACATGGATATCCAGGTCCTGAAATGAGGGTGAGGATAGATTTTAAAAGGAACAACTTCACGTACTTCGAATGGAATCTTGATTCAAAAGCCTCTCAGCACCTTCAATTAGGGACATTTGGAAGTGTCGAGGATTTTAAAAAGAAGCTGTATCCTTTGAAGGTATGGGAGTGGGAAGAAGATTATCAAACAGACGGCATCGTAGTAGATGGTACCAGCTGGTCAGTAACGTTAAAAACAAAAGGGAGGACCTATGAGAGCAGAGGGCTCGATTCTTTTCCAAAGGACTGGAAAGAATTCTGCCAGGCTGTCAGCATACTCGTGGGCAAAAGATTTTCATGTTAACTGCAGAGCTTCTGCAGTTTTTTCTTTTTAAAATATGATAGGATTCAGTTGATTTAAGGTTATAATGGTGAAAACTTAGCGTTTTTTAGGTACAATATAGAGATGTAGTTTCAAACATGCGACCATGGAGGTCAATCGAGAAATGAAAGATATATCAGTACAAGAATTAATCAACTCAAAAGAATTCATACCAGTCGATGTAAGGGCGCCAATCGAGCATCGTGATTCGGCAATACCCGGATCGGTCAATATACCATTATTCACTGATGAGGAAAGAGAAGAAATTGGCACTATTTTTAAGCGTTCCGGTGAAGAAGTAGCTAAATGGAGGGCCATGGAGATCGTTTCTCCGAAGCTCCCACACTTGCTGGGTGAGATAAAGGACCTTAAAATGACAGGTGCTGAACCAGTGATCCATTGTTGGAGAGGCGGGATGCGAAGCAGGTCTGTAGCCTCCTTCCTTGATTACGCAGGTATACCCGCATTGCGGCTGGCTGGCGGATATAAAGCTTACAGGGAATACATTTTAGAAAGAATTCCCCAGCTGCTGCCCGAAAAGGCTATTGTCTTGCATGGAATGACTGGAACCGGCAAAACGGATTTATTGCAGGCTCTTCAGGAAAAGGGATACCCTGTTGTCGATCTCGAAAAAATGGCAAACCATAGAGGGTCTATTTTTGGCATGATTGGCAAGGGAGAGGCGCACAATCAAAAAACCTTTGACGCTTTATTGTTCGATAGGCTAAATGAGATTAAAGGTTCCACTTACTTTATCATCGAAGCGGAGAGCAAAAGAATCGGCCGGGCAGCACAGCCTGAGGAGATGCTCCGGAAGAAGTTGAACGGAATCCATTACCTGGTGAAAAGCTCCATACCTGAGAGGGTCGATCGGATTTACAATGAATATGTCCATCCATTTATTGGACAAGCCTGGTTCGAAGAAGAAGTTGCGGAGAAGGTAACAAAGTTGATCAGGCGCATTAATCATGAAATTTCACCATCCCTGGCGATTGCTCTGGAAGAAAAAAATTATAAAAATCTGATTGAGATTTTGCTTGTCCATTATTATGATCCACGTTACAACCATGCATTACTTGAATATAAGGGGCCTTTTACAGAAATTGATGCAGACGACCCAAACGTCATCAAAAATATTGAAAAAGAGATAAAGAAAACACTTTCTGGCTTAACAGCGGTTTAAAGATCGATATAAAAAGGTAATTAAGAAGGGAAGGCATGAAGTTGCTTTCCCTTTTTCTTTTGACAAAAGATCCAGTTTAAATTATTTTGCTTCTGAAGGCTTGAATCACCACGCAAAATTCTGAATATTTGATATATAATTAGAGTGTGGAACACTTCAAACAGGAGGATGAATATGCGCGAATCGAAAAATTGCCACCACCGTTTTTCATTGCACGAGGAACATGTTGGATTCACTACCAATGATGGAGTAGACATTTTCACAGCAGGAACAAGGTTTCAAAAATGCATCACATGCGGCCATATTGAAATGCCTGTAGAACATAGTGAAATGATTGAGCCTAGTCAGATTGAAAAGAGAAATAATCTTTTTGCACCCAAAAACATGTATGCTACTTTGATGAATTTATAGATGATAAGTAATCAATTTTCAAAACCGGTTTAACCGGTTTTTTTGTTGTCCTTTTTTACAAGAAAGAATTTTATTGAAATAATAAATGTTGTGAAGGAATTAACACTATATTGATAGTCAAAACCTTTGGTTAAAAGAAAATATCATGTTAATATATTAATGTAAACGTTTGATATCTGAATTATAATATTATTCTTTGAATTGACAGTTAAAAGTGAGCACGACAGGGTAACAGATAATTAGTGATTATTAGAATTGGCAAGGGGGTTTTTTTGTGAAAAAGCCAGTTTCGGGAAGCATGGCAAAATGGCCAGGATTTCATGGGCCAAATCAGGGGTATGTCGAAGAGTTATATGAGATGTTCCTTCAAGATCCAGATTCCGTTGATGCTGACATCAGGGAGTATTTTGAACAGAACTCCAATCTTCAAACTAACGAATCTGAAATTAGGAATGGATCAGAAGCAGCTGCAGGTAAACCAGCAGGATCTCCTGCGAAAATCGCAGCTGCATTAAGATATGCGGACTATATTCGGTCCTACGGCCATTTATCTGCAAATATTTATCCATTGCAAGGTGGAAGCAAGGATCCTCAGCTTGAGGACTATGAGAAATGGGGATTGACTGACGCCGATTTGACGGATATTCCGGTCGACCTCGTATGCCCAAGCGCCCCTTCTTCTATAAGGAATGGAAAAGAGGCTTTTCAATTTCTAAAAAAGGTCTACTCAGATACGATTGCATATGAATTTGAACACGTAAATGAAATGGCTGAAAAAGAGTGGCTAAGGCAAAAGGTTGAGACAGGTGAATTGATCCCTAAAATGGATAAAAAAAGAAAGATCAGCTTGTATGAACGTCTTACAGAGGTCGAGAACTTTGAAAAATACCTGCACAGAACTTTTGTCGGGCAAAAAAGGTTTTCAATCGAGGGCTTAGATTCCATGGTTCCGCTTCTTGATGAAGTCATCTCTGGTGCAGTGAATAATGGTGTTGAAACGATTAACATTGGAATGGCCCACAGGGGGAGGCTCAATGTCCTTGCCCATGTTCTAGGCAAACCGTATGAAATGATCTTTGCTGAATTCCAGCATGCACCAAACAAAGAACTTGTACCTTCAGAAGGTTCAATCGGCATTAACTTCGGCTGGACGGGCGATGTGAAATATCACCTTGGACTTGACCGGAAAATCAAGTCGGATACTACTGCCAATGCGAGACTGACACTGGCTAATAACCCTAGCCACCTCGAATTTGCCGGTGCAGTGGTTGAAGGATTCACCCGTGCTGCCCAGGATGACAGGAATGAACCAGGATATGCGAAATATGATCCGGTTAAAGCGATGGCTATCCTGATCCATGGTGATGCTGCATTCCCGGGGCAGGGTATCGTAGCTGAAACGTTAAATTTGAGTCGTCTACATGGATATAAAACAGGTGGAACGATCCATGTCATCGCAAACAACACAATCGGCTTCACAACTGAATCAATGGATTCACGGTCCACTCGTTATGCCAGTGACCTGGCGAAAGGATATGAAATTCCGATTATCCATGTCAATGCCGATGACCCAGAGGCATGCTTGATGGCTGCTAGGCTCGCGTTTGAGTACAGAAAGACCTTCGGTAAGGATTTCTTGATTGACCTTATTGGGTACCGACGTTTTGGCCATAACGAAATGGATGAACCAATGACAACGAATCCAGAAATGTATGTGCTGGTCCACAAACATCCGACTGTGAAGAAAATCTATGGAAATATGCTTGTAGACCAAGGTTCTATGTCAGAAGAGACACGGACTCAGATTGAGGAAAGAGTCTCAAACAGACTGACAGAGGCCTACGAAAAGGTCCCAAATAAGGAAAAAGAAGTTAAGAACGAACCTGAAATACCGGAAGTAGTGGAAATGGGAATTCCGCAAATCGAAACTGGGGTGCCAATCGATGTATTAAGGAAAATAAATAGTGATCTACTTGAATGGCCAGAAGGGTTCAATGTCTTCAATAAGCTCGAAAAAATCCTAAAAAGGAGAAAGGATGCATTTTCTGATAACGGCAAAATCGACTGGGGACTGGCTGAAACTTTAGCATATGCTTCCATAATAATGGATGGCACGCCGGTCAGACTGACTGGACAGGATTCTGAGAGAGGAACCTTCGCCCAAAGAAACCTGGTACTACATGACAGTGAAACCGGTAAGCAATTTTCACCTCTCCATGTGTTGCCTGAGGCGAAAGCATCATTCTCGATTCATAACAGCCCGCTTTCTGAAGCTGCGGTAGTAGGCTTTGAATATGGGTACAATGTGTTCGCCCCAGAGACCTTAGTCCTTTGGGAAGCACAGTATGGTGATTTCGCGAACGCTGCCCAGGTTTTGTTCGATCAATTTGTAGCGGCTGGGAGAGCGAAGTGGGGACAAAAATCAGGTCTCGTCATGCTTTTGCCTCACGGGTACGAAGGACAGGGACCAGAACATTCTAGCGGAAGAGTGGAAAGATTTTTAACGCTCGCAGCCGAAAATAACTGGACAGTAGCAAACCTTTCTTCTGCGGCGCAATATTTCCATATCCTAAGAAGACAGGCGGCGATTTTAAAACAGGAAGCTGTACGACCGCTCGTGTTGATGACACCTAAGAGCCTACTGAGAAATCCTACGGTTGCTGCGGATCCACAGCAATTGGCAGAAGGCAGCTTCAAGCCGATCATTGAGCAGCCAGGACTTGGAGGCCAGCCGGAAAAAGTGGAACGCGTAGTACTTTGCACCGGAAAAGTGAGCATAGATATCGCTGAAAAAATTCAACCAGAAGAGCATGGATGGCTGCATGTATTGAGAATCGAGGAAATCTATCCATTCCCGCTTGAACGATTAAAAGAGATGTTAGGTCGTTATCCTAATCTAAAAGAAATCGTCTGGGTCCAGGAAGAACCAAAGAATATGGGTGCATGGACATTTGTTGAGCCGAGAATCAATGAAGCAGCACCGAATGGGCTGGAATCTTCCTATATTGGCAGAAGAAGACGTTCAAGCCCTGCAGAGGGAGATCCAAACATCCACAAGTTGGAGCAGGCAAGAATCGTAAATGATGCACTGACAAGGACAAATGGAGGAGGAAATGGAAATGGCAGAGATTAAAGTTCCTGAATTGGCCGAATCAATCACAGAAGGAACGATCGCCCAGTGGCTGAAAAAAAAGGGTGATCAAGTGGCGAAAGGCGAATATGTCGTTGAACTGGAGACAGATAAAGTAAATGTTGAAATCATCTCGGACTATGATGGAGTTCTCACGGAGCTACTCGCAGAAGAAGGAGATACAGTGAAGGTAGGGGAAGCCATCGCAATAGTTGGCGATCAACAAGGTGGAGCTAATGCAGGGAACGATTTTGCAGAAGCTAACGCAGGTAGAGAAGCCGAGTCGCCAGATGAGACTGCAGGAGGTTCTGGAAGCGCTGGAGCCGCTGAAACCAGCGCATCTGATGAGCCGACTGCTGCTGAGGGAGGAGCGGATCGAATCATTGCGTCACCTGCTGCAAGAAAGCTGGCCAGGGAAAAAGGCATCGACTTGAACAAGGTAATCTCTCAGGATCCGCTTGGCCGAGTCCGAAAACAGGATGTGGAGTCATATACTCCAGAAACTCAAAAGCCAGCCGGTGAGAAAACAACTCAAAAACCTGCTGCTGAAAAAACGGCTGCGCCAAAGGCTGCTCCTGATGGAAACTCAAAGGATGACGGCCGGGTGGAGCGTATCAAAATGTCACGCAGACGTCAGACGATTGCCAACAGGCTGGTTGAAGTCCAACAGACAGCGGCGATGCTTACGACTTTCAATGAAGTCGATATGACAGCCGTTATGGAATTAAGGAAAAAATGGAAAGATCGTTTCTATGAAGAGAATGATGTTCGTTTAGGCTTTATGTCCTTCTTCACAAAAGCGGTTGTAGCAGCATTGAAGAAAACTCCTTACCTGAATGCTGAAATCCAGGGAGACGAAATTGTGCTCAAGAAGTTTTATGACATTGGAGTCGCTGTCGCTGCGGATGAAGGACTTGTAGTTCCAGTTATCAGGGATGCAGACAGAAAAAACTTCGCCGAAATTGAAAATGACATAAACAAATTGGCTGAAAAGGCCCGCACCAACAAACTATCCTTGAAGGATCTTCAAGGAGGCAGTTTCACAATCACAAACGGAGGAGTCTTTGGATCATTGCTATCAACACCAATCATCAATGGTCCACAGGTGGGTATCCTGGGTATGCACACCATTCAGCTGCGCCCCGTAGCAATTGATAAAGAACGAATGGAAAACAGACCGATGATGTATATCGCATTATCCTACGACCACAGAATTGTCGACGGAAAAGAAGCCGTTACCTTCCTCAAACGAATCAAAGAATTGATGGAAGACCCAGAATCACTGTTGTTACAGGGATAACCATTCAGAGCACTGCTGGAGATTTAACCGGCAGTGCTTATTTTGGCATGTTTTAGCGTGAGAGCAGAAAAGCTGTCAAAAGAAAGCCCAACTTAAGACAGATTTGCCGTGAAAAGAGGAAAAGCTGTCAAAAGAAGGCCCAACTTAAGACAGGTTTAGCGTGAAAAGCAGAAAAGCTGTCAAAAGAAAGCTTAACTTAAGACAGGTTTAGCGTGAAAAGCAGAAAAGCTGTCAGAAGAAGAGTTAACTTAAGACAGGTTTAGCGTGAAAAGCAGAAAAGCTGTCAAAAGAAAGCCCAACTTAAGACAGGTTTGCCGTGAAAAGCAGAAAAGCTGTCAAAAGAAAGCTTAACTTAAGACAGGTTTAGCGTGAAAAGCAGAAAAGCTGTCAAAAGAAAGCCCAACTTAAGACAGATTTAGCATGAAAAGCAGAAAAGTTGTCAAAAGAAAGCCCAACTTAAGACAGGTTTATCGTGAAAAGAGGAAAAGCTGTCAAAAAAAAGCCCAACTTAAGACAGGTTTAGCGTGAAAAGCAGAAAAGCTGTCAAAAGAAAGCCCAACTTAAGACAGGTTTGCCGTGAAAAGAGGAAAAGCTGTCAAAAGAAAGCCCAATTTAAGGCAGGTTGCCGTGAAAAGAGGAAAAGCTGTCAAAAGAAGACTCAACTTAAGACAGGTTTAGCGTGAAAAGCAGAAAAGCTGTCAAAAGAAAACCCAACTAAAGACAGGTCTGCTAGGAAAAAGGAAAAGCTGTAAAAGAAGGGACCATTTAGTTGAGCAGTAAAAAGAAAACCTGTACGACCACTTTTTCTTAATCAGCGACCGACAGGTTTAACAGACAAAACTCCTTAATAGACTAGCTTACTCAAAATAACTATCGCTAGTTTTTCCAACTAAAACATAATTCTTCTTCAACACCCTCAAAAATGTCCTCCTACTAACCTTCCCATTACACCACTCATAAACGGTTTGCGTGGTGATCTTCTTTTCTGGAAACAGCACTTTGATTTCCTCTATGTGCCGCACGACTGCTTTTTCGATTCTTTCGTGTGTGCCGCATTTTCCGCAAACGAGGTCGAATTGATCAATTTCGGTATTCAAGGACCCACATGCCCGGCAATGCATCCCTTTTTCCAGTTGTTCATACTTGTAGACAGGCAGATTGGAAAATGGATTTTTAACCTGGTGCAGTGAAAGCAATGTTTGGGCGAGTTTTTTGTGGCTTTCATCCAATTTGGAGGGAGTGTTATTTAAACCTAATAGGAACCGATTAATTTGTGTTGGTAAAATGATAGGTTGATCCATGGGGGCCTGGTAGAGGGTGAATTCAGGGTTGTTGAAGACGACGGTGGCGCGGACTAGGTGATTCATCTTAAGGTTTTGCAGCAGCTGCCGGAACAGGGTTTCACTTCGTGTCAACTGAATGACGGGGTTTTTGTACTCTCTTCCTTTTTGGACTGAATATAATTTGTCCCCCTCGAGATAGTAATCGCCTTCGTGATATTTTATATCGATAAGATAAACTACATCTTGGGCAATGATCACTTTATCCAGCTGGAAATAAGAATTATTCACTTTAAGAAGGAGATCGTCGATAATATACCTTTCTTCCGCGAGGTTTTCGGTCATTCGGTCGAAGAGTACTTCACCGGTAAAACCCTTTTCCATAGTCCATAGCTGGAATTTATCCTGCGAAGACAATTCCATTCTTTTGTTTAAATTCCGTAATGCGATTAATTCCATTGGCTCCGTGCGTGCTTTTAGTAGCATGGTCCACTTCCTTTCTATAAGCTAATTTTAATCTATACTCAGATTCAGTTTTGTGAATTTTTTGTTAACTTTTTTAAAAAATCGGCTCAACCGCAAATGTGGCAGCAAAGTGGTTGATCTTTTTACGAAGGAACAAAAAAACCGCTCAACTGCCAATCTGGCAGCAAGCGGCTTTGTCACCTGGCGACAAATGTCTGTTTACCGGTTCTTAAATGGTTTTAGTCCTCTTTTGGAGATTTCTGTTTTAAGTATTTTTGCCCATTCTTTATCATTTTCCGACTTTAATGCATCACGATACGAGACCACCAACTGTTCATTGCTCATAATTTTCATTTGCATTCCTCCTCGGGTAAGAATGGATTGAATTTTCAAACTATATTGTATAGTTTCATTCATTGTAAAGGTTTATTAAGGATTTGAAAACCCATTATGAAGAATTTTTATAAGAAATTTTTTCTTGTTTTGGAAGGGGTCTTTAACCTCGAAATGACGAGTATATTTTAGTCTTTTATCATTGGAACCCTACCAAAACCACCATAGCCACATTATTTAACAAAAAAAGCTTGCATTTTACTTTTGAAAAAATATAATATATACCCATAAGGGTATTAAGTGGGGATTTGATACTCAACATATTCATTTTTTACAACGGGAGGAATTATAATATGGGTATGCAAGCTATTACTGCTGAAAAATTAAATGATTGGGTTGTAAACAAAAAAGAGTTTTTTATTTTTGACGTAAGGAATGTAAAGGATTTTGAAGACTGGAAGGTTGAAGGGGAAAATATTGACTATCTGAACATCCCTTATTTTGATTTGATTGATGGTGTGGATGAAGTGGTTGATCAGCTTCCTAAGGATAAAGACATCGTGGTGATTTGTGCCAAGGAAGGATCTTCGGTAATGGTTGCCGAAATGCTTTCTGATGCTGGATTTGACGTGTCTTATCTTTCTGGCGGAATGAAATCGTGGAGTGAATACCTATATCCTGTAGAGGTTTACAAGGATGAAAAAATCAAAGTCCTTCAATTCATCCGCGTTGGCAAAGGCTGCCTTTCTTACATGGTTCTATCTGAAAACGAGGCGCTAGTTGTGGATCCATCCAGGTTCACGAACCGTTATACTGACATTGCTAAAAGCGAAAATGTCAAAATCACGCACATCGTGGATTCTCACCTTCATGCTGATCACCTTTCCGGCGGCAAGGAACTGGCGGAAGTCACAGGCGCGAAGTATTACCTAATGAAGAGTGAAGGAGCAGTATTTGACTTTGAAGTTCTGGAGCAGCATGATAAAATTGAATTTGAGAACATTACTCTTGAAGTTTTGGCTGTAAAGACACCAGGTCATACCCCTGGAAGTGTTTCTTTCTTTGTGAACAAAAAACTTCTTTTCTCAGGCGATACTATTTTTGTGAATGGTCTTGGCCGTCCTGACCTTGGCGGAAAGGCTGCTGAGTGGGCAAAAGACCTGTATGATACAGTTTATAGCAAAGTTTCGCAAATCGCGGATGACGTTATTGTGTTGCCAGGACACTATGCTGCCTTTGATGACGAAGTGAACGCGGAAGGTTTCATTGGAAGCCAGTTAGGTTTGATCCGTAAGCAAAACGAAATCATGGCTGGCAAAACCATTGAAGAGTTTGTCGACCATGTAGCACAATCCGCATCAAGTGAGACACCACCAAACTTTGAAGATATCGTTGCGATCAACCGCGGCGTAAAAGAAGTGACTGCAGAAGAAGCAATGGAGCTGGAAATCGGTCCTAACCGCTGCGCTGTACATCACACACATTAAAAATTCAAAGCTGTTTTAGCTTTTATTATCGATTTCGTTTGTTACGAAAAGAGCCAAATTCAAAGAGGAAAGCACCGCTTTCCTCTTTTTAAGTCTGATGAATGCTTGTGAGGTGAGAATTTTGGAAGAAGAAAAAAATAAAGCGAACCACTGTGCAGGCGGATCCTGAGGTATTGGTCCAAACCGTACAGGTGAGGAGGAAAAAGGGAAATTCTCTGGTTTTCCCCCTATATGACCGGCCACGTACGTATGGCTCCTGGCAGGAGTCATTTATTTGATTTCTAAGTTGTTCTAAACATAACCTCCCTGTAAATAATGGGAGGATACATATGCTCTTTTACAGATTCAGGAGGGAAATTTCGCATGCTGGATGTACTAATAATTGGAGGCGGGATTTCAGGTGGATCAGCTGCTATATACACTGCCCAGGGCGAGTTGTCGACGGCAGTCATTGATTCCGGGAAATCCCAAATCAAACAGGTTTCAAAGTTATTTAATTATCCTGGAGTAAAAGAAATTACCGGTTCAGAATTCCTGGAGAACATGAAGGAACAAGCACTTGCTTCAGGGGCTGAATGGTACGAGGGTACAGTAGAATCTATCGACCAAAATGAGGACGGCTATTCAGTCATTATGACAGATGGAAAAGAATTGGCTGCAAAGTATGTGGTTATTGCCACGAACCTTCAAACTTCATTGCTAGAAAAGCTTGGCTTTGAGTTAGCGGTAAATGAAAAGGTACCTAGCGGGAAGATTAAAAGGGTTTTGGGAATGAATCAAGATGGAACCACGAAACTCCCAAATCTTTATATCACCAGCTTGTTAGCGGGTCTTTCAAGTCAATCTGTCATTGCCGCAGGTCATGGCGCTTCAATCGGCATTTCGATTGTGTCAAAGGAAACAGGAAATACTTATATGTGGCATGATAAGTAATGGGGAAAGCAGGGAATGTTCCCTGCTTTTTTATTATATTTTTTAGTAAAAAGGAAGGAATGTATTTTAAAAATATTGAATATTCAAACTAGAGTGTTATAGTTAAGAGTAAACGCTTACATAATTTAACTTATTTAGGAGGTTGGTTGAATGGAGAATCTGCTGCCATACACTGTAGGTGAGTTATTGGAGGTCCAAGCTAAAAAGTATCCTGAGCACGAAGCAGTTGTTTATGCGGACCGTGACTTGAGGATGAATTACAAGGAGTTCAACATGCTGTGCCGCAAAGCTGCTAGAGGGTTGATGAAGCTGGGTGTGAAGAAAGGTGAGCATATTGCTGCCTGGTCCTCTAATACTCCGGAATGGGTAGTGTCCCAGTTTGCCACAGGAAAGATGGGGGCAGTCCTTGTTACGGTCAATACAAATTACCGGACTGCCGAATTGGAGTATCTATTAAAACAGTCTGATTCCACAACAATCATTTTGATGGAGCAATTTAAAGATGCTTCTTATATTGACATGGTCTACGAGATTGTTCCAGAGTTGAAAACGAGTGAGCCAGGCAAGCTTGAAAGCAGTACCCTGCCATACTTGAAAAATGTGATTGTAATGGGAGAAAAGCGTTTCCCGGGCACGTACTGCTGGCAAGATATCCTGGATATGGCCGGTGATGTGACAGAGGAGGAACTCGACGAGCAAATGGCCACTCTGAAGCAGAGCGATGTCATTAATATGCAGTATACTTCAGGTACGACTGGATTTCCTAAGGGAGTGATGCTGACTCATAGCAATATTGTCAATAACGCCTATAATGTCGCATCCGCAATGAAGCTTACGGATCAAGATAGATTGTGTATCCCCGTCCCATTTTTCCATTGCTTCGGCTGTGTGATGGGGACGCTCGCTTGTGCCACTGTGGGTGCTACGATGGTGCCAGTCCAGGAGTTCAGTCCAAAAGCAGTTCTTGAGACTGTCGAAAAAGAAAAGTGCACTGCGCTTCACGGAGTTCCAACGATGTTCATCGCTGAGCTGAATGATCCGGACTTCGGAAAATATGATCTGTCCTCCTTGAGAACCGGTATCATGGCTGGATCGAATTGCCCAATTGAAGTAATGAAAGCTGTCAATGAGAAAATGGGCGCTACAGAAATTACAATTGCCTACGGCCAAACAGAATCCTCTCCGGTTATCACACAAACCAGGACGAATGATCCACTGGAATTGAGGGTTGAAACAGTAGGTAAAGCCCTTCCTGAGGTTGAGGTAAAGATTGTCAAGCCAGGCACGATGGAGGAAGTTCCAAGAGGAGTTCAGGGAGAACTATGCACTCGCGGTTATCATGTGATGGATGGGTATTATAAAAATCCTGACGCAACAAGGGAAGCAATAGATGGCGAAGGCTGGCTTCATACAGGGGATCTGGCAGTAATGGATGAAAACGGCTATTGCCGAGTAACGGGCAGATTAAAAGATATGATCATCAGGGGCGGGGAAAACATTTATCCGCGTGAAATCGAAGAATTCCTGTACAGACATCCAAAAGTCCTTGATGTCCAGGTAGTAGGCATCCCAGACAGCGTATATGGCGAGGAAGTCATGGCTTGGATCATTTTAAAGGATGGAGAAGCTGCCACAGCGGAAGAAATCAAAGAATATTGCAAGGGTAAAATTTCAAAACATAAAATTCCAAGATATATCGAATTCACGGATAGCTATCCAATGACCGCATCAGGTAAAATACAGAAGTTCAAGCTGAAAGAGCAGGCCTTGGAAGCTGTGGAAGAGTTGAAAAACGTATAAAAGAGAGGATGGAATCGAGGGATTCCATCCTTTTCCTTTTTAACTATACAGTAAGGTTCAAAATGTCTAAAATTAAGCTAAGGTATATTTTGGAGGTAATACAATGCTGATTAGTGAAAAGAGTTTTAAAATTAAGGACTTGCATTACATCATTCGGTCTGCGGTCGAAAGGGATGCGGAGTCATTATCTAAGTTAAGGCTGCAAATTGATGGTGAAACTGAAAATCTTGACCGTGAACCAGGAGAGGCATTCATTGATCCGCAAGGCTTTCAAGCACTCATAAAAGCGGATTCGGAGAGTGACAGAAACCTATTTTTGGTGGCTGAAACTGATGGAAGACTTATCGGCTTTTCAAGATGCGCTGGAACTGAACTGAAGAGATTCATGCATAAGGTTGAATTCGGGGTCGGTGTTTTAAAAGAATTCTGGGGATATGGTGTCGGCAAAAACCTTTTACAGGAATCGATTTCATGGGCAGACGAGAATGGAATTAAAAAAATAACTTTGAATGTGATGGAATCGAACGAAAATGCCAAGAAGCTTTATGAAAAGTTAGGCTTTGAAGTGGAAGGCCTCTTGAAGGATGCCAAGCTTCTATCTGACGGGAAATATTATAATATGATTGTTATGGGGCGCTTAAATAATGTTGATGAGGGGGTTAGGAATGAATAAAACCTTACAGGAAGCTTTTAATCAATCAACCTATCAGTTGACCGGCCATGGCTCGCGAAATGTCCAGGTATTAAAGGATGCATTTGACAAAGTCGATGGACAGCTTGATAGTGATCTTTACGGAGAAGGAAAAGTAATCGAGAATTTTCAGGACAAGATGGTTGCGTTCCTCGGCAAGGAGAAGGCTGTTTTCTTTCCGAGTGGAACGATGGCACAACAGATCGCATTACGTATTTGGTGTGATGAGAAAGGATTGCCAAAAGTAGCCTATCATCCGTTAAGTCACCTGGAAATCCACGAGGAGGACGGACTAAAGGAATTACATAATATCAAAACCATCCTCATAGCAGATGAAACCCGTGCCATCGAGCTTAAAGATGTTGTATCCATGGAGGAGTCCGTTGCATGTCTATTGCTTGAATTGCCGCAAAGAGAAATCGGCGGGCAGCTTCCAAGCTATGAAACTCTTGAAGATATATCAAAATATTGCCGGAAGAAGGGTATAAGGCTGCATCTTGACGGAGCCAGGCTTCTGGAGGTCTTGCCTTTTTATGAAAAAACGGCTTCGGAAGTGTGCCAACTATTTGACAGTGTCTATCTCTCATTTTACAAGGGAATAGGGGGAATTGCAGGTGCAATCCTTGCGGGTGAGGATAAATTTATCGCTAAATCAAAGGTATGGAAAAGGCGATATGGAGGAGATTTGATTAGCCTTTACCCATATATTATTTCAGCAGATTATTACTTCAATCAGAAATCACACAAAATGCCGTTGTATTATGAGAATGCAAAGGAACTGGCGGACTTCTATAATTCGTGCCATTCCGTATATACTCTGCCCGAAGTTCCTGTTTCGAACATGTTTCATGTACATTTTCCATATTCCAAAGAGGAAATCGAACCAGGTTTAACAGAAGTAATGCGCAAAACAGGAGTGGGATTTATCAATCATCTAAGGGCAACAGGAGAATCTTCATGTTATTTTGAAGTAAGCGTTGGTGATCGTTATGAGAAAGTTCCTAAAGACGAAGTGAAAAGAGCCTTTCAAAAGCTTGATGAGTGGATGTTGAATAAATTTCCATCATGATTTTTTGAAATTAGCAAATATTTAAGACACTATTGACGAAATTTAGAACGTCATTTTGAACATTTTGTTACAACTGCTCTGACATTATATTAATTAATATCATAACTCCCTATAATATAGTGTATATACCTGAACCTATCGGGTTTTGGGATAATGGGGGTATGGTCTTATGAAATGGCTTTGGGTTTTAATGCTATCGACCATAAGCGTTCTATTCCTTTATAAAGGAATTGAGCTTTGGTCGGTCATTGACCATGTGGATGGGGATGGCATCGGAATAACCTTTGTAGGGTTCAGCATTAACGATAGAGTTTTAAATGAAAGCATATCGGGCTATGCACTAGGGTTTACGATTGCATCGATCATACCATTCCTAGTTGCAGCGAATATTGCTCTTAGGGATAAAATAAAAAAGAATTTAAATGCAGAAAAGATATAGATTAAGCCTGGCTCACGAAAGCCTGGCTTATTTTTTTCCAAGAGAAGATGTTACATCCGTTACAGGGCGGGAAGTATAGTAAAAAACAAAGAATGGAGGAACGATAATGTGCGGAAGGTTTTCATTGTTTGAGGATATTGGCTCCTTAAAAGAACAATTTCAATTCGATTTCCCGGATGACCTTGATGCCAGGTACAATATCGCTCCTGGACAGGACATCTTGACAGTGATCAATCATGGAGAACGAAGAATAGGTACCAGGATGAGGTGGGGATTGATTCCCTTCTGGGCGGACGATGAGAAAATAGGCTATAAAATGATCAATGCACGTGCCGAGACAGTGAATGAAAAAGCGAGCTTTAAGCATGCTCTTAAACAAAGGCGGTGCCTGATCCTTACTGATGGTTTTTATGAATGGAAAAAAGAAGGGAAACAGAAGCAGCCATACCGTTTTGGGATGAAAAATAAAAAACCTTTTGCTTTAGCAGGACTGTGGGAAAACTGGAGTAAGGACGGGAAGGAGATTACTTCCTGTACGATTATCACGACCAGTCCAAATGAAGTCACCGAAAAAGTTCATGACAGAATGCCTGTGATTCTTCCTGAAGACAAGCTTGATCTGTGGCTTGATTCTTCTGTTTATCAAACTCAAGAACTTAAAGAGCTTTTGGTTCCCTATGAGGCTGGTTTCATGGAAGTTTACCCAGTTTCGACCGCAATAAATTCGGCCAAAAATGAAGGTAAAGACTTAATTGCTCCAATAAACAGCTTGTAAAAAAACACTCTTTCACCCTTCGATGTTTAATACAAGTCTTGATGGTGGTATAGAAAGACACAGCCAAACACCAAGATGAAAAACATCCTGGAAAGAGGGGTTAACATGAATGGTTTTACTAAAACAGGATTTTATGAGCTGATTTACAAGAATGAACGTTTTTCTTTTTTACAATATATTCGAAAAGATGTAATATGTGATGTTTGCTATATAACTTTGAAAAATGTAATTACTGGTGAAACAATGACATTTGATCAATCAGAAGTGCGTGGTCTGAAAATAGCAGGGGAAGAAGCGAATGCCAGCTAACTGTTGCCTAATGGATCATCTTTTCTTTATACTGTAGTATAGAAACTTAATTAAAGGAAGTGCAGAAGATGATTCACTCCAACTGGCATGAGCGCGAAACAATTAAGAAACTGAAATGCGTTCACACAGATGCAAAGAAATACATTGTAAATGACAAGCTGACATCTGGAAAGGTATATGATGTCAAAAACGAGACTGAGGAATTTTATTTCATAGTTGATAATTCAGGCAAGGTTGGCGGTTATTACAAAGATTATTTTGAAGAGGTAAAATGAGTTAGCAGGCTGCACTGAAAATGTGCCGCCTGCTTTTTCGTTCATAGTAGGAATTCCCAGAATATATTCCATGGTGGTATGATAAATGAAAAAAGGACCAAACAGGGAGATGGGAAGATGGATGAAAAAATCATTCTCGAAGGGAATACTGTGAAGCTGGTGCCGATGGAAACCAGTCATCTTGATGGTTTGTGGGATGCCGGTCATAATCAGTCAATATGGGAGTTTACATCTTCGAAGGTCAGAAATAAAGCCGAAATGAAAAAAATCATTGTATCGGCAATAGCAGAGAGGGAGAAAGGAACCCAACTTCCATTTACCGTTATTGATAAGAAAACGGGTAAAATAGTCGGAAGCACAAGGTTCATGGATATTTCCGAAGTTCATAAATCACTTGAAATCGGCTGGACATGGTACAACCCGGAATATTGGAGAACAAGGATAAATACTGAATCGAAGTTTCTTTTGCTCCAGTATGTTTTTGAAACAATGGGATTAAATAGGGTGCAGTTTTGTACTGACTCCAGGAATGTACGCTCCCAGGCTGCTATTGCTCGTCTCGGTGCCGTAAGAGAAGGGGTGCTCCGCAAGCATCGAATCATCGCTGATGGTTATGTAAGGGATACCGTTGTTTTTAGCATTCTGAAAGAAGAATGGCCAAAGATTAAAAGAGAGTTACAGGAAAAAATGAAGTGAAATCAGTAGCAAAAGGAAGGTTATTTCTTTGGTATATTTAGGAGTTGGGCTTGGGGGAATGTTAGGCAGCCTCTTGCGATACTTGGTCAGTCTAAGTACAAATAATATTTTAAATAATGGATTTCCAATGGGAACGCTGATCGTCAATTTTGCTGGCTCGTTATTCTTAGGTTGGTTTACGGCCCGAATCGTAGAAAGAAGTAAATGGAATCCTGTGCTGATGGCTACCATAGGTACGGGACTGACAGGGTCATTCACCACTTTTTCCACCTTCAGTTTAGAAACCATGATGATGATTGAGAAAGGCAGTATAGGATTTGCGGTATTCTATGTGCTTCTCAGTGCCGTTGGGGGCCTGCTTCTTGCAACAGCAGGCTATAAACTTGGTGCAGAACCTGGCAGGGAGGGTGCAAAGTGAATGGATTTTTAATTGTAGCCTTAGGCGGGATGGCAGGAGCCCTTTCAAGGTTCTGGGTTCAAAAAGTAATGCCTAAATCAGTTTTGCCGACCGCCACACTTACTGTGAACCTTCTTGGGTCTTTTTTGCTCGGGTGGATTGTCAGTGAAGGAATCCATGGGAACCTTTATCTTTTTGCTGCCACAGGCTTTATGGGATCATTCACCACTTTTTCAACTCTGAATGTTGACTTAGTGAAATTAATGAACAACAAACAAAGTAAACCGGCCATGGTCTATGTGCTCAGTACTTATATCGGCGGTCTCATCAGTGCAGCAGCAGGGTTATATATAGGCAATCTATTATAGAAACGAAAAACACCAAATTGAACTGCACCCTCATTGTTAGTGATATGTCTAACAATTTAAGTGCAGTGCATTCTGGTGTTTTTTTATTGATTATTATTTTAATTCTTTTTTCTTTTTCAAAAGCTCTGATAGGTCCTTATCGAGTTGCTCATATCCAGGTTCATCCCTTGTCATGAAAGACAGCCTGCCAATTATGGCGTTGATTTCATTTTGCAGTACCATCAATTGCTCTGCTTTGTCCTTACCATCTTGTTTAGGCAAAGAACTTTTGCTGTTCAACTCTTTCATGCCGAATTCTTTTCTGCTGATTTTTCCGTTATCGATCACTAATATTCTGTCACTGATTTTCTCTTGGAAATAAACATCATGGGAGACCACCAGGATCGAACCATGGAAATTCAATAGTGTTTTTTCAAGACTTTCCCTGCTGGCAAGGTCGAGGTGATTCGTCGGTTCGTCCAGGATCAGCAAATCGATTTCAGCCAACAGCATCATCACAAGCTTCACTCTCGTCCGCTCACCAAGACTCAGGTGGCTTAATGGTACGATAAGCTTTTCTTCTGGGAGCCCCATATTGGCAAAAATAGTCCTCGCTCTGCCAATAATTTCTCTGTCTGAAAGTCCAGTGTACTCAAGTGCCGTTTTATCTTGTGGGAGGTCTGATACATCCTGGCTAAGGTATCCGATTTTTAATGTCCCACTGACCCAAACCTCACCGGATGTTGTTTTTTCTTCACCTAGCAATATTTTTACCAGCGTAGATTTCCCGCTGCCGTTTTTGCCTAAAAGGGCCATTCTTTCTCCGTGGTTCATATAAAAATGGCTATCTTTAAACAAACAGCGGGTGCCGAAGGACTTTGACAGCCCTCGAGCTTCTAAAATACGTTTCCCTTTCTTTCGGCCATCCTGAAATTCGAAACGGACCTTCGCCTCTTCCTTGGGTTGTTTTACCTCATTTTTTTCAAGCTCTTGATTCAACCGTTTCATCTTCGACTTTATTTGATTATCCATCTTCTTTGCCTTCATCCGATGGTATTCCTTATAGCCGATTTGCCTTCTTTCAGAAGGAGAACCTTGTTTCGTCGAATCCCTGTGGGCTTTTTCCGACCAGTTTTTAAGATTAGCCATTTGCTGTTCAATTTGTTGCTTATGTTTCTGCTGGATTTCGTATTGATGAAGCTGGATTTCATACAGTCTTTCTTTTTCCTTACGGTAAGAAGAGTAATTACCTTTAAATAAGCTAGTTAAACCATCCTCAATTTCGATTATGTCTGTAACGGTTCGGTCGAGGAAATATCGATCATGTGAAATGATGACAACGGCCCCTTTGAAATTATTCAATTCGTCGATCAGCCATTCTACACCCTGCAAGTCCAAGTGGTTTGTCGGCTCATCCAATATAACAAGTTCGGGCCTGCTTGCCCATACAGCCGCGAGTGATATTTTCAGCTTTTCTCCGCCGCTTAACTTATCCCAATCAGTACTTGTCAAATCAACTTCCTTATTAAGTCCTAACTGGCTTGAAAGCTGAAAGAGATTCCCTTCCATAAGAGAATAGCGATCCTCCAATTCATGAATGGCATATTCAGTTGATTGTTTTAGATAACCAATATTCAAGCTTCTGTTAAAAGTGTCGACCATCCCTTTGTCAGGGGTTAGACTAGCATTTATGATGTTCGCTAAAGTAGTCTTACCAGCACCATTGTTTCCCACAAGGCCAATTCTGCTGTCTTTTTTTATATCCAATTCAGCATTTTTCAGTATTTGCTTCTCATTAAAGCTCTTTTCAATACCTCTTATTTTCATGATTGTCATAAAGAATTCCACCTTTCGTTTTGTGACTAGTGAATGAAGGTGAGTATTTTCTCCATCAAAAAAACCTCCCAGATGTTTTCCCGGAAGGTTCTGCAATGGCAATCACAATTGATTCATGCGCCACGAAACAAGCATAGGAATGCCAAAAGGCTATATGCTTACATCTGGCTATAAATCGACTTGGAATGGCTTAAAGGGCAGACTAATCCTATTTCCGGGCAACACGTTTTTTCATATTTGAAAAATCGGGCAGAAAATAAGATTAGTATTTCATCGGCTCTTTACCATTCCCTTCGAATATCATTAATTCACAGTATAACTTGATGGAATATTTGGTGTCAACCATAATATTCCACAAAAAAAGCCTGGCTATATGCCAGGCGGATTACTTACACTTGTTGTTCAACTTTTACAGAAGTATCTTTAGTTTGATAAATTTTCCTCGCTAATAATGTTTGGATAATAAGGAAAATTCCCCCGATCGTCCAGTAAAGCGGAAGGGCAGAGGGGGCGTTCAGCGAGAACATGACAATCATGATCGGTGACAGCATCCCCATGATCTTCATTTGCTTCTGCTGTTCTGCGGTCATGTTCATCATGCTTACCTTAGACTGAAGGAAATAGATCACACCAGCTGCTGCGGTAATCCATACATCCGAATGTCCAAGGTTAAACCAAAGGAATGAATGGCTGGCAATTTCAGCAGAACCTCTAATTGCATAATAAAGACCCATTAAAATCGGCATTTGGATCAGCATTGGCAGACACCCAACTGAAAGTGGATTCACTCCATGCTTTTGATAGAGGCCCATCATTTCCTGTTGTAGCTTCCGCTGCTCAGCAGGATCTTTGGTTCCTTTTAGTTTCTTCTGGATTTCATCCATTTCTGGCTTCACGATTTCCATTTTTTCTTTCATGTTCTGCTGGTTTTTATATTGTTTTAACATTAGCGGCATTAATACCAGTCTGATCAACAAGGTGATCATGATGATTGCGAGCCCGTAACTTCCACCGGTCAGACCTGCAAAAAGCTGAATCAGCCAAGTGAAGGGATTAATAAATGTTGTCTGGAAAAAGGAACCTTCGCTGGTCATAGCCTGGCAGCCAGTTAATAGGATTGGTATAGATAGAATAAAAATCATGGTGTAAAGCTTTTTCATTTTTCTCCTCCTAAATTATAGCTTAGTCATTCACTAAAGGAGAAAAATGGCTGTCTTCATCACCGGGATCAATCTTTATTCTTATTCGTTTAAGGATTCGCAGTTGAAATCTTGTGATGAGGTCAGCTTTGTTTTTAAAAGCTGCATCATAATCAGATGACTTCATTTTGATTTGTAAAATATACGAGTCTATAAATGAAGGGTTACTGAACATCCACAGTGCGGACATCGACATGCTTATTAACACGGTCAAATAAACACTATAAACCGCTGTTGCATCCACGGATTGTGCATATAACTCAAGCATCATGCCATCACCTCTTTCATTTTTTGACTCATTAATCAAGTATATTTGAACAATGGCCTATTATCAATATACGATTAAAGGAAATGAAAAGTTTCGTTTCCCAGACATTGTAAATATTATGCGGGTTTCAAATGGAAGAAAAGAGGTTAAGTATATAGAACAAATCTTCAATATAAACAGCGCCTATTCGAAAGGGGTAGCGATTATGAAAAAAGTATATGGATTAATGGTCAATTCAGGAGATGCTGATGAGATGCTCTGGGATCATGGAGTATGGGAAACCGAAGAAGCGGCAAATGAAAATATAGAAAACGAAATGTCTTCCATAAGTGGGGTTTGGGTGGGGGAAATACAGGTCAATGATGGAATTCCAGAAGCAGCAGAATACGTTGAGGAAGAAATGGTAGAATGCGCATTATGTGGTGTCGAATATAACCCGGAAGATGTCAACACAGATGATTACGACGAAGCAGTGTGCATCAACTGTGAACCAGGTTACAAGGAAAATATGAATATAGCATAAAGCCATGGACTATTTCATGGCTTTTTTATATTTCGCTCTAAATATGTCAATAATGGCAAAGAGGAAAAAAGAATTGGTTAAACTAGTATTGTTTTTTCTTGAAAAAAGCATGGTAAAACTGAAACGTTTTTAAAAATAAGGAAAAATATGAATTCGAAAGGGATTGGAGTGGAATAATTGGAAGAAGTTAATTTACATCATATTTTTGAAACTGGATTCTTTTTAGTGTTGATAGCTGCCGGGATTACTGCAATAGCAAAGAAGGTAAAACAGCCCTATCCCATAGCACTTGTGATAGTCGGCGCATTAATAGGTTTGTTTAATATTCCATTGCTTGAGCCTCTAAAAATGTTCATTACCGAAGGGGAAATATTTAATTTTGTCATCATTACTCTCTTTCTCCCCGCTCTTCTCGGGGAAGCAGCCTTAAAGCTTCCATTTTCACATTTAAAGGAAAATAAGAAACCGATACTGGCTCTGGCATTTGGCGGAACTTTATTGTCATTCCTGATCATTGGGTTCACAGCCCACTTCTTTTTAGGTCTATCACTTCCAGCTGCTTTTGTTTTTGGAGCATTGATGAGTGCGACTGATCCCGTCAGTGTATTATCCATTTTTAAAAGTGTAGGGGTTAAAAAGAGGCTTTCAGTGGTAATTGAAGGAGAAAGCTTGTTCAATGATGGACTGGCGGTAGTCCTTTTCAAAATTTCTGCCTTTTCTTTGATATCTTATCTGGATGCAGGATGGTCAGGTCTTGGCATGGGGTTATGGGATTTCATAAGGGTTATTTCTCTTGGCTTGATTGTAGGAGGAGCTTTAGGATATGGATTTTCTGTATTAACCAAGTATTTTGATGATTATCCATTGGAAATCATTTTTAGTATTCTCTTGTTTTATGGCTCCTTCCTGATAGCTGAAAGCTTGCACGCTTCCGGTGTCATTGCAGTTGTTGTCGCAGCCCTTATCTTTGGGAATTTTGGCTCGAAAATAGGAATGAGCCCGACAACAAAATTGAACATTAATAATTTTTGGGATGTTGCAGCATTGTTGGCCAACTCAATTGTCTTTTTAATGATTGGGCTCGAAATTACAAGAATTGATATGACTGAGAAATGGGGTATGATCGTCTTAGCCATTTTCGTTGTCCTCGTTGCCCGTAGTGCGGCAGTTTATACAAGCATGTCATTCATTAGGGATTTCAGTGTAAGGTGGAAGCATATTTTAAACTGGGGAGGACTGAAGGGCTCACTCTCCATTGCACTTGTATTGAGTCTTCCAAGAAGTTTTGATGGCAGGGAAGATCTCTTGATATTGGCTTTCAGTGTCGTCCTGTTTTCGCTTGTAGTACAGGGTTTAACGATCAAGCCTCTTATTTCCTTTTTGGGAATAAACAAAAAAGAGGAGGAATATGGGGAATATGAATTGCTGCTTTCACAACTCCATAGGTATGAAAGTGCACTCAAAGAAATAAATGATGCAAAAGGGAAGTTCTATCTTACAAAAACGGTCACAGATGAATATGTAAGTAAGTATCAGCAAAAAATGGAAATAACAATTGCTGAATTGGATGAATTATACCGCAGGAAACCTGAATTAAAGGAAAAGCAATATGAGACTTTACGGAAGGTTATATTTTACGCTGAGCACGAAGCAGTTGATAAGCTATCAAAGGAAGAAATCATATCTTCAGAAACAGCTGAAACAGAACGCAGGAAACTAACGGAAACTATAGTGGAACTTTCCCATGACAAAGAAGGCTGACAAGTTGTCGGCCTTCTTTTTTTCTATCCCCAGTAAGTAATGGTATCCAAGATGCCTACAAAGATCAAAATGAATCCGGTTGTTTTTTGTACGGCCATCCCGAATTTGCGGCCTTTCTTCATCAATGCTCCATTCAGGCCTATGTAGGAGATGATTGCCGCAAAGATGATCAGCGGGATGGAAGTGCCAATAGCAAATACGGAGGGAAGCACAGCTCCGTATGTTGTATTCAGGACGATCGGCATCAGAGTAAAGAAGAATAAGGAAAACATTGTAGGGCAGAATGCGATGGAAAAGCTTACCCCCATTAAAAACGAGCCTGTTTTTCCGCTTCCTTTCCACTGTGGCAGAACTGAAGTCAAGGTGTTAATCCAATTAAATGCGAAGAGTCCAAGTAATGACAGGCCAATCAGGATGAAAAGGGGACCCATCAATTTACGGAACCAGGAGAAAAATTCTGGCAAAACTTGCTGGAAGCTCTGTCCAACCAGCCAGACTGCAAGGCCCAGAAGTGTAAAGACCATAATTTTACCAAGCATGAAAAAGAAAATCTCGACCCACTGGCCTTTTGATTGCAGGCTCCTATTGCCATAGTAGGTAATAGCACCAATATTTCCTGTCAGCTGGCATGGGGCAAGCGCGCCGACAAGTCCTAACAGGAAGCTGGCCAATAAGGGGATTTGTTCAGTCTGATTAACAAGTGTAAAAAAAGGGCTGCTCAACCAGCTACTGATTTCAGAAAACAATTGATACATACAATTCCTCCACTATAACCAAGTAGCTCTATGATACTAAAAAAATATCAAAATAGTATGCAGAAAAAAACAGCAGGGACAAATCCTGCTGTTAATGATTATATATATGGGCCGTCAATAGTTTATAGGCATTCTCCGCTTCATCTTCTGATGGAGGTTCGACATCTTTAAGTGGATACTCGAGGCCTAATGCTTCCCATTTATAAACACCAAGCTTATGATATGGCAAAACTTCAAGTTTCTGAACATTTTCCAGTGTGCCAATAAACTCACCTAATTTGGAGAGGTCCTCCATCTCATTGGTGATGCCCGGGACAAGGACATGACGGATCCAGATAGGTACTTGATGATCGGATAAAAAGCGAGCAAAATCCAATATATGATCATTTGCCATACCTGTCAGTTTGATATGTTTTTTTCGATTGATATGCTTTAAATCTAATAGGATCAGGTCAGTATAATTTAAAAGCTCTGCCAGCTGCTCCTGAAAAAGGGGAGCAGTTGAGTAACAACCTCCAGAAGAATCAATGGTAGTGTGTACTCCGAGCTTTTTGCACTCCTTGAAGAGTTCCGTAATGAAAGGAATCTGTAATAGCGGTTCACCGCCGCTAACTGTGATGCCGCCCCCTGATGCTTCAATGAAAGGCAGGTAGGCTTTTAAATCATCGATGATCTCGGAAACAGACATTTGTTTGCCCGTGCCAATTTCCCAGGTGTCTGCGTTATGGCAAAATTGACAGCGCAGGAGGCACCCCTGTGTAAAGATGACATAGCGAATCCCAGGTCCGTCTACGGTTCCGAAGGTTTCAATAGAATGAATGTTTCCGATCATGATGATTTCTCCTTTCTATAAAACAGGAGTTTCCGCCACAGGGGACGGAAATCCTGTTTCTTAACACATAATTTATTTACATTGTTTCATGGAATGTCCGGTTAATGACATCCAGCTGCTGCTCACGTGTAAGCTTGATGAAGTTTACTGCGTATCCAGAAACGCGGATTGTCAGCTGTGGATACTCTTCAGGATGCTCCATAGCGTTCAATAGAGTTTCTCTGTTGAAGACGTTGACGTTTAAGTGATGTCCTTCTTTGATCGCATAGCCATCAAGGATGGATACTAGGTTATTTGTCCGGCTGTCTTCATCTTTTCCAAGTGCTTTTGGCACGATGGAGAAAGTATTTGAAATGCCGTCCATTGCATAGCTGTATGGCAGTTTTGCTACAGATGACAGGGAAGCAAGAGTTCCTTTAGTATCACGGCCGTGCATTGGGTTAGCACCTGGAGCGAATGGTTCGCCAGCGCGGCGTCCATCTGGTGTATTGCCAGTCTTTTTGCCATAAACGACGTTTGAAGTAATCGTTAAGATTGACATCGTATGCATAGAATTGCGATACGTCGGATGCTTGCGCAGCTTTGTCATGAAGTTTTTCACGAGTTCAACCGCGATGCTGTCAACACAATCATCGTTGTTTCCATACTTAGGGAAGTCGCCTTCAGTTTCAAAATCAACGGCAATGCCGTTTTCGTCACGGATTACTTTTACCTTCGCATTCTTGATTGCGCTCAATGAGTCTGCTACTACGCTTAAGCCAGCAATACCTGTAGCCATCGTGCGAAGGACTTCAGTGTCATGCAGTGCCATTTCGATTCTTTCGTAGCTGTATTTATCATGCATATAGTGGATGACATTGAGAGTGTTAATGTAAAGGCCAGCAAGCCATTCCATTACATTATCGAATTTTTCCATGACTTCTTTGTAGTCAAGTACATCGGAAGTGATTGGGCTAAATGCAGGAGCCACTTGGACCTTAAGCTTTTCATCAACACCGCCATTAATTGCATATAGCAATGCTTTTGCCAGGTTTGCGCGAGCTCCGAAGAATTGCATCTGCTTTCCGATTTCCATCGCTGACACGCAGCATGCGATACCATAGTCATCGCCATATTCACAGCGCATCAAATCGTCATTTTCATACTGGATTGAGCTCGTTTTGATGGACATTTCAGCACAATACTTCTTGAAATTCTCAGGCAGGGCAGGTGACCATAGCACTGTCAAGTTTGGTTCTGGTGCAGGGCCGAGATTATCAAGTGTATGAAGGAAACGGAAAGAGTTCTTTGTAACAAGTGATTGCCCGTTATGCGCCATTCCGCCAATTGATTCTGTTACCCAGGTAGGGTCACCGCTGAATAATTCATTGTAATCAGGTGTACGTGCGAATTTCACCAGGCGAAGTTTCATGACGAAGTGGTCAACGATTTCCTGTGCTTCTTTTTCAGTAAGTGTGCCATTTTGAAGGTCGCGTTCAATATAGATGTCAAGGAATGTTGCAACGCGTCCAAGGCTCATCGCTGCGCCATTCTGTTCTTTGATTGCTGCAAGGTATGCGAAGTAGACCCATTGGAAAGCTTCCGTTGCATTAGTTGCTGGCTTGGAAATATCATAACCATAGCTCTCTGCAAGCTGCTTCAATTCATTCAATGAACGGTATTGCTCAGAGATTTCCTCTCTCAGGCGCATGGTGTCCTCAGTCATGACATTGCTAGTCATCCCATGGTCTTTCTTCTTTTGCTCCATCAGGAAGTCAACACCATAAAGAGCTACACGACGATAGTCACCAATGATACGGCCGCGGCCATAAGCATCTGGCAAGCCAGTAATGATTCCGGCTTTGCGAGCCTGAAGCATTTCCTTTGTATAAACATCGAATACACCCTGGTTATGCGTTTTACGGAAGTCGGTAAAGATTTTCTCGACTTCTTTATCCAATTCAAAACCATATGCTTCACAAGCAGCCTTAGCCATGCGAATGCCGCCGAAAGGCTGCATAGAGCGTTTGAAAGGCTGATCTGTCTGGAAGCCTACAACCTTTTCTTTTGACTTATCAAGATATCCTGGGCCATGGGAAGTAATCGTGGAAACAACCTTGGTATCCATATCAAGGACACCGCCATTGTCACGTTCCTGTTTCGTTAATTCCATTACCTGCTGCCATAATTGAAGTGTTTCTTCAGTTGCACTTTCTAGGAAGCTGGAATCACCAACATATTCAGAGAAGTTCCTTAGGATAAAGTCCCGAACATTGATTTCATCCTGCCAAGCACCATTTTTAAAGCCTTTCCATTGTTCCATTTAAGTTCACCTCTAAAATAGATGTTTATATAACAGTTACCACACTTTAATCATACTACGGATATAACAGTTTGAGTGTGACATATTTGTGAAAATATGAACAAGGTATGATTTATCTGTATTTTAGTTAAATAATTCAGGCGAAATGAAAATCTGTATTATAATTGGATTAGATAATTTCAGGTCTGTTATATAAGAATATCTTTATGTATATAATTCTATCAGGAAATTTTGTACCGTGTTTATAGTGTTATGTATGTTTTGTGTCATTTCCGGGGGAAAAGAAAAAACAGGATGAAATATCCTGTTCTTCACAAAGCTTAATCGACGACAATATAGGCAATCATTGGCCCATTATGTTCTGCTGAAGGGTGTGTGAGGCAGATCAGCCTGTACGTTCCTTCTTTATCAAATTGTAAGGGCACTACAGTTTCTTTCCCTTTTTTTACTACACCTTTAATATCAGTTCCTTCAATAATGAAGGGGTGTTCCTTTCCGTTGACTCCAAGAATTTTCAAACTAATCTTTTCACCTTTTTCAATGAAAATCGTACCTGGGTCCCATCGGTATGCCTCGATTTCTCTCCCATCATCGGTGGAAGATTTAAACTCCCCAGTCACCAAGTGGATTTCCCGGATCTGCTCATTCTGCCCTCCTATTGCCGGGGTGGCATCAGGCTTCAAGCTCAACCAAATAGATCCGATGATGGCAATGAAAGCGATTAGTGCGATAAAGTATAATGTTCTCCTTTTAAACACAAAGAAATGCATTGTTTTCACCTCCTTATTATCCTCTTTAAATATCTATGCTCGTCCCCTTGCTGAACTTGTCTAATTTTTTTTGAATATGTGTTGTATAGATTAACAAGGCAACAACAAACTATAGATTAGATACAAACCAAGGAGGAAAGTATGTACCGTTTATTTACGCATAATGATTTAGATGGAGTAGCCTGCGGAATCCTTTTCAGGCTTGCATTCGGTGAAAAGGCTGATATTCGTTATAACTCTGTTTCAGGGCTTAATTTTCAGGTGGAGAAATATTTTGAGAGAATGAATGACCGCATGAAAAAGGAAGATCACCTGTACATAACCGATTTATCTGTCAACCACGATGTGACGGAAAAAATAAATCAATTCGTCAGTGATGGGGGAAAGGCAAAATTGATTGACCATCATAAAACGGCATTGCACTTCAATGAATATAGCTGGGGCAATGTAAAAGTAAAGGATGAAGCCGGAACACTGACGAGTGCGGCATCACTCGTATATGACTACTTGGTTCAAGAAAACCACTTGATTAAAAATGGAGCGCTTGATGAGTTTGTTGAGCTTGTCAGACAATATGATACCTGGGACTGGGATATTCTCAAGAATTACAAAGCTAAGAATTTGAACGACCTGTTTTTTATGGTATCGATTGAAGAATTTGAAGAACGGATGGTACCTCGTCTGACATCTGGCGATACATTTGATTACGATGACTTTGAAAAGAAACTTCTGGAGATGGAAGAAGATAAAATCGAACGATATATCAGAAGGAAAAAACGGGAAATCATCCAAATCGAATCAGATGGCTTATATGGCGGAGTCGTCCACGCAGAATCCTATCACTCAGAATTAGGGAACGAGCTTGGAAAGGAATATCCACATTTGGATTATATCGCGATCTTGAATTTGGGTGGAAAGAAAATAAGCTTTAGAACGGTCCATGATGATGTAGATGTTTCGGCTGTGGCAGGAGAATTTGGCGGGGGTGGACATGCAAAAGCTTCTGGTTGTTCAATGAACAAGGAAGCCTATAACCGCTATATTGAACAAGCTTTTCCGTTGGATTCGATCAAGCAGGATGCATTTAGAAATACTTATAATTTAAAGGATTCGAAAAAGGGCTGCCTGTATGAAAATCGTGACCGGGAATTGTTCTTGATTTATAACGATGGAACCAGTCATTTTGTTCAGTTAGAAAGTAAGGAGCGGCATGGGCCTTTCGACAGTTTTGAATCAGCTGACCGCTTTTTGAAAAGAGAGTACGGTGCAGCTCTTGCAAGGGATGAAGTTTATATTTCCTATTTGGAAAATATCGTTTTTAATGGAAGGAATTGAAGTAGACTAGGTTGTCAAAATTATAGTGAATTTTATGGAGTTATTTGAATGTAGGTCATCAATGAAATTTATTGGTGGCCTGTTTTTGTGAAAAGTTGGATGGAGATAGTTTGGAATTTGAGCTTAATATGATCAACTTAAAAAGATTCATTTGAAGTTTACAATCTTTTCAGATTATTCCAGTTTGATTAAAAAATAATAACAGTAGACATCTTTCGACAGGATTCTGTTAAAATAGGTGAAGAGAATTGGACACTGGATGTGGTAGGATGAAGAACGTTTTTGGTCTGCTTATGTTGTTGTTAATTATCATGTATACTTCTGTAGATTTTGTAGCAGCAGAAGGCGAAGAAGCTCCTGATTTGACTTCTGAAGCTGCTGTTTTAATGGACACGCAATCTGGTGCGATTTTATTTGGGAAAAATGAAGAAGCAAGAATGTACCCTGCGAGTCTGACAAAGATTGCTACTGCCATATATGCAATTGAAACAGGTGATCTTGATGAGATAGTCGTTGTTAGTAAGGAGATTGAGAATATCGATGGAACAAGGGTGTATCTCAATCCTGGAGAACAAGTACCATTAAGGAAACTGGTTCAAGGTATGCTCATAAATTCAGGAAATGATGCTGCATTGGCGATCGCGATGCATTTGGACGGTTCTTTGGAGAGGTACTCAAAGAACATAAATGAGTTTCTAGAGACCAATACGGGTGTGGAAGACACCCATTTTGTCAATCCGCACGGTTTATTCGATGAGAATCATTATACAACAGCCAAAGACCTCGGGACGATCTTGAACTATGCCATGAATAATTCGGATTTTAGAGAAATATTTGGCACTAAAGAACTGGAATGGGATGGAGAATCATGGGATACAACGCTACTTTCCCATCATCGCATGCTTATAGGTGAAATACCTTATGATGCTGTCACTGGCGGGAAGACAGGTTTTGTGGACCAATCAAAGCAAACCCTTGCCACCACGGCTGATAACGGCATGTTGAAATTGACGGCCATATTGCTGAAATCGGATTACAAACGAAAAATATATGAAGATACTGTCAAGCTATTCGACTATGGTTTCGCTAGTTTTAAATCCTCTCGAATTAAGTCAGGGGAAACCTTCGCAAGTGGAAAACTTAAATTCAAAGCTAGTGAGGACCTCCTTTTGACTGAACCAATTGAAAATGGCAAGAGAGTGGTTGACAAAGAAGGGAATCTTAAGATTGAGGATAAGGATGGGGATATCATCCAATCCATTGAACTTAAACCTTTGATTGAAAAAAAACCTGAGGTAAAGAAGGAGGAACCGCCAAAGCCTGATCAAAGTGGATTGCTTTCTGTCAATACTTTATTGGGAGCCTTGGTACTTGTGGCTGCAGCTGGGGTGTGGGCAATCAACCGTAAACAAAAAAAGAACAGAAGATCTAGAAGCAGGTGATTAAGCCTGCTTTTTTTTTTCGGCCTGGTCCCTGAAAAGTAAAATATATGATTGTAAAGAGGCTTTACAAGGAATTAAAGTATTTTTACATTGTGTTAATAAGAGATTAATAGAGTCCTATTATAGTAGAGAGCGTAGTAAATAACTTATCTGGAGGTCTTAAAATGATTAAAGCTAACTTTAAAAAGAAGATTCTTCCGCTCGCTGTTCTATCAACTGTAGCGTTCGGCAGTATAGTGGGAACGTTCAACGCTGAGGCCAAAAATGATAAAAAAGATCATTCTGCAGAGATAAAAAATGTCATTTTCCTAGTCGGTGATGGAATGGGAGTTTCTTATACTTCTGCATACCGCTACTTGAAGGACAATCCAATAACACCTGAAGCTGAAAAAACTGAATTTGATAAATATCTTGTTGGCAATCAAATGACTTATCCAGAAGATCCTGAACAAAACGTTACTGACTCTGCTTCCGCAGCCACAGCAATGTCCGCAGGAATCAAAACATATAACAATGCAATTGCGGTTGACAATGACGGCTCTGAAGTAAAGACCGTTCTTGAAGCTGCCAAAGAAAATGGAAAGGCAACAGGCCTTGTAGCGACTTCCGAAATTACACACGCAACTCCTGCATCTTTTGGGGCGCACGATGAAACCCGTAAGAACATGAATGGCATTGCTGATGATTATTTTGATGAATTGGTAAATGGTGAGCACAAAATCGATGTCATGCTGGGCGGGGGGCTAAGCAACTTTGAACGTGCAGACAGAAATCTTGCGAAAGATTTCCAGAAAGATGGTTATAGCTATGTAACGAACAAGCAGGAATTGCTCAATAACACAAACGAAAAGGTGCTTGGACTTTTTGCGCCCGGCGGTATGGACAAGATGATCGATCGCAGTGAAGAAACTCCATCTCTTGAGGAAATGACAAAATCAGCAATTCAGCGTTTGAACAAAGACAAGGATGGCTTCTTCCTGATGGTAGAAGGCAGCCAAGTCGACTGGGCGGGTCATGACAATGATATTGTCGCTGCCATGAGTGAAATGGAAGATTTCGAGAAAGCTTACAAAGCAGCTATCGAATTCGCAAAGAAGGACAAACATACGTTAGTAGTTGCGACTGCGGACCACTCAACAGGCGGATACTCAATTGGCGCTAACGGCATCTACAACTGGTTCGGTGCACCGATCAAGGCTGCAAAACGTACTCCTGATTTCATGGCTGCTGAAATTGCCAAAGGTGCAAGTGCGGAGGAAACATTAAAGAAATATATTGATTTTGAATCTCAAGATCTGCCTGCATTGACAGCTGAAGAAATTCAATCGGTTAAAGATGCTGCTTCAGGTAAAAAAGCGGATATTGACAATGCTATTGAAAAGATTTTTGATACACGATCAAATACTGGCTGGACAACTGGCGGACACACTGGTGAAGACGTCCCTGTATATGCATTCGGTCCTGGTAAAGAGCGATTCTATGGACAAATTGACAATACTGACAATGCGAAAAACATTTTTGACATTCTTGCAAACGGCAAGAGGAAATAATGGATTAACCACTCCCGCAGAAGCCTTGGATCTGCGGGAAATTTTCTAAAAAGGGGTTTTTAAAATGAAAAAATACCTACAAATCATGCTGGCTGTTTCAATGGTGACAGGCTGTTCATTTGCCGAGGCCGAGTCAAACAAGGAGAGTAAAACTGCTGAAACCGTTGTGGATAAACCAACTAATAACAATACCGATGTTTATGTACCTAATCCGCAAGTGACGGATGACAGGGATCTTAAAAAAGTAGGCGATTCTATTACGGACGAAAAAGGTGAATTAACCCTTAAGTCAGTAAAAAAAGTCAATGAAACCTTTAAACTGGACGGAATAGAATATACAGTCAAAGAGGTTAAGTTGCTGCACTTTATTCCTGATTACAGCCTAATTGATTTCTACCATCCATATACCCATGATGAAGAATTTGATTTTGTTAAAATTGGCGTAGAAGTAAAGAATAATTCCGCCGAAAATTATCACTTTGGGCCGGTGGCAATGGTGAGTATCAATAATACAATTCATAAGACATGGGAAGATGATTTTTACCTTGAGGAACTAAATGGTGAGAATTTAGCACGGCAAAAGAAGCAAGGGAATCTTGGATTTATCGTGGATGAGCTTGAAAATCTTGATAAAGTGGAAATTCTCTCAGGAGACCTGGTTGATAAGGATAAAGAGAAAATCGGGGAACCGATCAATCTCGTTGTAAACTTTGAATAAAAGATTGATCGTTTTTCAAAAAGGTCTCGGCTTGGATTCATGTCTTGAAGTTAAGTTCATTCAATAGTCTAATACAATGCAGAAAGCCATGAGGAACCATGGCTTTTTTAATACACGTGAAAGGTTGGGAAAGCTGCGAATCAGAAGTATTCTGCAGCTATTGTTTTAATAATGAAGTAGAAAGAAGCATGATGAATGATATTCCTACCATCGCAATAACCCACAGCCAGGCCGACTGCATGTTTCCAGACTCAAGCGCTACATAGATTGCAGTTGGGGCGGTCTGGGTCTTTCCAGGCAAATTGCCGGCAAACATAAGGGTTGCTCCAAATTCCCCGAGGGCTCTGGCGAAACTTAAAATAAGTCCGGTGATTAAAGTTTTTGCTGAAAGGGGGAGAGTAACATATAAAAAAACCTTCCACTCATTTGCTCCATCTACTCTTGCAGCTTCCTCCGCGCCAGGATCTATTGACAGAAAACCAGTCTTGGCTGATTGATACATCAAGGGAAAGGCAACGACAGATGCAGCAATGACAGCTGCCCACCAGCTAAAAATCAGGGGACTGCCGAAAACATGTTCAATTAGTCTTCCTATTGGGCTATTAATGCCGAAGATAACAATCAACAGAAATCCCACTACAGTGGGAGGAAGTACTAAAGGCAATGTTAACAGCGTCTCTACAGCTGTTTTACCAATGAAACTTCTCCTTGCCATAAACCTTGCAGCAAATATACCGAATAAAAACACAATCACTACCGACACAGAAGCAATCTCAAGGGAAAGTTTAACCGGACTCCAGAAATCACTGCTCATAAAAAATCATTCCAATGCTGCTTTAAAGCCATATTTTTTGAAAACTTTCATTGCTTCTTGACCTTTTAGGAAATCGAAAAAATCGATAGACTCACTTAGGTGCTCAGTTCCAGCTACTACCCCAACTGGATATACAATAGGGTCGTGAAGCACTTTCCCATTCAAAGGGATAATTCTTATTTTATCGGAAATCAGTGCGTCTGTTTTATAAACAAAGCCAGCATCGACATTGCCTGTTTCAACATAGGAAAGAACCTGGCGAACATCCTTAGCAGGAATGATTTTTTCCTCAAGTTCATCCCATAATTGCAATGAAAGCAATGCTTGTTTCCCATACATGCCAGCAGGCACAGATTCAGGAGTGCCAATAGCAATCCTCTCAATGTTATCGTTTGTTAAAGATTCTGCTGACATGATGTCTTTGCTATCTTTTTGCGTGATCAATACAAGTTCGTTTCTAAGAAGCCTTACGCTATGTTCTTGATGTAAAAGCTTTTTGGAATATAAGTAATCAAATTTATCCTCAGCTGCGGAGATAAACAAATCTACAGGAGCACCCTGGGAGATTTGTTGCGCGAGGGAACCTGATCCGCCAAAGTTATACACTATTTTAATTCCTGGATTTTGTTTCATATACAGCTGCCCCGTCTCTTCCATTACTTCACGGAGACTTGCGGCGGCAGAGATGGTCAATTCCGTTTGGTTTGTTGCACGGTCATCTGCACAGCCCGAAATGAAGAGTGCCAGGGCGGTGAAAAGAATAATATGTATTTTTTTCAATCCTTCCATCCTTTCAAACGTCCTTTTTAAACATATACAATAGATATAACTGATTATATCGAAATTAGATGGATCCTACATAGAGAAAATATCACAAGTTGGTGAAAATATCATGATATAAGGGTGGAGAAAAGATTATAGGGGAAAAGAAAAAACTGCCAGAAGATTGGCAGTTTTGCAACGATTAACGACTCTGTCCAGTTTTTTGATCTATTTGCCTGCAAACCTCTTCTGCGGAAAGCCCGTTTGCCTCAATGACTGATCCTTGTGTTGAAACATCCTGCATCCCCATTACGTTTGAGTCTATACCCGTTACCACACAGCAGTCACAGCCTTGGGAATCAGCTTCTGAGCGCAATTCGACCACTTCATGCCCTCTTTCACGCAACGCTTCTGAAATGTTTGTAAGAGATTGTTCTACACCTACTCTTGCCATCAATAACACCTCCTCACTCATATAAGTTGTCCGCGGCAAGAATAAATTATTCTCTGAGCTTCACAATATAAATGCAGACAAAGGAGGTGCAGGCATGTCAAATAAGCGAAAAAAGGATCCATCAACAATCGGGCTGAATTCTAGCCAGGTGGAAGGGCAGGGGACGACGGCAAGCGAGACAGGTAGCAGAGCAGCTGATTCCTCAAGAAAGAAGCAGAAAAGAGGCTAATCCTTCAGATAGCAAAAACCCCCGGAGGCCATCCGAGGGTTTTTGGGGTTTAACTATACATTTCAGCAATTTGCTTCTGAAGCTCTTCATTTTCAAGGTATTCGTCATAAGTCACTTGTTTGTCGACCAACCCTGATGGAGTGATTTCCATGATCCTATTCGCTACAGTCTGGACGAATTGGTGGTCATGAGACGAGAAAATCATTGAACCTTTGAAGTTAATCATTCCGTTGTTCAAAGCGGTAATGGATTCAAGATCCAGATGGTTCGTAGGCTCATCCAAAAGAAGGACGTTTGCACCTGATAGCATCATTTTTGAGAGCATACAACGAACTTTTTCTCCTCCGGAAAGGACACTTGCTTTCTTCAGAACTTCTTCACCAGAGAACAGCATACGCCCAAGGAATCCACGGAGGAAGCTTTCGCTGTCATCCTTCGGAGAGAATTGACGAAGCCAGTCCACTAGTGTCAGATCGCATCCTTCAAAGAATTCAGAGTTGTCTTTAGGGAAATAAGCCTGGGAAGTCGTTACACCCCATTTGTAAGTCCCGCTGTCCGCTTCCATTTCCCCAGTAAGAATCTTGAACAATGTCGTAATCGCGATTTCATTCTTTCCAACAAGCGCGATCTTGTCATCTTTATTCATAATGAAGCTGATATTATCCAAGACCTTTACACCGTCAATGGTTTTGGAAATTCCATCAACTCTCAATAGGTCGTTTCCGATTTCGCGATCTGGGGTAAAAGCGACGTAAGGATATTTACGTGATGATGGTTTGATATCATCCAAAGAGATTTTATCAAGCAGTTTCTTCCGGGAAGTAGCCTGCTTGGATTTAGATGCGTTTGCACTAAAACGCGCGATGAACGCTTGTAACTCTTTAATTTTCTCTTCTTTTTTGCGGTTTGTATCCGACTGCATTTTCAATGCCAGCTGGCTTGATTCATACCAGAAATCATAGTTCCCCACATAAAGCTGTATTTTCCCGAAGTCCAGGTCAGCAATATGGGTACAAACTTTGTTCAAGAAGTGACGGTCATGGGATACGACAATTACTGTATTCTCGAAATTGATCAAGAATTCTTCCAGCCATTGGATCGCAGCGATATCAAGGTGGTTGGTAGGTTCGTCAAGAAGGAGAACATCCGGCTTGCCGAATAGTGCCTGAGCAAGAAGGACTTTTACTTTCTCTCCGCCGCCGATATCAGCCATTTTCTTATCATGCAGTTCCTCACCAATCCCTAAGCCTTTAAGAAGGATTGCTGCTTCGGATTCTGCTTCCCAACCATTAAGCTCAGCAAACTCACCTTCAAGCTCAGCGGCCTTCATACCGTCTTCATCAGTGAAGTCAGCCTTCATGTAAATCGCGTCTTTTTCCTGCATGACCTCATATAAACGGGCATGTCCCATGATGACGACTTTCAACACTTCCACATCTTCATATTCAAAGTGGTTCTGCTTCAATACTGCCATCCGCTCACCAGGGGTCATCGATACATTGCCTGTTTGCGCTTCGATTTCACCTGATAAAATTTTAAGGAAAGTTGATTTGCCGGCGCCATTAGCACCAATCAGGCCATAGCAATTTCCTGGAGTGAATTTAATATTAACGTCTTCAAACAGCTTGCGGTCACCATATCTCAAGCCTACATTTTGAACTGTAATCATTTATTTAGTAGCCTCCAATAATATATATCCCAAAGATTATAACATGTTTAAATGCTATGAGCGAATGTATGAAACATTTTTTTGTGTATTGGTGTTTCTAAAGGGAACAAAATGGGAAAAGGCGAGAGTAGTAATTGATAAGTTCGTTTGTTATGGGTTATCACAACGTCCGTGAAGTGTCTATTGGGAAATTAATGATTTTTTTGATTGTCGGTGTCAATTTTTTTGCTCATTTTCACACATATTTCATATTTTTCATGTAAAATAAAACTAGACAATGATGGTAAAAGGAGTTTTTGAAAATGGCTAAAAAGCAGCTGGTTGATTTTGTTAACCGTCTAAAAGAATCAGGGATAAAAGTCAGCTTCACTAAGCCAAAATCAGAATTTTTCTCCCTGAAAAAAACGGAGAAACATCCTACAACAGTGAATTCACATTAAGAGATAGACAGGCTTATCATTATATAGTTTTTTTGATTTACAGTTAAAATGATAAGTAAGCTCAGGAACGTAATTAGACGACAAAAAAAGCGGTTTTCTGCCGCTTTTTTTGTCGTCTATCCTTTATAATTCATCCATTATTTCTTCGAAAACTTCATCTTTATTGAAATCTTCCCCCATAGGGAATTTCTTTATGAATTTATTGTTTTCATCAATCAGGTAAGTGAATGTGCTGTGGACGTAGAACCCGTTACCTGGATCCCGATATTGGAATTGGAATGTATCGGCAACTTGTTTAATTTTCTTTTGTTCTGCTAATGTGTCCGCCTGATCACCAGTCAAGAAGATCCAATTACCGTCATTTTCGAGTCCGAAATTGTCCATGTACTTCCTGAGGACTTCAGGGGTATCGCGATATGGATCAATTGTAATAGTTACAAATTGAACATCCTTACCGTAAACACCTTCATTTATTAAGTCTTTTCTCAGCAGGTTCATCTTTTGAGTTGTCGTTGGGCAGATATCCGGACAATGGGTATAAATGAATTCCACAAGCTTGATGGTTTCTTTTTCTTTTCCAAAAGTATAGTTCTCTTCATCCATGGTTACGAGTGTGATGTCCTCTGGAATCTGCGCATTGGCATCCCGTATAAGAAAGAATGATATTCCTGATGTAATACCAATTAATACAATAAGTGAACTGATCAGATAAATTTTTTTCATTACACAATCCTCCCCCTTATAAAGATATAAAAAAAATTAGGAAAATCATATGGACATTGTGTGAACTATGTTTATTAAGTCTTTTTCAAGAAAATGTTAAGTGAATATTCTTGAAATATAACAAATGAGATTTATAATGAATTGTAAAAACATTTTTAATGTCCATGGGATTAAAAAGGGGACTAAGACTTGAAAGCTTATAAAATGATAAAGTTTATACTACAGATCATAGGATTGATCCTGATCAATAAAGCTGGTTTTTATATTGTAGATTTATTAAATCTGCGAATTCCAGGCAATGTCTTGGGTATGATCCTTCTTTTCGTGCTGTTATGGACGAGGGTAGTCCGGCTTGAATGGTTTGAGGGCGCAGCGGACTTTCTTGTTAAGCACCTATCATTCTTTTTTGTGCCGGTTTCAGTTGGATTAATGACTCTAGGCGGAATGATTGCACAAAATGGGATTCAACTTGCGGTTATTTTAGTTTTGAGTGCTATTGTAGGAATGGGGTTTGCGGGAGGCACTTCCAATTTGCTGATAAAGCGGAAGGAGGGGAAGGAAACTGGAGACTCTGCTCACGATCTTTAGTATTATCATAACTCTGCTTGCGTACCTTTTCGCCAGGAAGGCTGCAGGCAAATATCCATCCCCCTTAACTTCCCCGGTATTTTTGAGCACGGTGATTGTCATTACCGTTTTGCTCTTGCTGAATATATCTTATAAGGAATATGAACCAGGAAGTGCGATTATGACCTATTTTCTTGGGCCGGCTACTGTAGCTCTAGCGGTACCATTATATCGCCAGAGGAAAATTATCTCAGCCTACGCAGTTCCCGCTCTGTCCGGTCTTATAGCAGGAATCGTCTCGACCATACTCTCAGCAGTGTTCATAGCGTATTTGCTTAACTTATCAGATTTAATTCTAGTTTCTTTGACCATCAAGTCTATCACAATACCTGTAGCTTCCGAGGTTGCCAGGATCATCGGGGCAGATTCGATTTTGGTTGCTGCGTTCGTCATGATTACAGGCATGATCGGGGCAATGATTGGCCCATTTCTTATGAACTCGATGAAAATTCATGACCCTTTTTCGAGAGGGTTGGCAATCGGTACCATCGCTCATGGAATTGGTACAGCAGAAGCCGCGAGAGAAGGAGAACTGCAGGGCGCAGTTTCAGGAGCAGCAATGGGAATGGCTGCAATAATCACTTCTTTGTTCCTGCCCACTATTCTCCCGGTGTTCTTGTAAAGAAGCGTATGAAAAAGGAAACCATCACTGGTTTCCTTTTTCGTATTCATTCGATATTACAATACTCAATCGGACAATTTTCACAGTCGATTTGTTTTTTTAAGTAGTCCAGGTTATGAATGATGATTCTTTTTTTTTGTATGGAGATGATTCCTTGATCTCTCAGTTCGCCGAGCATGCGACTGACGCTTTCTCTGGCGGTACCGCAGTAGTTTGCTAAATCCTGGTTCGTGATTGGTACATTGATGTGGATGCCGTCCTGCTTTTCCGTGCCATAACTATTGCTTAGCCTGATGAGTGTAGAATATAGAGCTCCTTTTTTTCCGTTCAACACAAGGTCGCGGAATTTAGTGATCGTTTTTCGTATATGGTCATTCATCCACTTAAGAAATTGGTAAGCGAGCTGGCTGTTATTGAACAAGGTTTGTTCCAGATTTTCGATATTAACCGCTGCTGCTTCCCCATCTTCAACCACTCGTGCATTGAATAAATATCGTGGACCGGCTGTAAAAAGGGTAAGCTCACCTACAATATCGTTGTGTTTACATAATCTTAAATACAATTCTTTCCCCTCGGCGTTCATTTTTGAGATTTGTACCTTGCCGGACAGAATGACATACATTTCTTTGGCTTCCTGCCCCTCGCGGAATAAAAAAGTTCCTTTCTTGATCTTGACGATCCTTTCCGCTGCTCTTATTAATTCACTCATCTCATAAGTTAAGTCATTTGGATTCTCTTGGCTGGCCACACAATCTCCACCTTTTTCGTTCATTGTTTATACCTAATTTAAAATGAAATATAAACAAGAGGTCAATAGAGAAAATGTGAACAATCTCTTTAGATAAGTTGTTTTTTATCTTAATTGGATAAATGTGGTTGACTAAATGGGAGTAAAGGAAGTAATCTATAGTAGAAGGAAAATTTTTATTTATTAGGGAGTATGTTTTATGTTAGGTGTCGTTCTTAACTAACCGTTAATTTCATACGGTCAATCCGGATTTTTTATAGGCCTGAGATAGGTTTATTTGATTATGCGCTGGATTGAATGTTAAGAACAATGAACATAGTAAAGCATGCTTGATATCCGTGAGCATAAGCTGTGTCCTTGTACACAGCTTTTTCTTTTGGAGAGGTTTGCCTGCAGCTTTGACTGCGAGGCATTCTTTAAGCCGCTGTGGACTTGTTCCGTAGCGGCTTTTTTATATTTTGGCTCTGTTAAAGCATAATATTGTTTTTAACTCCTGTTGATTGTAGTGGAAGGCGCGAAGACTCCTCGAAAATGCTACCGCATTTCCTTCGTGCGTGGGCCAGTTCGAAGATGCCCAATCAATGTCCTGCGGGATCAGCGAGTCATGGGGAGACCCCGCAGGCGCCTAAAGCGCCGAGGAGGCTTCCCGACTGCCCGCGGAAAGCGAAGCGCCTGGAACGAAAATCAACAGCTGAAATTAACAGAGCGTATATTCTAAGGGGGTAAAAAAATTGAACGAACAAACTTATACGGTTCTTGGTTACGATAAAATCAAGGAAGAGATAGCTGGCTTTGCATTGACAGAATCAGGCCGTGTGAAAACACGGGAAATACAGCCGTCGACGAATCAGAAGCAGATTGAATCATGGCAAGAGGAAGTTTATGAAGCAATTGAAATCCTGAATATTAGTTCCAGTGTCCCAATCCATGGTCTTGATGGGATGGAAACGATTCTTAAAGGATTCAATAAAGGAGTCCCGCTTCGGACAGAACAACTGGTGCTGCTGCTGTCCTTCCTGGAAACCTGCAATAAGATCCGCCGTTTCATGAAGGATAAGGAGTTTGCTGCTCCGAGAGTATCTGCTTATGTCTTTGGGATTGAGGAGCTTCCAGAACTGGCTGCAGAGATACAAAGGTGTATCAGGAACGGCCGAATTGATGATTACGCTTCAAAGGAACTATTGAAAGTTCGAAAACAAATTGGCATCCAGGAAGAACGTTTGAAAGAGAAGCTAAACCAGCTGTTGAAATCCTCAAAAATAAAACCATACCTTCAAGAAGCTGTCATCAGCCAAAGAAACGGCAGGTATGTCGTTCCTGTGAAAAAGGAATATCGAGGGAAGGTAAAAGGTTCGGTTCTTGACACTTCAGCCTCAGGTTCCACGCTTTTTGTAGAGCCTGAGGAAATTGGCTATTTCCAGGATCAGATGGAGTGGCTCTTTTTAGAAGAACAGGCAGAACTGGAAAAAGTCCTCTTCCACTTGACTGGTCTGGCAGAGGGAAAAGAGAAGGAAATCCGGATGGCCATAGAGACAATGGTTCATTATGATTGCCTGTTTGCAAAAGCGAAATATTGCAGGTCTATTGATGCGAAAAAAGTTGATATCCATGACGACTCAGTCATTGTATTTAATGAAGCACGCCATCCGCTTCTTGGAGAAAAAGCGGTTCCATTAAATATTGAGATTGGAACAGACTATCATGCGCTTGTCATAACCGGACCAAATACAGGTGGTAAAACCGTATCAATTAAGACGGCAGGACTACTGATATTAATGGCGCAAAGCGGATTGCTTTTGCCTGTAGGGGAGGAGAGTGCGGCGGGAATTTTTCATAAAGTGCTGGTCGATATTGGAGACGGTCAAAGCATTGAGCAAAACCTGAGCACTTTTAGTTCAAGGGTTATCAATATAATTGAAATCCTGAAGGAAGCCAATGACAAGACGCTTGTCCTTCTTGATGAACTGGGCTCAGGGACCGACCCAGGAGAAGGAATGGGTCTCGCAACAGCCATCCTTGAGAACTTGAACAATAAAGGGGCAACTATTTTTGCCACAACTCATTACAGCGAGATTAAAGACTTCGCGGATCATCATGAGGATTTCATGAATGGTTCAATGGAATTTAATTTGGAAACACTTAAGCCTACGTACCGCCTGCGCATCGGGAAAGGCGGGGAAAGCCAGGCATTCGCGATTGCGCTGAAATTAGGCATACATCCAAAATTGCTGGAACGGGCCCATCATATAACCTATAAAACGGAGCAAGATTACACATCTTTATTTGAGGATGACCCTGCTGCATTGAAAGAAAGAGAACAACAAATCACAGCAAACAGGCACAAAAGACAGAAGTCATCCAAAGTCTCGAAGAAGCCAGTCAAAGTGTTTGAGATGGGTGATAGTGTGCATGTGTTGAGTACAGGGGAATTGGGAGTGATTTTCAAGGGCCCGGACAGTAAGGGGAATTATGTAGTCCAGACCCGGGAGCGCAAGATCGAAGTGAATTATAAACGGCTTAAACTGAATCTGCCTGCTTCAGAGCTCTATCCAGAGGACTATGATTTCAGTATTATCTTTGAGTCCAAAGAACATCGAAAGCTGTTGAATAGGATGGAGAAAAAACATGTTGAAGAAAGTATCATACGAGAAGATACTTGATAGAATCGATAGAATCTAGTTCAAGTTTTAGTTGTGCATGGAGGGGCTGACTCAAAAGGTTGGATAAATTTAACTTCAAAGTCGCCTCCTTTTGTTTTAATCCCGTTTCTGGGTATACAATTAGTCAATCCTTTGGTTGGTTGTGGTGATCCCTCTCTTACTCGAAATTCAAAGTGATCTCTTGAGGGATTTCCCCTATGGATTATCTAGGGATATGCAAGTCTTTTAAAAAAACGCTTAATAAAGCGAATGTAAACGCTTCGAAAATGGACATAAACAGTTCATGGGGTTATCTATTAACAAACTCATTGTTGAGGTTTAAGATTAATCTAACAGTAAATATTGTGACTTTATTCACAAACAGAGGAGTCTTAACAATGAGCGAAAAGCCAATGGAAATAGCCATCACCACTGCGTTAAAAAAGAAAAAATATCTCCTGGAATCAAAGAGTAAGTACCTCTTGCGTGCGGCGCTAGCTGGTGTATATATCGGCTTTGGCATTATAGTCTCTTACAGGTTGGGTGAATATTTTTCTGATGCTCACTCAGCTGCAACACCTATCGCAAGTTCGATTTTTTTCGGATTGGCACTGGTTTTGATTTTGTATGGCGGGGGAGAATTGTTCACAAGCAATACGATGATGTTGACGATCAGTTCTTTGAAGAAGGAAACGACTTGGAAGGATACCATTGAAAACTGGATTGCATGTTATTCAGGAAATTTATTAGGAGCATTATTCTTTGGAATTCTTATCATGCTATCAGGACTCTTTATATCCCCGGAAAAATCTCAATATATGATGGAAACCGTGAGTATGAAAATGAACACACCGGCATATCAACTATTCTTTCGTGCCATACTGTGCAATTGGCTGGTTTGTCTTGCTGTATGGGTCCCATTCAGTATAAAAGGAGATGGAGCAAAAATAGGAGTCACAATGCTTTTGGTGTTTGCATTTGTGGTCTCAGGCTTCGAGCACAGTGTGGCAAACATGGTACTCTTTTCGGTCGCACTTTTCGTGCCGCATCCTGAAACGATCAGCTTGGCCGGCAGCGTGTATAATCTGGTGCCTGTAACACTGGGAAATATAATAGGTGGTGGATTCTTTGTCGGTACTCTTTATGTATACCTGAATGCAAAAGGGGTTGCAAACGAGGAGAATCAAACAGCAGCTCAATCAGTGTATGGTCAAAATGCATAAAAAAGTATGGAACAAAAAAATCCGCGGATTTCCGTGGATTTTTTTATGTAATCAAAACTTACCTACTCATGCAGATGCATCTGATATGTGAATTGCTCTCCAGTCAGGCTGTTATTGTATGTAAAAAATGCCTAAATGAGATTATAGAGCCATTTACATAAGCGGTCCTATCAACCTTTAAAGGAATTTAAAATCCATTCTCCAACAACCCCACCTAAATAAACTCCCACGATTCCGAGAACTCCTGCTAGAACTGGAGGTGCTGGAAGAGGTAGCTTCAGGAATTTAAAAAGAATCCCTACGATTAAACCGGCAACTAAGCTTAAAATGATTTCTTTCATGTTTTCACCGCCTCTTATGGCAAGATGGTTAATGAATGATATAGTGAGCAGACGTCTGATCACTTAGCAACATTATTTTAACATGAGTACGATAAAATGAAAACGCTTTATTTATTCTTTATATTGCATAAAACGAAATGATCTATTCTTATAGTAAAATAGTGGTAAGATATAACTCTATAACTCGTGTACGGAGGATTTAAATGGACAAGCACGTTAAGCACAATATCTTTACTTTGCAAGGATTTTATCTCTTTGTATTCTTTGGAATAGGCAGCTTATTTCCTTTATTAAGTGTCTACCTAAGTGAAGTTGAAAACTTGAATGGATATCAGATCGGCTTGATCCTGTCGATTGGTCCGGTAATTATGATTTTCTTCCAGCCTTTTTGGGGAATGCTCGCAGACATGAAAAATTCACATAATGCGCTGCTTACTTTAACGACCTTGGTAACAGGGGTTGCCGCTCTGGGTTATATTTTCTTCGATGGCTTTGTTTCGTTCATGATTATCGCAACGACTCTGGCGATTTTCCAAAGTGCTATCATTCCCTTATCAGATAGTATTTCCCTGAAGTACACAAGTAAAACGGGAGTCAATTATGGAAATGTCCGATTGTTTGGTTCACTTGGTTTTGGATTGGCGGTTTTTGCGATGGGCCGATTGTCCGAGTGGAACCCTCAAGTAATTTTCTATGCTTTCTTCCTGACCTTATTGATATCGGCAGCCATTTCAATGAAAATGCCAAAGGAACCTACAGGCCGGCCAACAGGATTATTCGCAGGCATGAAGGAATTAATACAGATGAAGAAGTTTCTTATTTTTCTAGGAGTAACATTCATGATTTTTGGCCCGAATTTAGCCAATAACTTTTACTTCAGCCTGTTTGTGGAAGACAGGGGAGGTACTTATACAGGGATTGGGATTGCCTTTCTTATTGCGGTGTTATCGGAGATTCCCTTCATGAGGGTTGCTGGAAGCTGGATTCGTAGAATAGGGCTGCTGCAGGTCGCCTTGATTGCAGCGATTGTTTCATTAGTAAGGTGGATTTTTTATTTCACAGAGCCATCACTTTCCCTTGTCTATGCATCAGCTGTCATACAGGGATTTTCACTTGGGTTGTTCATTCCTGCAGGTTTGCAGTATATCCGTGATATTACTCCACTGCATATTACGGCTACAGCAGTGACGATATATTCTGCAATCGGTAACGGTCTGGGAAATTGGTTTTTCACGTTCTTCGGCGGCATCGTTTTTGAGGAATTCAGCATTTATGGAGTTTACCTATTTTTTGCTTCACTGACCTTAATGGGAGTTTTGCTGACAGTATGGTTAATAAAGGATGAAAAAAGAAGTCATTCAAAACAGATTGCGACAAACTAAGATCTTTCAGTCAACTTTTTTCATGGCTCTATTGAAGCAATGTTGTTTTATAGCCCTGTTGATTGAAGTGGAAGGCGCGTAGACTCCTCCGAAAATGCTAACGCATTTCCATCGTGCGTGGGCAGGTTCGATGGAGCACAATCAATGTCCTGCGGGATTAGCAAGTCATGGGGAAACCCCGCAGGCGCATAAAGCGCCGAGGAGGCTTGCCGACTGCAAGGAAGAATTGGTTTATGAAAAATCCGGACTTTGGGATTTTACATTATTCTTCCCCGCGGAAAGCGAAGCGCCTGGAACGAAAATCAACAGCCTAGTTTAACAGAGCCTTTTTCATAAAGTATTACCAAAAGCCTGTCCTCCAATATGGAAGGGCAGGTTTTGTTATTTCTTTCAATAGTATATAAAACTTAAGTATGGTTTAAGTGTTTATTTCAAAAAATAACTGAAGTACGAAAGGAGGGTCTTTTTAATGAGAGAGAATAAGGGTAAAAATAACGAACTTGCAGGCCGTATGTATGATACATCGGATTATCAAAAAAATGACGAACTTTCGAATGGGCTTGCTATGACACATGAGCAGGCTAGCGACAGCTATGTAGAAGGGCAAATCGGCGGGAAAATTGAGCGCTCGTCCGGTGCTGAAGATGAATTGAACAACAGGGGTTATCAGTAAGCAGGAAGTGAGGGATCCAAGTGTCTAATAAAGGTGAGTTCCAGGGAAATCGGGATCAATACAAAATGCCGGATGCATTAAAGCGAAAGAAGGACTTTGTCTATCGAGTAGGCTATACTTCAAGTACTGGCAATCAGACAAATAATGAAGAAGAACCGATCAAGAGATCGGATCTGTGAAATTTGCAGGCCCTTTTAAAAGGGCCTGTTTTTATCTGGGTCGGGCTACAATCCCGTTATGGACCTTGATATAACCATGCTTCAGGATATCCAATCCGTTTTCGTATAAATAGAGTCCCATTTGCTCGACGGTCATCAGTTCCCGGTATGTATGATTCATGACATCGGCCATGATCTCATAATACAGCTTGGATTTTAACTGAGCTCTCGGTGTTGTCATGATGATATAGCCGCCAGTTTTTAGGAACTTCTTATGCCAATCTACGACTTCACTTTTTAAAGCATCTGGAAAGTGCTCAAGCAATCCGACACTTAGGACGATGTCAAATTCATTGCCAAAAGGAAGGTAGCGAATATCCTTAACGATGTATTCTGTTTCAAAATCATTTTTATGATAGACCTTATTTCCTCCTGTTGAAGGATTGCTTCCCAAAAAGGGATAGGTGTCTGGAAAATCCTTGAACCTTGTTTCCTTACAAAAAGGGTCATAATCCACAAACACGATGTCGCCGCCAGGATACATGGCACTTAGCTGCATTGCTTCATAACCTTCAGCAGCTCCGAGGAAAAGGATTCTTGGTTTAATTAAATCCAATCCTTCAAACAAAGCGCGTTTGCCCCTTGGGTCCCAGATTCCGTCCTCAATCCGGTGGGCGTAATTCCACAGATGAATTCTGATCATTTCCCCTAGTGCAGACTTTGTTTCAGCGAGTTTGAAATTTCTCAGGCTTTTCATGAAATTTCGTTTCGAAATGTCCATTTCAGCAGGAACATCCTTGACGAACCACTCGTGGAAGGATTTATTGAACAATTGCCATGATACGTTAGCTGGCAAAGTTTGTTGATGTTGCTCTTCCCAATCCTTTTTTTCCTGCGCAAAGGAAGTAACCTCATATGGTCTTCCTGTATCTTTCCAGCGCAACTGGCTCCAATCATTGACGGTATTCAATTTCACAAACTTATTGTATTCCTTTTCGGAGAAATTCCTGAGGTCCATTCTGTACGAAGGCTGCAAGCGGGTTTCATTTGGTCGAATGTCAGGTTCGATCCCTAATTGAAGCAAACACATCACCCCAAATTCTTTTATTGCTAACTTAATTCGAGTCAAAGTGAAAAAAATCCTTTATATTAGCTGAAAATTACAAAAAAAGCACACCCAATAATGGATGTGCTTTTACAAGAGGATTTGCTCATTTAAAGCTTTCCGCGTCGTATCACTTTTTGGGGGGTCAGGGTGCCTTTCTTTAAATACACAAATCCTCCTTCGAGTGCAGAGCCAATGACGAGCTTAGAAGATGCTTTTATAACCCTCATCTTCATCCCTCCTACAAAGAATTGGCTTGCGTAACTATTTAAAAATATAAGCAACACCTAAGAATGATAATGATCCGTTGCTTCAGAATAAGCTTTTTCAGCGGCATCTTGTGTGGCAAAGAGAGCATCATCATCTTCAAGTACATGCAGCGTCTCATTCAGGAAGAGAGCGAACGCATTAGGGTCTTTCGGGTGCTGGACAATTTCGCCAGCTTTTATGTTTGATACAGAAGGTACATGCGGGTTACGGTAAATGACGAATACTTCATCACCAAACTTCAAGTTTTTCGGGTCGATTAGATCCATTTTGAATACCCCTTTTCGCAGAGTTTAAGTGTATAGACTTTTGCATTTCATAGCCATTAATGGTAAGTGAAGAGAATCCCTATAAATTTTCATTTTGCTGTTTTATTTCATCACCCGTTAGAATGATATTTCCTGCTTCCAAATCGCGATGCTCATCAACTGATCCGCCGGGGACATATCGTTGATTTGGAGTATATGTTGAACTGAGTGAATCCTTTTCTCTTTTCAAATTATCTTTTTCAGCTTCCATGATTTCACCCCCTGATAAGACTAGTTTTTGTATTGAGATAAAGGATATACGGCCTATTTATTTACCCCGAAAATATTGGGAAAGACACTAATTCGTCACAAATGTAAGGGTTTACATCCTGCTGTGGTGGTATAATAAAAGTGTAGAAGAAAGTAATTAACATCTTAGGAGGCTCAACCAAATGTGTTCGTTCCGTAGTGAACGAAAATTGGTTATTCCTAAAGTGTTGCAAGTTCATCTTCAAAAAGTCAGCATCACCAGCTGCAGGGATCAATACCTATTCGAAAGTTAACCAGGATCATGTTGTTCTTCCATTGGAACTATTCAAAAGGGAAAAAGCAGACGTTCAGCCTACTAAAGACTTGTACGCTGGAATGAAGCTTCTAACCAAAAGAGTATCAAGGGAATTAATTGATACTTGGAAGGTACCGATTTAAAAGGAAGTCAACAAAGTTCAGGTGATACAGACATTAGGATCATCGTTCCTTAAAGCAGCTTCCATTCAGAGCGAGTGGCTAGTTGGGATGCATGACACAATTGAAGAAAAAACGGCTAACACTAAAGTGAATAATGAGTCTCTCGGTGATTATACCGAAAAATGTGTTTGTAAAGGTGGTCAATATAAAAGTGAACCCTTTTAAAATGGCACCTTTTATGCGGAACAAGCACACATCGGCTATAGTAAGAGGATCATACAACTCAATAGTTCCAAAAAAAGTTTTGGGCTGATGCTGGTTGGGTCTCCTAAGATGTTAAGAAAGAAGCTCGCATATGAGCTTCTTTTTTTGTAAAGATATTTTATTTCACGACTAGACTGGTAAAGGCACCTTTCACAAGAAAGGTGCCTTTTTAGTTTACTCTTCTTTTTTAGATAGGCAGCGATCACATTCCATTAAATATGATTCTGCTTGCTCCTGCATTCCTTCACCACATTCAGGGCACACCTTTTTTGGCAAGTTACGAAAAAATTCTACCGGACTCATCATTTTTAAAACTCCTCCTTTTATAGTACAATTTATATTTTATTTAACCTGTTATAGTACAGTATAAACATTATTAGAATATTTGTGTAGCCTTTTTTTGAAAAAATTTAAAAATAGGTGTTTGTTCGTATGGTTTATTTGGGGTATCAATTTTTAGAGGCAAGGAAGGAGTGTTTTTCATGTTCGAAATCAACTGTTTTAAAGACCTAATAATTACCATATTCCTTTGAAGTCAATAGATAAAAGTGACAAATTTATTACATTATATTTAATAACCCCTTTTATTCTTTTCCGTTTTAACATACAATCGAAATGAAACTTTAAATGGGGAATGATGCCTAAATGGATAATCCGGAATTATCCTTCAATCCAATACTATTGCTTGCAGCTATTTTACTGACAGTGATGTCATCATATACAGCTCTTGATTTGTTTAGTCTTATTAAGTCTTCAGACCGTAATAAGAGATTCCTGTTTCTGGGTGGGACATTTTCACTTGGTATTGGGATTTGGGTTATGAACTTCTTTGGTATGCTTGCCATGAATATCAATGGCACTGTTTCATATCGAATTCCAATCACCGTATTATCGATTATCCTTGTTATTTCTTTTACGGCGATGGCCTTTTATACTCTGACGGGCAAGACAGTGAAAAAGAACAATTTAATCGCTGGCAGCCTGTTCATGATGCTGGCAGTCCTTGTAGTCCATATCCTGGGGATGTACTCAATGAGGTTCGATTTCAGTTATGAACCATCGATTTTACTGATTGCTCTTATACTTGTATTCGTGTCATTTTACTTTTCCTTTTGGATGTTGTTTTTTTCGAAGGGTTTCGCTCAAGGAGACCATGGGTGGATTAAACCGCTAAGTGCTCTTTTCGTAACAGCTGCTATTGCTGAAGGTCATTTTCTTCTCACAAGAGCCTCTTCAATTAATATGAAGAACGGTATCGTTGAACAGACCGGAATCCCAGAGTCGTTGATCAGCTATCTAATTGTTTTTATTTCTGTACTCATCCTTGCTGGGTTGATCGGTTCAAGTGCATTAATCAGCAAAAGGCTGGCAGTTACTGATACGAACTTGAAAGATATAACCGATGCTCTAAACTCTTCAGCGATCGTTGCAATAACTGACCCTAGAGGCAACATTACTTATGTTAATGAAAAGTTCATTGAAATCTCAGGTTACAGTGAGGGTGAACTTTTAGGTCAGAATCACTCGATACTGAATTCTGGTCTTCATACAAAGGAATTTTTCAAGGAAATGTGGAAAACGATTGGCTCCGGTGAGGTTTGGAAGGGGGAGATCCGTAATAAGAAGAAGGATGGTTCTTATTATTGGGTCGATACGACAATTGTTCCCTTTTTGAATAGTAAAGGAAGGCCATATCAATATGTCTCGATTCGTTCTGATATTACGCTAAGGAAGCAGGCTGAGGCGAGCCTGAAAGAAACACTGAAAGAAGTCAGTGATATTAATTTTGCTCTTGATCAATCCTCCATCGTGGCTTTTACCGATGAGAAGGGGATTATCAAAAGTGTGAATGATAAGTTCTGTGAAATCTCAAAATACAGCAGGGAAGAATTGATTGGTAATGACCATAGCATTTTGAATTCTGGCTTGCATTCAAAGGAGTTCTTTAAGAATCTTTGGAAAACCATTGGTACTGGCCAGGTTTGGAAAGGGGATATCCGGAATAGGGCGAAGGATGGTTCGTTTTACTGGGTGGCAACCACGATTGTTCCTTTTCTGAATGAAAATGGCAAGCCGTATCAGTACCTTGCAATACGAAACGATATCACGGAGAAGAAAAAGTCAGAAGAAATGCTGCACCGCCAGGATAAGCTTGCGGCTGTCGGACAGCTGGCTGCTGGTGTTGCCCATGAAATCAGAAACCCGCTGACATCGATGAAAGGATATGCTGAATTCCTGCAGCTCGATGAAACAGAGCCACAACGCCAGGAGTTTATTGAAATCATTCTTGACGAAATTGATAGAGTCAATAATATTGTCGAGGAATTCATGGTTCTTGCCAAGCCAAAGGCTGTCGAGCTTGAGGAGCAAAATATCATTCCGATTGTCCAAAATGTAGTATCAATGTTAAAATTCGAAGCTAGGAAAAGAAATGTCAAACTGGATTTTGATGTTACTGAGGAAATCATCCAGATTGAGTGTGATGAAAACCGTCTGAAGCAAGTATTCTTGAATTTCATTAAAAATGGAATTGAAGCAATGCCCGATGGCGGTGATTTAACAGTCAGAACCGAAATACAAGCTGACAATGTCATAATTTCCATCAAAGATACAGGTGTTGGAATTCCGCCGGAAACACTAAAGAAAATTGGTGAACCGTTTTATACAACCAAGAAAAATGGAAATGGACTCGGCCTGATGGTCAGCTTCAAGATTATCGAAAGCCACAATGGTAAGGTCTATATTGAAAGCGAGCAAAACAAAGGAACTACTTTTAGAATAATGCTGCCGGCAAAAACTGCATAATGTAAATAAATAAAATGAGGCAGGAGAGATCCTGCCTTTTTTGTATTGCTTTTTTCCATCTTCACTTTGGTATCAATTTTTGTCGATAAAATGTTGCAAATATGACAAAAATTTTGATAATTTTCTTACATCCCAATGAAAATTTAGACTACTATGAAATTAAGGGATTTATTAAAAATATATACCGGAGGGGAAGCTATGTCATCGATTAGCCAGGTCAAGACGGTCTGTGGTTATTGTGGAACAGGCTGCGGTTTAATATTGGATGTAGAAGATAACAGGATAGTGAAAATCAGGGGAGACAAGGAGGCACCTGTAAATAAAGGGCAGACCTGTGTAAAGGGTGCCTTTGGCTATCAATATGTCCATGCTCAGAAAAGATTGAACACACCGATGATCAGGAAAGCAGGAGAGTTGGTAAAGGCTACATGGGAAGAAGCTTATAACTACATTTCAAGTCGATTAACTGGTATTAAAACCGATTTCGGACCGGACTCCATTTCAATGTTTGCATGCGCACGTACTACCAATGAATCAAATTATATTACACAAAAGTTCATGAGGACTGCTATCGGTAGTAATAATATTGATGGTTGTAACCGAACCTGACACGCTCCAAGTGTCGCCGGTCTGGCGACTGTTTTTGGAAGCGGTTTCCCGACTAATACATTGGAAGATATAGATGAGGCAGAAGTGCTTTTGCTTATGGGGTCAAACACAACCGAAGCACATCCCATTATAGGAAATAGAATGAAAAAGGCTGCCAAGGGCGGTCTTAAGATCATTGTTATAGACCCAAGAAAAATTGACATGGTCAAGTCCGCTCATAAACACTTGCAAATTAATGTGGGGACAGATATTGCACTGATTAACGCAATGATTCGAATTATCATAAAAGAAAAGCTGTATGACCAGGGATTCATCGGCAGACATACTGAGGATTTTGATATTTTACAGTCGAAGGTCGAGCGCTATACACCAGAATATTCAGCGGAAATCACTGGTTTGGCGGCAGGAGATATCGTGGAAATTGCCCGTCTGTATGCAAATTCCAACAAGGCTATGATCGCCTACACACTTGGTATTACGGAACATCACTGTGGAGTGAACAATGTATTCGATATCGCCAATCTTGCTCTGCTTACTGGCCAAATTGGCAAAAGAGGGGCGGGCATCATGCCTTTAAGAGGACAGAATAATGTCCAGGGTGCCGGAGACATGGGATGCTTGCCGAACCAGCTTACAGGTGCAGTCAGCTTACTGCATGACGAATACCGTACACGTTTCGAGAAAGCATGGAATATGGAAATCAGCAAAAAAGTTGGTGATACCCAGACAAGGACTTTCGATAAAATTGAATCGGGTGATATTAAGGCCTTGTATTGCATAGGGGAAAATCCGCTAGTAGCAGATGTTCATATGAACCATACGAGAAGCATATTAGAAAAGCTTGATTTACTTATCGTCCAGGATATTTTCATGACAGAGACAGCCGAGATGGCAGATGTTGTGCTGCCTGCCAAGTCATGGGGCGAAGTTGACGGGACATACACCAATACAGACAGGAGGGTTCAGCGTGTACGCACGGCGGTTGCTGCCCAGCCTAGTGTGAAAGAAGATTGGGAGATATTGTGTGAACTATCGACTAGAATGGGCTATCATATGGAATATAGTTCTAGTGAAGAGATTTGGAATGAAGTAAGAGCACTTGCCTGGGAGATGTACGGGGGCATCTCATACGCACGCCTTGAAAAAGAGTATGGAATTCATTATCCATGCCCAGATGAGAATCATCCAGGCACGAAAGTACTTCATGAAAGATTCCACGCCGAAAAAGAAAATGAGAAGCGATCTAGTTTTGTGCCAGTCGATTTTACGCCGCCATTAGAACAGCCGGATGAACAATACCCTTTCACCCTGACGACTGGAAGGAGGTATGAGTCATATAATACTCATACCCAAACCAGGCATTATGCAGCAGGGGTGAAAATCAAGCAAACTGAAGAAACCCTGGATGTCCATCCGGAAGATGCGACCCGACTAGGTATAAATGATGGAGATCTCGTAAAAGTAAGTTCACGTCGCGGTACTCTTGAAGTTAAGGCGAAAATAACGGAGCAGGTTGTGCCAGGTCTTGTTTTCATGAGTTTCCACTGGTCCGAGGTACCGACGAATGTACTAACACTGAATGAGTATGATCCAATTTCAGGTACTGCAGAATTTAAGGCATGTGCCGTAAAGATTGAAACAATCGTATAGGAAAGGTAAAAAGCTAAAATCCTTTATGAAGGATTTTAGCTTTTTTAATGTTCAGAGAAACACTCAGTCCGATCATAATTTATGGGTAAGTTTATAGTCATGAAAAACAACTTCTTTTAATTTATGAACTCGAAGTATATAAGAAAAATATGGTTTTTCAAGAAAACAATAGAATAATTTTCAAACTAACTAGAAATTATTCCTACGAAAGTTTTATTTTAACTGAATATTCAGTTAATATGACATGTTCTCGTTATAATTCTGTTATTCTCGTAATCCAATTTAAATATGCTTGTTCTTTTTGTACCGAAATTCTATGTTACGATAATTCACGTGATAAAAATTAGCCGATGGGAGGCAAACAAATGAAAAAGTCATTATTATCTTTGGTTGCAGCAGCGGCAATTTCTGGAGCTGCCGGAACACAAGCACAGGCAGAGGAAATCGTCGTACATAAGGGGGATACACTTTGGGGTATTTCTAAGGAATACGACGTAACAGTAGATTCACTTAAAAAATGGAATAACTTAAAGAGTGATATCATTCATCCAAACGACTTACTAGAAGTTTCACCTATTAAATATGCACAAGTCAGAAAAGGTGATACGCTTTGGAGTATTGCAAAGGCTTATGGTGTTACAGTAAATGATCTTAAAGATTGGAATAAATTATCATCTGACCTTATCCATCCAGGAATGAGCCTGGCTGTTTATACAAATATGCCAGCTGAAATGAAGGTTGAGAAAACGAACGATGCGAAGCCTGCTGCAACACCGGCAGCTACAAATACAACTGCAGCTACAAATACAACTGCAGCTACAACTGCAGCCGCACCGGCAAGCCAGGTAAAAGCAAAACCTGCTGCAACAAAGCCTGCAGCGTCATCAAACCAAATTACTGTTGAAGCTACGGCTTACACAGCAAATTGCACGGGGTGCTCAGGAATCACCAAGACAGGTGTGAATTTGAAAGCTAACCCTGATGCAAAAGTAATTGCCGTTGATCCGACTGTCATTCCTTTAGGATCTAAAGTATATGTTGAAGGCTATGGCTATGCTACAGCTGAAGACATTGGCGGAGCTATTAAAGGAAATCGAATCGATGTCTTTATCCCAACTCAAAGTGGAGCACTTCAGTGGGGAAGAAAACAAGTGAAAGTGACGATTTTGGACTAAAAGACTCTTTGAAAATATAAATTGCAAATGGAAATTTAAACTGCACCCCAATTGTTAGACATACTTAACAATTGGAGGTGTAGTTTTTTTATTTTTCCTGTTTTGCTTTCGTTTTAAACGTTTTTCCATTGATTACTTTCTTTTGAGTGATATTGGGCATGATAAGACTTAAGAAAAACTGTGTGAATCTGGAGTATTGTTCTTCGATTTTTTCAAGGATAATGTTCGCTTTCTGTGAAATAGAGGTCTTAATTTCGTAAAGTTGTTCGTTCATTGATTCTCCTGCAGCATCCTGTTTTCCGAGCCTCTCCATGATTGTTTCATGGAAGATGCCTTGCAAATCTGAATGTTTTGCAAGCATATCATGCAATTCTTCCTGTTTCTGAGCCTGAATTACTAAAGCTTCAGTCACATCTTCATATTCCAAAAGCTTACGGTTCAGTTCCTGAATCATGGATTGTTGATAGGCAAGTTGGTTTAAAATGGCCTCGCTTGTCAGTTCACGATTCTCAAGTTCCTTATAGAATTGGTTGTGCATTTTTTCGAGTTTAACCAGTTTATCATCGATTACAGTTGTGGATTCCTTTTGTTCTGAGATATTTTCCATGACTTTCTCTGAAAAGTCCTCCTGTTTTGCCAATAAGGAAACCATTTTCTGAAATTGAGTAGTTTGTTCTTTTCTGTTTTGCTCCAGGGAACGGTCAAATTGTGTAACGTTACCTGTCAATTCAGCATTCAGCTTTTGCTGCTCATTTAGAATTTCTTGTAAATAATTGAGACGGAACTTCTCCTGGTTGTTCTGTTCAGTGATTTCACCATTGTTGCTATAAACCTGTGGTGACATCAATCCATTTACAAATAAAGGCATAGGCATCACTCCTGTAAGTAAGTTGTCATATATAGTATGACTTCTACTGAAAATGTGGTACCTGCTCAAAAGATAACACTTATTACCTTTTATTAAATGGAGCAGAATGCAGCAAGCTAATAAAAACTGCACTACAGAAAGGAGCAGCTGTTATGCTAACAAAAGGGCAACTGTCGGCATTCAAGGCAGAGCTTCTCAAAAACAAACAAGATCTTGAGTCCCATCTTGACGGGAATGACCATTTTGACCTAAGAAGCGGCCATGCACATGAGTCAACTGGCGAGCTTTCAAGTTACGATAACCATCCAGGTGATGAGGGAACTGAGCTATATGAACGGGAGAAAGATATCGCACTGAATGATCATGTTGAATACCAAATCCAAAGTATAGAGAAAGCTGTCCAGGCCATTGAAAAAGGAACATATGGCAGATGCGAGACCTGTGGGCGAGAGATTCCGTATGAACGACTTCAGGCAGTACCAGAGACAACATTTTGTGTAGAACATACTCCGGATCGGACCGTTTCTCACAACCGGCCAATAGAAGAAGGTGTGCTAATGCCTCCTTTTGGAAAATTTGATTTGGATAACAAGGATGAAAATGTTGCCTATGATGCAGAAGATGCATGGCAAGAGGTTTCAAGCTGGGGAACTTCGGAAACACCATCTGATTTTATGACGCCTCAGGCTCACTATAATGACACCTATATTGAATCTGAAGAAAATGTAGGATATGTTGAAGACTTTGAAAATTTCATTGGCAACGATATAACAGGCAAAGAAGTGACCGTATATCCGAATAAGCAGCACGAGAAATACGAAAGCGAACTGGATGAAGAGGGGATCATGACAACATTTGGCGACCTGCCTGCTTATGAACATGACCCATATGTAGAGGACGATAAATAGTTCACTGGAAAATAGATGTTGAGCAAGCAACTCGAAAAGAACAAAAAAAGGCCAGAAATGGTCTTTTTTTATTGTATAGGAAATTATAAAAGTATTTTGTGTGGGTTACTTTATAGGGTATCTTAATCCAGCTCCAGCGCCTAGCCCCTCGAGACGCTTCGGTCCTGTCTGAAGTCAAAGAACGACTTCCCTGTCAGGCCCACCAGCGCTTGTCGGGGCTGGACAAGGCGCTTGCGCTTATTGTTCTTGAACATCTTTTGGATATTTTGTCAGGATTAAAACCTCTCATGATAGGGAAAAGACAAGTATACTGAATTGTCTATGAGAGGTGAATTTTAATTGAAAAATAAACTTAAGTATTATGGCAAGAGTTTAATGGTAGAACTGAAAAAAGACCGTGCTACAGGCCTTGCTGCCCAACAGGCGTACTATTATATGCTGGCATTGTTCCCATTACTGATTCTATTGATTGCAATCGTGCCTTATTTGAATATCGATCCCCAGAAAGCAATGAATGTCGTGAATTCTTTATTGCCTTCACAGTCAGCTGAATTATTAAGAGATAATGTTGTCAAATTAGTAAGCGAACGAAATGGCGGTCTGCTTACATTTGGTATCATAGGGACAATATGGTCTGCATCCAATGGGATGAACGCTTTCATTAGAGCGATGAATATTGCGTTTGATGTTGAGGAAACGAGATCATTCATTAAGGCAAGACTGATATCAATCATGCTGACATTCGGTCTAATCCTTGCGTTTGTCGTTGCACTCCTCTTGCCTGTCTTTGGTAAAGTAATTCTGGATACAGTAGAATCGATCATCCAAATTCCAGAGCCATATGATATTGTGTTCAACATTGTAAGGTGGATTATCGCGATTGTCGTAATGTCTGCGGTATTAGCAGGATTATATCGATTAGCACCAAATAAACATTATCCTTTCAAGCATGTCATACCAGGAGCTATATTCGCGACAATTGTCTGGCAGCTGATTTCTCTTGGATTTTCCTTTTACGTAAGTAATTTCGGGAACTATTCAGCCACATATGGAAGTATCGGTGGTGTCATCGTCTTGATGCTCTGGCTGTTTTTGACGGGGCTTGCTCTTGTTCTTGGTGGTGAGATCAATGCTATTTACCATAGGGACAAGACAGGTGAAGAGCAAGTTGAAGAGCATGCAGAATCAGTCAATGCTTAAATTAGATGATAAATTACCTATTTTAGATAAAACGAAGCAATTGTGTAAAGAGCCATAGAAAAAAACAGCAGTTTTCTGCTGTTTTTTTTATCCGTTTAACGGATAAAAGGTGGAAGTATTCTTTCAACTGTTCAATAGAGTAATTCGTAAACTTCATTTAATTGCTGTGCGCGTTCTTCATCGACTTCGTTTCTGGCATATTCAATTGCATCAGGGAGAATTTTATTCAAAAATTCGATTTCTTCTGCGGTTAGGTCTTTGACAAAGTCACCTTCAGACGGGTAATCGCCTTGTTCTAATCGATTGTAAATTTTTTTGCTAAGTGGATAGGTCTCTGTATAGTTGGATATGATTTCGCGTAAATAAGCCTGTGTTTTTTCCATTGTCTACTCCTTGAAATACTCTTTGAATTGTTCAGAATCAGTCATTTGATCATTTTTAAAATATGGATTTTCCTCGGTTGCATCACTTGGATCCAGATTTGTTTTGATCACCAGCTGTGGTCCTATTGCGGGTTCTGCGATTACTCTGTCTGTCATTTCCTTGAAATCAGGCAGTCTTTTATTTCCGGGCTTTTTAGGCTCCATTTTGTAACACCTCCATATTATAAGTTGGTTTATTAAAGAGTAATTTATGTGCAAAGCTAATTATTGGAAAATCTTCCATAACTGTTTTCTATTGTTCCTTGCAGGGAAACATAAAATGTATTTAATAGAAATGGGGTGGCGAATGAATGAAAGCAGTTACTTATCAAGGTTCTAAGGACGTTCAAGTTAAAAATGTAGAAGCACCAAAAATCGAACATGAACAAGATATGATTGTGAAAATTACTTCAACGGCAATTTGCGGATCAGACCTTCATCTTTATCAAGGTAATATGCCATTAAGACCAGGCTATATCATCGGACATGAACCGATGGGAATAGTAGAAGAAGTGGGTCCTGAAGTGAAAAAGGTGAAAAAAGGAGATCGAGTGGTCATTCCTTTCAACGTTTCTTGTGGTGAGTGTTTTTATTGCCAGAACCAGATGGAAAGCCAGTGTGACAATACCAATGATTACAAGGATACGGGGGGATATTTTGGTTATACAGAGCAATATGGTAACCATCCGGGTGGACAGGCAGAATACCTAAAAGTGCCCTACGCTGATTTTACATCTTTTGTCGTTCCTGAATCATGTGAACTAGAAGATGAGTCGCTCCTGTTTCTCTCTGATGTCATCCCTACGGCATGGTGGAGTGTAGAGCATGCAGGTGTAAAAAAAGGTGATACGGTAATTGTGCTCGGCAGCGGGCCGATTGGATTGATGACTCAGAAATTCGCCTGGATGAAAGGGGCAAAACGAGTCATCGCTGTCGACCACCTCGACTACAGGCTTATGCATGCAAAAAAAACGAACAATGTTGAGATCTTTGATTTTACACAGGAGGATGATCCAGGAAAATTCCTGCAGAACTTGACAGACGGCGGAGCCGATGTCGTGATTGATTGTGTAGGAATGGATGGAAAGAAGTCTGTAGTGGAAAAGGTAGAACAAAAATTGAAGCTTCAGGGAGGAACACTCTCCGCCCTTGAGATTGCCCATACTGCAGTAAGGAAATTTGGAACTCTTCAAATAACGGGTGTTTATGGATTACGATACAATATGTTCCCGCTTGGAAGATTCTTCGAACGCAATGTCACGATGAAAATGGGACAGGCTCCTGTAATTCACTACATGCCGAAACTGTTCGATATGGTCACGAACGGGGAATTTGACCCGACTGATATTATCACCCATAAGATTCCGCTAGAGGATGCAGCAAAAGGATATGAGATGTTCAATGAGCGAAAAGACGACTGTATCAAGGTAGTTTTAAAGCCTTAAAGTACTTTGGAGTGAACATCCAATAACAACAAGAAGGGTAATTGATAAACCTTGGAACAATAGTGAGGTCTTGGATTAGCAATGTCTTTTCCAGGACCTTCTTTATTATAATGGAGAAAAAGGGATAGTTAGGAGTAAGGATATTGGGAAAAATGTTTGCTTCTTTTTATGATCAACTTATGGGACCTCTCGAGAAGAAATGGATTGCGAGTGTCCGTAAAAAAATAGTTTCTGGATTAGAGGGAACTATACTGGAAATTGGCGCAGGAACAGGAGCGAATTTCCCTTATTATTCAAAGGAAAAGGTGGAGAGGCTAGTTTCGTTGGAGCCAAATCCCGATATGCTTAAACAGGCAAAAGGCAGGGCGAAAGAATTTGAACTGCCTGTCGAATTCCATCAGGGGAGTGCAGAAACCCTTCCATTTAAGGATGGGGAGTTTGATATTGTTGTAGCCACACTTGTCCTATGTTCTGTAAGCGAACCGGATAAGGTATTTAAGGAAGTGAGAAGAGTGTGTAAAAAAGGCGGGAAAATCGTCCTTTTTGAGCATGTACGAACGGATTCGAAATCGCTTGCTTTCCTCCAGGATGTCCTTACTCCTGCGTGGAAAAGGCTGTGTGATGGGTGCCATTTAAACAGGGATACAGGGAGCTATATGAAGGGATCTGGTATCGAGGTGGTGAAAGAAAAGAAGTATCTTAAGGGTATTTTTGTTGAATACGAGGGAGTGAATCCAGAATAAGCCGACCAGGCACACCTTTTTATCCTCTCCATAGACTAATAAAAATAGTTTGGGGAGGTTTGACATGTATCCTTATTATGACCATTACAGACAGAACCAAAAGCTAATCAGTGACCTGATAAAAGCTATTAATGGTGAATACAGCGCAACAAGATGCTATGAAAAGCTAGCTGGGCTTGCTCCTGATGCAGAACAGAGGGACCAAATCAAAGAAATACTTGATGATGAGAAAAGGCACTTGCGTCAATTTACACAAATCTATACAACATTAACAGGGAAGCAGCCACAGCTGCAGATGACCGAAAAATGCAGTGAAACGTATAGGCAAGGACTAGAAGCATCTTTCAAGGATGAGCAAAAAACGACTGATTTTTATCACGAAATAGCAGATGACGCTACTGACCCAGTCATAAAAGAAGTGTTCAGGCGTGCAGCCTTTGATGAACAAAACCACGCTGTGTGGTTCCTCTATTATATTGGTAAAGAAAAGTAGGAGTTGGAGAAATCCAGCTCCTTTTTTCTATTTTTATAGTTTTCACTATTTCTACATATTTTATGTGAAAACAACGGTGTTACCTATACTAGAATGGGTATAGAGAAAGTGATTAGCCTATTTCTACATAAGGAGGAAAAAAGATGAAAAATAGTCTCGCAATTATCATTGGATTTTTAATCGTTGGATCATTATTTGTTGGCTGGAAAATTAGCCAGGACCTTGGACCAGCTGAATCAGCAAGTACGCCTCAGCAGAAAACTGAGAGTACAAGCAAGGAAATTGAATTCAACCCGCCAAGCATGGAGGACGTACCTGATGGTCCTCTTGGTGAAAGCATTAAGTATGGACATGAGCTAGTAATGGAAACAAATACTATAGCCGACGAATACGTCGGCAATAACCTTTCTTGTGCCAGCTGTCATGCGAATGGAGGCACGGTGAAAGAAGAAGCACCGATGGTTGGACTTTCTGCAGTCTATCCTGATTACAGGCCGCGTGAAGGCGAGGTTTACACTCTTGAAGACCGAATCAATGGATGTATGATCCGCAGCATGAATGGAAAAATGTTCCCTACTGACAGCAAGGAAATGCGTGCAATGATCGCTTACCTGCAATACATGTCAGAAGGTGTACCGGCTGGTGCGGACCTTCCTTGGAGGGCGCCTAAAGAACCTAAGCAATACCCCGTTCCAAGTGTTGAAGATGGTGAAAAGCTATACGCACAATCATGTGCTAGCTGTCATGCTGCTGATGGTTCTGGTACTGGAACGAATACAGGACCAGCAGTTTGGGGAGAAAATTCATTCAATGACGGGGCAGGAATGTCAAGACTGACAAAAATGGCAGGTTACGTTCAGAAGAATATGCCCAAAGGACAGGGTGGAACGTTAACTGACCAGCAAGCGATCGATTTGGCGGCCTATATTCTTTCCCATGATCGACCTGAATTCGAAGGCCATGAAGGTGACTGGCCTAAAGGCGGAAGGCCGGCAGATATCATGAATAAGGAAAAACGTGAGCAAGTTAAAAACGGTACAATTGATTGGGAAGCAATGCTCACGATAAAAAATTAATGAACGAAAGAACCAGCACCTGTAAATTTACAGGTGCTGGTCCATTTTATAATTCCCACATTTTAAAGAGCCAGGTAACCTAGCTTATGTGAGACATAGGCACTTTTGAGAACAATGCTGACCAATGTACATAGCATGATCCAATCTTTTTTTGATACAGGGATGACTGTAGAAAATCTCCTCAGTCTTAAGGGAAATGAACTTAAATGTAAATGGTTAATTTTAAATAATTTAAATCATTCGGAATCGTTACCGAAGAATTTCCTCTGGAAGTAGCTTTCAAGGGTGCCTAGTTCTGAATTCAGCAACCTTTCCATTTCCTGCAAATCAGATTGCGAGACAACCGGATCACTCAATGACCAATTAACGGTATAGACAAAGTAGTAATCCTTGATTTGACGGAATATCACAACCGAGTTAGGGAAAATATCAAATTGACCTTTGATATTATATCTCTTTGTGTACGACCAATTTGTAAGTCTCATAGAATGTCTCCATGTCTTTCGAAGTTAATAGGGGGGCAATATTTGACGCCTCTATTTCTTGCATTGTCGAATAAAAAAGATTAATCCATTCTCCATATCCAATACCCTAAAAGAAGAAAGGGAAACCGGTATTTAATACGAGATAGTGTTGTAAGATGATAGATTATGTTAAAATAAAGTTCGTTGGTTAGCGACATGTATCTACATAATATCAAACTGCTAGCAGTGTGATGAATTATATTTTTGTTTAGAAGCAGCCGGATTTGGAGGGAAATCAATTCCATGAATGAAGCCCAGAGAATTCAATTGAATGTAAGAGTGTCCAAGGAAACATCTGATAAGCTTGATGAGATTGTCGAATATTATCAGGAAAATACAAAAATCGGCAGAATATATAAAGGCGATGTTTTGACAGATATTATCGAAAAATCGTTTGAAATCATGCAAAAGCAAAAAAGATTAAATAGATAAGGTCTTCCCTTGAATCCAAAATATGTATGGGCAATTTTCTAATATCATTTTTCGGTGATTTTTTCACTGGTATTTTGGAATAGAGTTTAGATCATGCTCTAATTCACTGGGGAAAGTAAGCAAGCTTGCATTTGGTTTGTGGGTAAAAAGCACTATGTCAAATTGTCAATGTGCAATTATGGCGAATTAGTGAACAAAACAGTTGCGCTAATCGATAATAAGTCGTATTATTTAAATAATCTGATAATACGATAAGGTGGTTATTGATTATGATGCGAATGGCAATTGCAGGTGTAGCCGGCTTTGTCCTTGTGTTCATTGAGTCATATATTGTGATGGTTTTAAAACAGTATGAGACGATTGAATTCGGAGGGATGGCCCCGTTTGTAAGTGTCTGGTCTATGAACTTTTTCCTTGTTTTCTCAATCTTAACCCATATTAAATTTTGGTACGAGGAACGGGAAGCCCAGCGGGAGGAAGATGCAGCGGAAAGAGACCGATTCATTAGTTAAAGAACTTTGCGTAAATGCTTGTGTTACTAACTGCAATAGGAAGAGAAAGGCGATTTTGCCTTTCTCTTTTTTATTTCGCTTTTTCTTGGTCTTTATCGATGCGGTCTCTTTCCGCCTCTTCAGCAGCAATTCTTAATTCCTGGAAAAATAACTGGTCATTGCATACCATACTGTGTTTTTCATTTTCCTCATTGAAATCTTTAGAGTTCTTCTGTTTTTGATCCATTTTCTCATCCTCCTGCAACTGTGTAGTATTTTGTATATTACTTCTTCCCTCAAAAGAAAAAATTCATGCCTCGGGAAACATCTTTGTAAGTATTTACTAACGGTTTTAATTCATGCAAAACCTATTCATTAACTTTTGCTTAAAGTGGGAAACTATCTCTACTTTACTAATGGAGGGAAGCGTGTATAGAGTGAAATCGGTTTATCAATTCGATCATGACCAGCAATTTCTAAAAATTGAATTTCTATTGGATAAGGAACAATCTTCCTGGCATGCTTATGTTTTTGATGAGAATTGGAATGATATCATCGGTTCTGCATCGGTCATTTCCGATATCTTTGCAGACGGGATTGGATATGCTTTTGAAAGCCTCGGAATCCGTGGCAGGATTGCTGTCCTGGAGAGACTCGAATGTAGAGATTCACTAACTGAAGTGATTGATGTTTCTCTTTTCCATCTGCAGGCATTGCTATTTGCTTCAGCAATCGTCGTTGTGGGAGATTACGATGAACTAGAGAGTTTTGGTTTTATGAAGGAAAAATCAATGAATGGAAAGTCGTTGTATATCCTTTCCTCAGATGAAGCTGGAGATGATGCCTGCCGCTTTTTATAGGAGTAATCACAAAGCCTTACCTTAATCGGTAGGGCTTTTGTTTTTTTATCAAATCATCACAGGAAAAAAAAGTGAATGACACACAAATTCAGGCCAATTCCTGAAGGAGAAAAATTATTTTTATAGGAGAAATCTATAATAACTTGTCGGTTCAGTTTCAAAGCCTTTTTCAAAAACTCTCTTGAATGTGGTTAAAGTCATCTATGGATTGGGTAGTGAGAAAGAGAGCAATTTCTACATAGAAAGGAAGATGAGGTCTTGTCTGGCAAAATAAATGTAACAATTAACGGTGCTGACGTGGCGGCTAAAGAAAATCAAACAATCCTGCAATACCTTTCAGATAGCTCAATCGAAGTGCCAAGTGTATGCTATCATCCAAGCCTTGGCCCAATTGAGACGTGTGATACTTGTATTGTAGAAGTGAACGGAGAAATGGTCAGGTCTTGTTCGACAATCATGAAGGATGGAGATACCATCGACACAGTGGCGCCAGATGTTAAGAAAGCACAAACAATGGCGATGGACAAGATTTTGTTTAATCATGAACTGTATTGTACTGTCTGTGATTACAATAATGGGATGTGTGAGGTACATAACACGGTAAAAGAAATGAAAATCAATCACCAGAGCATTCCATTTGATCAAAAGCCTTATGAGAAAGATGAATCAAACCCTTTTTACCGTTATGACCCGGATCAATGTATTTTGTGCGGGAGATGTGTGGAAGCCTGTCAGGATGTACAGGTAACAGAGACGCTGAGAATCGATTGGGATCGTGAACGCCCGCGTGTCATTTGGGATAATGATGTACCAATCAATGAATCCTCATGTGTTTCATGTGGACATTGTTCTACGGTATGTCCTTGTAATGCAATGATGGAAAAAGGAATGGAAGGAGAAGCCGGCTTTTTGACAGGGATCGCAAAAGAAACCTTGCGGCCGATGATTGATATTACCAAGAATGTTGAGACAGGTTACGGTTCCATCCTGGCGATTTCGGATATGGAAGCTGCCATGCGTGAATCCAGAATCAAGAAAACGAAGACTGTTTGCACATACTGTGGAGTAGGCTGCAGTTTTGATGTTTGGACAAAGGACCGGGAAATCCTGAAGATCGAGCCACAGGTGGAAGCTCCAGCGAACGGAATTTCTACATGTATAAAAGGCAAATTCGGATGGGATTTCGTTAACAGTGAAGAGCGCCTGACAAAGCCTTTGATTCGTGAAGGAGATAGCTTCAGGGAAGCGGAATGGGAAGAAGCGTTGGACCTCATCTCCCGTAAATTCACAGAGATCAAGAATGAGTTTGGTCCTGACTCTTTAGGCTTCATAACATCGTCTAAATGTACGAATGAAGAATCCTATTTAATGCAAAAGCTGGCCAGGTCTGTAATTGGCACAAACAATGTTGATAATTGTTCCAGGTATTGCCAAACACCTGCTACTGTAGGATTGTTCAGGACAGTTGGACATGGAGGCGATGCTGGATCGATTACAGATATCGCGATGGCTGATTTGGTCATCATTGTTGGATCGAATACAGCAGAAGCCCATCCGGTACTGGCTACAAGGGTTAAGCGGGCACAGAAGTTGAATGGCCAAAAGCTTATTGTTGCTGATTTGCGAGAGCATGAAATGGCTGACCGTGCAGATTTGTTTATACGTCCTAAGGCAGGCAGTGACCTTGTCTGGATTTCCGCTGTGACAAAGTATATTATCGACCAGGGGTGGGCGGATGAAGAATTCCTGAACAATAAAGTCAATGGACTTTCAGAATACGTAAACAGTCTTGAAGGTTTCACTTTGGAATATGCAGTAAAAACTACAGGTCTTTCTAAAGATACGCTGATTGAGATTGCTGAGAGTATTCATAAAGCTAATAGCGTTTGTGCATTATGGGCAATGGGAGTTACACAGCATATTGGAGGGAGCGACACCAGTACAGCGATTTCGAACCTATTGCTGATTACCGGAAATTACGGCCGTCCAGGAACGGGAGCATACCCACTGCGTGGACATAACAATGTCCAGGGCGCAGGCGATTTTGGCAGCAGCCCGGACTCACTGCCAGGATACCAAAAGGTAACCGATGAAGAGACGCGCATGAAGTTTGAACAGGCATGGGGAACCAGGCTGCCTGCTGAACCAGGGATCAATAACCATGACATGGTTGAAGGGATGCATAATGAAACTCTCAAAGCCCTTTACATCAAGGGTGAGGAGATGGGCCTTGTGGATTCCAATATCAATCACGTCCAGGCCGGCTACGAAAAACTCGACTTCTTTGTAGTCCAGGATGTGTTCTTTTCCAGGACCGCACAATTTGCAGACGTAGTTTTACCAGCAAGCCCAAGCTTTGAAAAAGAGGGAACGTTTACGAATACCGAGCGCAGGATTCAGCGTTTGTACCAGGTATTCGACCCGGTTGGAGAATCAAAACCTGATTGGCAGATCCTGATTGAAGTCGCTAACCGCCTTGGGGCAGGCTGGACTTATGAGCATCCTTCTGAAATCATGGCCGAGGCAGCAAGCCTAATGCCGATATACTCTGGCGTGACGTATGAACGTCTTGAAGGGTACAAGAGCCTTCAATGGCCTGTTCAGCCGGATGGAACTGACAGTCCTGTACTGTATTTGGATGGCTTCCCGTTCCCTGATGGGAAAGCACGTCTTTATCCTGTGAAATGGTCGATTCCTATCCAATATGGAGAAGAATATGACATTCATGTCAATAATGGCCGCTTGCTTGAGCATTTCCATGAAGGAAACTTAACTTATAAATCAGAAGGAATTACATCGAAAACTCCAGAGACTTTCCTTGAAGTGTCGCCAGAACTTGCTGAAGAAAGAGGCCTAAAAGATGGGACGCTTATCAGATTGACATCACCATACGGCAATTTGAAGGTCAGATGTGTTGTCACCGACCGAGTGGCAGGAAAGGAAGTATACCTGCCGATGAACGACCAGGGCGATGCAGCCATCAATCTCCTGACAAGCAGTTATGGAGATAAAAACACCGATACTCCAGCTTATAAGGAGACGAAGGCCAAAATGGAAATACTCCAATTTGAAGGAGTCAATCCTTTGCCGAGGAACAATTTCCGGTACGGTAATCCACAGCCGCAAATCGGCGTCCAGGTCGAAAAGAAGTGGGCCCGTCCAGATTACAGCTTTCCAGGAGATCTTGTGAAAAAGGAGCGTACCCAGCATGGCTAAAGCGATCACCAACATCAATCGTATGCAAATGACAGAGGAACAAAAACGCCAGAGTGACCTGGAGGAAATCGAAACTGCCTTGCTTGATAACAAGGATGCAATTTTACAGTCCATGGACATCCTCAAGCATATGAATCAGCGCGGGGTGCTGTCGCTGTTGGATGGATTATTCAGTGAAGGCGATAAAGTCTTGAATGTTCTAGTTAAAGCGGCAGACAAACCTGAAGCTACCAATACAATCAAGAATCTGTTGCTGATGGTGGGCGTCCTCGGCACGATCAATGTACAGCAGCTGGAACCATTGCTATTAAAATTAAATTCTGGCATTGCCAGAGTAGCAGAATATACGGATAGCGAGGATGATGACAAACTTGGATATTTTGATATTGTCCGTTCTTTGAAAGACCCGGAAATCAATCGTGCGCTATCCTTGCTTTTTGAGTTCCTTAAAGGGATGGGTGAAAATACAGAGGGACTGGAAAGAACCACTCAGCTACCGGAAAACCAGGATATCCACCAGAGCCAGAATGGGACTTTGGTAGATAAGTGATCTTAATGCAGGCAGCAGGCATTCCAGCTTGTTCGCCTGCTTTTTCTAGTTTGGTCATTTCAGCTATTAGGATAAAAGGAGATTACTGTAAAGCATAAAACTTCAATCAGAGAGAGGATGGCTATTGTGAAACCAGTCGAAGTCAAAAGGAAAATCCTCCGTTTTGGGGATGGCCAGGCCGAAATGCTGGAAGACAGCATCGTAACGGAATATTCTATTACCATTAAAGTCAATGGTCAGGAATTTGTTACAATGGTTTGTACTCCAGATTATATTGAAGAAATGGTCATTGGATACCTCGCTTCAGAAGGCATCATCAAGAAGTATTCAGATATAGAAAATATATGGATTCAGGAAAAAGAAGGATTTGTTCATGTAAATACATCCAGAATGAATCCGGTTTATAAGAACTTGCAGGGCAAGCGTTACTTAACTTCGTGCTGCGGAGCAAGCAGGACGGGCTTTGTATTTGCGACCGATGCATTGACCGCAAAAAAACTGCATAAGGTAGAGACGGAAATTGAAGTGGATGATTGTTTCAGGCTCATGGAAGAAATGCAGGATTCCGCTGAACTTTTCCATAATACAGGGGGAGTACATAATGCCTCTCTTTGCAGTTTGTTTGGTCCTATTGTGTCCCGGATGGATATCGGCCGACATAATGCCCTCGATAAAATTTTTGGGCATTGCCTCAAGAATGATATTTCGATAAGTGATAAAGTAATTGTTTTCAGTGGGCGGATTTCATCAGAAATTTTATTGAAAGTGGCTAAAATTGGCTGCCCGATTGTATTGTCCAAATCAGCTCCCACTGAACTTGCCTTAAAACTGGCGGAAGAACTGGGGATCACGACCATTGGCTTTATCAGGAATCGAACACTTAATGTTTATACACACCCTGAACGGGTTGCAGAGGCGAAATATAGTGTCAAGGAAAGCCAGGTTGAATAAGCCTGGCTTATTTAAATCAGGTTGGTCATTGGAAACTCAAACTTCCTAGTGATAAAAGGGAGAGAGTATGAACGCTGTATAAGGTATGTAAAAGTATGGAAAAATGGAGGTGATAGCATAAGGAGTGATAGAATGGGTGAAAAAGAAATGCAAGATATGTTCGAATGGGCAGGGTTATCTGATGTTTATGAGCAGCATGGCTATAAAATGTGGCTGAACGGACTTGAAGATCACATTGATGTCGAACTATTGGATCATTTTTCGGACGCTTATTCATTCGAAAGTGCCGAAACCATGTTTTATGACGAGTTTTTGTTCCACTTAAGAATTTTCAAGAATATAAGCAAGAATAATGAGCTGCCTCGCCGATTTTGGTGAATCGAGAGAGAGAGGCAACATTGGAGAGGAGTAGAGAATATGAAGCCGATTACTGACCATTTACGGGATGATCTAGACGTTATTTTTGTCGGTTTCAATCCCAGTATCCGGTCATCAGAAACCGGTCATCATTACGCTAACCCCAACAATAGATTCTGGAAAATCCTTTTTGAAGCTGGCATCACACCAAGGAAGTATGACTCTTCGGAGGATTATAAGCTCCTTGACTTAGGCTACGGAATGACGAACATTGTTGCGCGGCCAACTAAAGCAGCGGATGAAATTACAAAAGAGGAATACCAGCAAGGGAAGCAGGAGCTAAAGGAAAAAGTCGAAAAATATAGGCCGAAAATCGTTTGTTTTGTCGGGAAAGGTGTCTATCAGCAATATAGCGGGAAAAAAGATCTTCCTTGGGGAAAGCAGGAAGAATCCATTGTGGAAGGCACTGTCGATTTCGTCGCCCCATCCTCAAGCGGACTCGTTAGGATGAAAATGGAAGAAGTAGTGGGGATTTATAAAGAACTCCCTCTCTTAAGGGATCGTTTAATATCCAGTTGAATAAGGAGCGAGGAGAAGCGCGTTCATAAATGTACCCTTATGCCGTGAATTCACTTTGTATAAGGGTACATTTAGTAGAGTGTACACTTTTGCAGCGAGTTCGGCATCCGTAAGGGCACATTTAGGAGCTAAACATATCCTTATGAGAGTCATTCGACTGCTATAAGGGTACATTTAAGAGCTAAACGTAACCTTATGCAGCGAGTTCGGCATCCGTAAGGCAACATTTAGGAGCTAATCGCACCGTTATGTCGAGTACCCACCTCTCATAACGGTGTTTTATATTAATATAAATAAAGTCTTAATTATCCTTGGGTTTGTGTGCAATTTTACGAACCTGAAGTGACCCTGTTTATCCTGATAAGGGCATCGACAATCGAATCATATCCCTGCACTGAATACCATTTTCAAATATAGGTTGTTCATAATTTCGAATGAAAAAACCCTGATCTATTCCCGTGATTCTGAAGCCAACTTTTTGGTAGAGAGCCAGTTGGTTGATACTTGAGTTTCCTGTACCGATTTCAATCGTTGCGTAACCGTACTCAGCTGCGGTTTGAATCCCATGCTTAAGCAGTAAGGTACCTAGCCCCTTGCCTTGGTGAGATTCATCTACTGCCAGATTCATGATTTCGATGGTATGTTTACTAACCGGGACCAGCAGGATTACACCGATTGTTCCACCATTTTCTGACTCCGTAACATAGCACATTCCTTTATCTAAATACCTTGAAACTAAATCCTTAGAAGGATCAGCCAGGAGCAGCAGTTTCCAGGGAGGCTGTTCGCCTTCTTTTAACATTCTAATGTGCATGTGTTTTCCCCTTCATTAAAAATGAATAAATGATCTTGATTAAGAGATACCCCAATGCACCGCCTATTGTGTTCAGGATGATATCATCAATGTCGAAACTTCCAACCCTCGTGAGAAACTGGAGAATCTCCACAGTTAAAGTTGCCAGAAAAACAGAAGTAGTCGTCCGCCAAAAACCAATGAGCCTTTTAAACAGCCAGGGAAGGAAGATTCCTAACGGGAAAAAGGCAAGAACATTGCCAAATAAGTTGGACATCCAGATATTTTGATTGATGTGCGAAGAAGCTTTTATGTAATCTGTGATCGTTTTGAATGGAATAATATTATAAGGGTTGGTGCCTGCAGAATTGATTTCATACGCAGCTTGCCGATATGGGCTGAGAAACAATAAAATGACGGCAATGATAATGTACAAAACGAATAAAGTATAGGATATTGCTGAAATCCATTTTTTGTGTTTGATATCTATTAGGTTTAGCATAACTTCTCCTTGGATTGATCACGAAGATATTTTAAGAGATACATAGGTATTAGCTAAAAAAGTCATATCAGATATTACTTACCCAAACTGGCAATAAATTAAATAGAAAATAATACCTATTAGTAATTAAAATAAAAACCTTGCCACAAGGCAAGGTATGAGAATATGTATTTTGTCATCCTGCCAAGGCAGGGCCCCTGCCGTCCGTACAGTGGTTAAGTGTCCCGCAACAAGCGAATGTCCGGCAGAGGCAGTTATATTTTAACACAATCATGTTGGAAAAATACAATTTGAAGGTGGATACTTTTATTTTTATTTGTAATAGTGGTATGATAACAATGATTTTAACACAAGGAGATGATTTACATGGCTAAAAATGGATACATACAAATGCAAAATGGTGAGAAAATCGAATTCGAACTATACCCGAACGAAGCACCTGGTACAGTTGCAAACTTTGAGAAGCTAGCTAACGAAGGCTTCTATAACGGATTGAACTTCCACCGTGTAATTCCTGGATTTGTCAGCCAGGGAGGATGCCCTAACGGAACTGGTACTGGCGGTCCTGGATACACAATCAAATGTGAAACAGAAGGCAACCCGCACAAGCATGTACCTGGATCACTTTCTATGGCGCACGCAGGTAAAGATACAGGCGGAAGCCAGTTCTTCATCGTACATGAATCACAGCCACACTTAAATGGAGTGCACACTGTATTCGGTAAAGTTACTTCTAATTTGGAAGCGGCTAAAGCGATGAGAAACGGTGACGTTATGGAAAAGGTTGTTGTAACAGAAGAATAGGATCCTTTAAAAAGAGCCTGAGGGCTCTTTTTTTTGTACTTATTTACCCATTGAAGCGAACATACGCTCTTGTTAAAATGGATCCAAGGAAATACGGATTATTTTGTTATTAGGATAAGTCTAATGTTTAATGAATTTGACTATACTATCTAATTTATATAAAATTACACTAAATAGTCGAATTTAATTGTTAGGTGGAGTAGCAATGGAGCCAGTGTCTGTATTTATAATGGATATAACGAATTCTTCCTCAGCAGCTAATGGCGAGATGCTGAGTAATTATTTAGGGAAGCTAGAGACATATATAAATAAATGGTATGAAGGTATCGGTTCCGTACAGATTAAGCATCGATCTGGGGACGAGCTTATTCTTCTAGCTGAAGGATACTCAACAGCATTTATTACAGCCTTTTATATCAGTTCGATTTGGGAATATGAAAAACACCTTCCGTATTTTGGCCTTGCCTATGGCAGGCTGGATAAGAAGGTAGAGGAAATTGATATTGAAAAATGGATTCATCCATTGGCAAAGCAGGCGAGAAGTGCGAATGACCAACTTAAAAAACAGAAGAATAGGGAAACCTTTTGTTATCAAATTCCCGAAAGGGAGCCAGGGTTGCAGACATTAATAAATGGGATGCTTAGCCTGCAGAATGTACTAAGAATGGAACAGACTGATGTACAGCGGCTAGTATGCTCGCTCTATCTTATTTATGGCAAACAAAATACTGTGGCACAGCTTCTCGATCGCTCAGCTCCAACGGTTTACAGCCATTTTAAGAAAGGGCACTGCGAGCAAATTCTCCGCAGTTTCCATGAAATCGTCAGTGTTTTGGATGGCAGGCAGGCGAGTGACTTTTTTCCGGATATGCAAAATGGGCAATTAAAGTTGCTCGAAGAAAGTATTAGAACAAATATAAAAAGCCAGGTGCAGAATATTTTCAGCCTCTAGATTCTGGTGAAAGGAGCAGGCATGCTTTTATTAAGTTTAATTATAGCGCATCTGATAGCCGACTTTTACCTGCAGACGGATCGTATGGTACAGGACAAGCTCAAAAATATAAAAAAGCATATATTTCATCATTTTCTGGTGAACGCAGCTGTCCTTTCAGCAGGCTGGCTCTTTTTTTACGAGCAAAATGATCTTGTAACGACTGTGCTTTGGCCGGTCCTTTACATAACAGGGACGCATTTGATCATTGACATGGTTAAGATTCAGCTAGTGGATCAGTATACGTCTCGTGAACATTTAAGTAAACTGTGGTTTTTTATAGTAGACCAGGCGCTGCATCTTTTTATGCTGCTAACAGCGATGCAGTTATTTTATGAAATATCGCTAGTTTCTAATGTTGATAGATTTATAAATCTTTTGTTTGAGGAAGGGCGGAATTTGGACGCTTCTGCTACAATGCTGGTGATTGTGATTATTTTAATATTGGGAACAAGTGTGAGTGGCCATATGATACGAATACTTCTTGGCTCTCTCCCGGGACAGCTGTTAACCTTTGAAGGAAAATATACCTTTAAAAACGAACTGAAGGAGCAGGCTTACCCACAAGCGAACAGGGGTGAACGAGGACTGTCAGAACAATACAGCTATATGATTTTCAATAAGCACGATATGTCACGCGGGAAGCTGATAGGCTATATCGAGCGGCTTCTTGTTATCTTGCTTACGTACTATAGTTCTTATCCAGCCATCGCCTTCATTGTTACTGCAAAATCAATCGCCCGCTTCAAACAGATGGATGATCGTGATTGGGCGGAGTACTTTCTTCTTGGTACCTTGACATCCATGTTCCTGGGAATCATGTTTGGAATCCTTTTAAGAGAAATATTAAATTAAAGGTTTCACTATTTCCCCCTGAATAATACTTAAATAGAACTGAACTGAGAAAAATTAGAGCCTGTGCAAAAGAGCAAATAGCGGAGTGATTTCAATGAACATCGTCCTTTTCAATAAAGATTTGCGTCTTTCCGACCATCAACCATTGGCGGAAGCAACTGCGTCGGGAGAAGTATTGCCTCTTTATGTATTTGAACCTTCTCAATGGAATGAGAAACCGCTTTCTGCCCGTCATTTGCAATTTGTTGTTGAAAGTCTGGAGGAGCTGTCGAAAGAGATTGAGGAAAAGGGCGGGAAGCTCTTTACTGCAATTAATGAGCTGGAGATCGTATTGGAAGGATTATTGGAATCATATCATTCTATCAATATTTTTGCCCACAATGACGGCTGGTTTATCGATAAAGTGAAAAAATGGGCTGACCAGAATCAGCAAAGCTTGTTTTGTTATGGTCCAGAGCTGGTAAATGTTCATGGAAAACGATTTTATGAACGTTTTGTCTCCTATTTAAAAGAACCACAGACTGAAGTTCCTGTCCATATTGATGTTCCGTCCCGGTTACCAGGTTTTTTATTGACTGATTTGAAAAAACTTCAAACCTTCAAGATAAAGGGTGAGAAAATTCGCTTCGGTCAGCAAGGGGGAGAGTGGAAGGCAATAGAAACACTGGATTCATTCCTCGAAGACAGATTTGCAAAGTACATCGAAAACTACACAAAACCACTGCCGTCCTCATTATCGTCCTCGAGGCTTTCGGCTTATATAACATGGGGGAATATATCAATCAGGACTATTTTTCAACGAACAGAGGAGAAATTACAGGCATGTAAGGTGGAGGAAGAGAAAACACAGTACGAAGAGTTTTTATCAAAACTTATCGCCAGGGTCAAAATTTGCAGCATGGAGTCCCCAGAACAGGAACTGCATGCAATAAGTGAAATCAAGAGGGACTGGAATGAAGAGTGGTTCCAGCGATGGCTGCAGGGAAGAACGGGGATTCCAATGATCGATGCCGCTATGAGGAGTCTGACAAAAACAGGGTGGATGAATTTCTCGCTGCGAGCTTTGGTAACATCTTTTATTACGAATACTTTATTGCTGGATGTAAAGAATCCATCCCATGCGTTGGCGGGATTGTATCTAGACTATGAACCAGCTATCCATGATTTCTATATCCAGCAGCACGCGGAAATGAAAGGGAAGATGAAAATCATTGATCCTGTAAAAGTTGGCAAGGAGCTTGACCCAGATGGAGTGTTCATTCGCCGATATATCCCTGAATTAAGCAGGCTGCCGGAGGAGTACATCCATGAACCATGGCTTTATCCGGCTTTTTACCGACTTGGCTACGAAGCACCAATGGTCGATGTCAAAAAGAAATGTAAACAAGCGAGACTTCAGTATCAAAGTATAAAAAGCAAAGGAAAGCCTGGCCGGAAAAAAGGAGAGGGAGGAGAAACGGAGCAGCTATCCTTTGATTTCTAGAGATGTATTTCCCATTTCGCCCCTGCCTTTGAAGTAGGTCAGGGAAACTCCGATAAGTGTAATTACACCGCCAGCTATTGTCATGATTGCCGGTACTTCCCCCAACCAGAGCCAAGCGATCATAAAAGAAGCAGCAGGAGTAAGGTAGAGAGAACTTGCTGCTTCAGAGGCCCCGGATTTTGCGGTGATATAGGCAATAGCAAAGTAAGCAACCACCGTAGGAAAAAGACCGAGGTAAATAGCACTTATCGTTGCTCCAATTGGGGCTACAATCATTTCATTTAAAATCCCAGGAGCAAAGAAACCCATGAATAAGGTGGCTGCCCATATCGTATAGGCTGTAAAAGGAAGAGCCCCATACTTGCTTAAGTATTTTTTTTGAAACACAAAATAAAGTGATTCAGATAATGAAGCAATCAATATTAGAAGTACTCCGATGCCAAAATTAAGACTTCCTCCTGATCCAATCGAAATGAACATGATCCCAAGCATGCTAATCGAAGCACCGGACCAATACCATTTTCCTGTACGTTCCTGGAAGAACAATTTCCCCAATAATCCGATAAAAACAGGTGAAGTAGAAACAAGCAGGCTGGCGACTCCGGCGCTTACGGTTTGTTCACCGAAATTCAATGCAGTTTGATAGACTGCAAATCCCAGGAATCCGAAGAGGAATATAACAGGCCAATCTTTTCTTTCTGGAAGCTTCATTTTTGTTAATAAGGCGTAGAAAAGAAGAGCCGCTGACCCAATAAAAAGACGAAGGAATGACAAGTGTTCTGGAGAGTAGCCTTCTAGTCCATGCCGAATCCCTGCAAATGCTGACCCCCATAACAAAATAACGAGCAAGTGTGCTGCTGCCAACCTGGATCTCATGTTATTCTCCCCTAAAAAACCATCCAATTTAACCCTGTATGACAGGTTTATCTTTCAAATATAACGGGGTCTTGGTAAAATGTATCCAACCAATGTGGTTTTTTTAAAACCAACCAATTATGAATGGAGCAGGGTTCATGAAAGAGCCAAAATATAAAGTAATAATCAACTTTGTCAAAGAACAGATTACAAACGGGAATTGGCCAGTTGGCAGCAGGCTGCCCAGTCAGCGTGACCTTGCAAAACAATTCAGCGTGAACAGAAGTACAGTCGTCACTGCGCTGGATGAGTTGGCTGCTGATGGGCTGGTTGAGGGGAAGCTGGGGATGGGAACTATAGTCGTTAATAATACTTGGACCCTCATGCGTTCTGCCCCTCCAGTCAATTGGAATGAACAAGTGGGGCGGGGCACCCATCAGGCGAGCCTGTCAACGGTCCAGGCTATAAATCTGGCAGAATCTGATGAGAGTTTGATCCAGCTGAGTAAAGGAGAATTATCAAAGGATTTATTCCCGCTGGAGGATATGAGGGCTGTTTTAACAAAAGTTGGACAGGAACTGGAGCCGTTTGGTTATGAAGACCCGAAAGGAAACCCGCAGCTTCGGGAAGCGATTGCTCAACACCTAAATCAAAAAGGAATTAAAGTCGATGCTTCATCTATTTTAGTCGTATCCGGTGCTTTACAAGCATTGCACCTCATTTCCATCGGATTACTGGAAAAGGAATCCACCGTTTTTCTAGAGAATCCATCTTATTTACAATCCTTGTCCACCTTCCAGTCTGCTGGAATGAAACTTCATGGTATCTCCATGGATCATGAGGGGATCATCCCAGAGGTGATAAAGGAATCCCATCAAAGCAAGGACTCTGTATTATACTGCCATCCGAATTTTCATAATCCCACTGGTATCCTAATGGGAGTAAACAGAAGGAAAGAGTTGCTCAAACTGGCAGAGACAGCTCAGCTTCCCATCATTGAGGACGATGTTTACGGCGATCTGTGGATGGATTCTCCGCCGCCGTCTCCCATTAAATCGCATGACAGGCATGGAAATGTACTATATCTTGGCAGCCTTTCGAAGAGCCTGAATCCCGGATTGAGAATCGGATGGGTTGCCGGTCCGGAAGCAGTTATTGACCGGCTGGCAGACCTGAAAATGCAGACAGACTACGGATCGAGCTCATTATCTCAGCGAGCAGCCGCAGAATGGCTTTCCAGCGGATTATATGAGAAGCATTTAGCAAACGTAAGGAAGCAGTTGGAGGTGCGTAGAAATGCGGCCTTGGAAGCATTGGAAAAACACTTAGGCAATTATGCAGAATGGGAAAAGCCTGAAGGTGGTTTTTTCATATGGGTCAAAATGCATCCGGATATATCCTTGTCTGAATTATATCGAAAAGCCCTTGCAAATGGAGTGTTAATCAACCCCGGAAGAATTTATGCCACCCAAAGAATGCAGTATTTCAGGCTTTCTTTTGCGAATGCACCAGTTAAGGATCTCATTAAGGGGATCGCTATAATAGAATCGCTAATCGAAGACTGATAGAATAGAAGAACATGAGTTTTTAACTAAGGAGAATATGTTTAATGAAATTAGTATCTTGGAATGTTAATGGCATAAGGGCATGCGTTCGTAAAGGGTTTATGGATTTTTTCAATGAGGCGGACGCAGACCTGTTTTGTATACAGGAAACGAAATTGCAGGAGGGGCAGATTAGCCTGGAACTTGAAGGATATCATCAGCTCTGGAATTACGCTGAAAAGAAGGGATATTCCGGAACGGCTGTTTTTTCGAAAAAACAGCCACTTTCAGTGAGGTACGGCATCGGGTCAGCTGAGCATGACCATGAGGGCAGGGCCATAACTGCGGAGTTCGAAGAGTTTTATCTTGTAAATGTGTATACTCCTAATTCCCAGAGGGATTTGGCGCGCCTTGGCTACCGCTTATCCTGGGAGAATGTGCTCAAGGAATATTTGTTGGAATTGGAGAAGACAAAGCCCGTAATCCTTTGCGGTGACTTAAACGTCGCCCATAATGAGATCGATTTGAAAAATCCAAAACCGAACAGGGGGAACTCAGGTTTTACAGACGAAGAGCGCGGGAAGATGACCGAACTTCTCGCCAGCGGCTTTGTAGATTCCTTCCGCCACCTGCATCCTGAAGTAAAAGATGTTTATACTTGGTGGTCATATATGAATAAAGTAAGAGAAAAGAACATCGGATGGCGTATCGATTATTTTATCGTTTCTGAAAAACTGGCACCTGCAATCAAGGAAGCGGGTGCAGAATGTTTCGTTATGGGTAGTGACCACTGCCCAGTCACGCTTGAACTAAGTCTATAAAAATGATTGAATCCCCTGAGCAGTGCTCAGGGGATTTTTTATTGATGTTTCCCTAACATTGAGTAACAGTATGACATATTTAAGTTGAAAAAATAAAAATTCTCCCCATTAAATCGTGTGATACTCTGCTGTTTTAATAAATTCAAAGAATTATCAAAACCTTTCCTTTTGCTTTTTGTTTAAATGTTATATACTATAAGTTAATAAGGATAACACATTATAAAAATCCTTGATAATAATTACATATTAATTATTGGGGGTACGTTGGTGGTGAGTTCTATTAAACTAACAAAACGGCAGGAAGAAATCGTTCAAATTGTTAAAGAGGATGGCCCGATTACCGGTGAGCAGATTGCTGAAAAGCTGAAATTGACTCGGGCTACTCTAAGGCCTGATCTGGCAATCCTGACGATGGCAGGCAGCCTGGAGGCGAGGCCGAGAGTGGGTTATTTTTTCAATAAGGAAAAAGAGAGGCTGTTTGAACCTACAGAAGTTCTAAATCTCAAGGTGAATGACTATAAAGGCCATCCGATTGTCGTCCAGAAATCATCGTCTGTTTATGATGCGATTGTCCAAATGTTCCTTGAGGATGTTGGGACGCTATATGCTGTGGATTCGGAAGGCTGCCTTGCTGGGGTCATCTCAAGGAAAGACCTGCTGAGAGCTGCGATCGGGAATAAGAATCTGGAGGATCTTCCTGTTAGTGTCATCATGACGAGGATGCCAAACATTATCACGGTGAAACCTGAAGAAACACTTGTCCAGGCTGCTAAGAAGCTTGTGACGAACAGAATTGATTCTCTCCCTGTCGTCCGGGAACTCAAGCATAAATCCGATTCATATGAAGTCATCGGACGAATAACCAAAACAACCATTACGAAGGTTTATTTAGAAATAGCAGAGCAAAAATCTGTCTAGGAAGTGAGCGCATTTTGGATATGAAGGAAGTTGTTTACGTAGTATCTGATTCAGTCGGGGAAACGGCGGAATTTGTAGTAAAAGCTGTGGCGACCCAGTTTAACGGGGGACAGGTCGATATCAGAAGAAATTCATATGTTGAGGATGAGGAAGACATTGAGGATGTCATCATGGTCGCGAAGCAGGGGCGTTCAATAATCGCTTATACCATCGTCGTTCCAGCACTTAAGGCTTATCTTGATAAAAGGGCTCAGGAGGAAGGCATCTATGCGGTTGATTTGCTCAATCCATTGATGAATGCCTTTGAAAAGAAGTTCAATAAGGAGCCAAACCATCGACCAGGCATGATGCGCAAGCTGGATGATGAATACTTCCGTAAAATTGAAGCGATTGAGTTTGCCGTCAAATACGATGATGGCAGGGACCCTCGGGGCATTTTGAGAGCGGATATCGTTCTTGTTGGGGTTTCCCGTACTTCAAAAACACCCTTGTCGATGTATCTTGCCCACAAGCGCTATAAGGTGGCCAATGTACCGATCGTTCCGGAAGTTAAGCCGCCAGATGAATTGTTTCAAGTGCCTAGAAGCAAATGTGTAGGTTTGATCATTTCGCCGGATAAGCTTAATGAAATCAGGACGGAAAGGCTGAAAGCGCTCGGTCTGGGCGCTCGGGCTAATTATGCAAGCTATGAACGAATCCTGGAAGAGCTGGATTATGCTGAAAAAATCATGAAACGTGTTGGCTGCCCTGTCATCAATGTTTCCAATAAAGCGATTGAAGAAACAGCAGGATTGATACTCGATATTTTAAAAAGTGAGAGGAGTTTTGGCTGATGTCTAAATTTGTTTATCTTTTTAATGAAGGAAATAGCGGAATGAAAGAAATCCTGGGAGGTAAGGGAGCGAACCTGGCGGAAATGACGCGTATCGGGCTTCCTGTACCTTTTGGATTCACGATTTCTACGGAAGCATGTAATGCCTATTATGAAGCTGGCAAGACGATTCCTGCAGAAGTACAGGCTCAGGTTCTTGAAGCTCTAAGTGATCTTGAAGCGAAAACGGGCAAGAAGCTTGGGAATCCTGAGAACCCGCTGCTGGTATCAGTTCGTTCTGGTGCAGTATTTTCCATGCCTGGAATGATGGATACGATCTTGAACCTTGGTATGAATGATGAGACAGTTGAGGGGATGGCGAAACTAACCAACAATCCACGTTTTGCCTATGACTCATACCGCCGTTTTATCCAGATGTTCAGTGATGTCGTCCTCGATGTTGATGTCTTTTTCTTCGAGCGCTTACTGGAAGAAACCAGGGAAGCGAAAGGATACAAAGCAGATCCAGAAATGACTGCAGAAGATTGGAAAGAAGTTATCCAAGGCTATAAAAATATCGTTACAAAACATACAAGAAAGCCTTTCCCTCAGGATCCTAAGGAACAGCTATTCCTTTCCATCAACGCTGTGTTTGATTCCTGGAATAATCAGCGTGCGATTGTCTATCGCCGTTTGAATAAAATTCCTTCACATCTGGGGACAGCTGTTAATATCCAGAGCATGGTATTCGGGAATATGGGGGATGATTCCGGAACTGGTGTTGCTTTTACTCGTGACCCGTCAACCGGTGAGAGTATCCTGTATGGCGAATACTTAATCAATGCGCAAGGCGAAGATGTTGTGGCTGGCATTAGGACACCTCAGCCAATCCAAACATTGAAAAATGAAATGCCTGCTGTTTATCAGCAATTCGTTGAAACCTGCAATCGCCTCGAACAGCATTATGAGGATATGCAGGATATCGAATTCACCGTTGAACGCGGAGAATTGTTCATCCTTCAAACCCGGACCGGGAAACGTACTGCTCAAGCAGCTATCCGTATTGCGACAGAGCTTGTGAATGAAGGAATCATTGATAAAAAGACAGCCCTTCTTCGTGTGGATCCGGAACAGCTCGATCAGCTTTTGCACCGCCGTATCGATGAGAATTTTGAACGGAACCAGCTGGCAAAAGGACTGCCTGCTTCACCAGGAGCCGCTACTGGGAAAGTCGTGTTCGATGCCGATGAGGCTGAACTTCTTGCAAATGAAGGTCAAAAAGTCATTCTTGTAAGGCCTGAAACGACTCCGGATGATATCCATGGAATCATTGCTGCCCAGGCGGTCGTCACAAGCCGCGGCGGTATGACAAGCCACGCCGCTGTAGTAGCGCGTGGTATGGGTAAGGCTTGTATCTGCGGCTGTGAAGCGATGAAGATCGACTTGCACGAAAAGCAATTTCGTGTTGGCGATGTGATCGTTAAGCATAGTGATATTATTACAATCGACGGTGGAACCGGTGAAATCATGCTTGGTGAGATCCCAATGATCGAACCTGAGCTTTCAGAGGAGTTCCAGCTTCTTCTTTCATGGGCCGATGAAGAGCGGGAAATCGGCGTTCGTGCCAATGCAGATAATCCTGAAGATTCTGCCAAGGCACTGGAGTTTGGTGCGGGCGGTATCGGACTTTGCCGCACGGAGCATATGTTCATGGACGCTGCAAGGGTCCCAATTGTCCAAAAAATGATTCTTGCCGAAACATTTGAGGAACGGAACGCCGCATTGGATGAACTATTGCCGATGCAGAGAGAGGACTTTGAGGGAATCCTTGAAGTGATGCAGGGATTGCCTGTAACCATTCGTTTGCTTGATCCTCCTTTACATGAATTCTTGCCTGATAAAGAAGAACTCTTAGTTGAAATAACGAAACTGCAAATCCTTGATCCTGAATCGAAAGAGCTTAAGGAAAAGGAAGCGTTGTTAAAGAAAGTAAGACAATTGGATGAATTCAATCCAATGCTAGGCCACCGTGGCTGCCGCCTTGGAATGATCCACCCTGAAATTTATGAGATGCAGGCAAGAGCCATTTTCTACGCTGTAGCCAATTTAGCTGATAAAGGAATTGATGCACAGCCTGAAATCATGATTCCGTTAGTTGGCCATGTGAATGAATTGAAGGAAATGCGTGAGCTTGTGAACGCGGCAGCGCAAAGCATCAAGGAAGAAACCGGGAAGAATATTGAATACACGGTCGGAACAATGATTGAAATTCCACGTGCAGCATTGACTGCAGACCAAATCGCTGAGGAAGCGGACTTCTTCTCATTTGGTACGAATGACCTGACACAAACAACATTCGGCTACAGCCGCGACGATGCAGAAGGCAAATTCCTTCAGGCTTATATTGAACAAAAAGTACTTCCTGAAAACCCATTTGCAGTACTTGATCGGGAAGGAGTAGGCAAATTGGTTGAGACTGGTGTAGAACTGGGCCGTAAGACAAAGCCTGGCTTAAAGACTGGTATTTGCGGGGAGCATGGCGGTGAAAAGTCTTCGATTGAATTCTGCTACAATGCTGGGCTTGACTACGTAAGCTGTTCACCATACCGTGTGCCGCTTGCGAGACTGGCAGCTGCTCAGGCAACAATCCGCCACGAGAGAAACAACGAAAAAGAGGCTGTTATAGCCAAATAACCCTTAATGGGGAGCGTGATTTCAATATCGCGCTCCTTTCATTTTAATTTGATTTTTCCTTATTAATAGGTAACTGATGGAAAAAAGGGTATACTAACCTATATACGCAATTCCTCGGGTCTTCTGGTGTTTCCACTTACCATGAGAAGGCGTGAGACCAAACCAGAGAGGATGAGGGAAATGTTAGTGAAACTTTATCAGGCAAAAGCTGGCGATGGCAGCAAGAAAAAGGGATTGAGGAGAACGCAATCCTATTTTATGACACCTGAGGATGCATTATCAGAAGCATTCGCTTTGAAGGAAAAAATGGATTCAAAATATGCAAATGAAATAGAATGGGATTATCAAGGGCCTTTTACAGGTACCTCTGAAAAAATGAAAATACTTAAGGGATACTTAAAGGGCAACAAACAAAGCAGTCCGTTCTACCTTGAAATCCTGAGTGTCGAGAACGTCGATAAAATTAAACCCGTGTCACCAATCAAGCCTAAAAGGTTTACTAAGGATGACCAAAAGGTACAAACCAAAGTCATGCAAAAGTTGAAAGTGAAGAACGCCTAATCAAGCCGTTCCGCTGTTTTTAAGGTTCATATCAGATGGAAGGGCATGCACAGTGGTTGTGCGGCCCTTTTTTTGGTTTTCGAGACACTTATCGTGATTTTTTGTTGATTAATTTACATATTTTAAGGGGTTCAGCTATGAAGCAAATTGACATGATCCACCAGCAGGCCGTGGAGAATACTAAAACTAAAATAATGGATGATATCGAAAAGTTCCTTGGAGAACAGGAAGTCCTTCCTGATTTCAAGGAGTATTTAGATAATAGAAGTACTTATATCAGCCAGATCTGGCTAAATGTGTGGCTGACAAAATCCACGAACGACTTCTCGAAGCGGGATAAAAAGGCTTTTTTAAGTGAGCGTGGTTATGTCGTTGAAGGTGTGGACCGAAAGCTGATCAATAAGCTTTTCAGAAATGAGATGAGGGACTATGAGCCCTTCAACACCAAAGAATGGGTAAAAACCAAGATTGATGAACAAAGCTGGGAAGAGCAATATCACAGCGCGAGAAAGAAGTTCCTCAAAAAAGTGGAGGAAGCCCGGTTGCTTGAGCATAAGGCAGGCATTAAGGAAAACATATACCAGGTTGCCCAAACTGTCTTAAGTGACTTCCAGGAATCAGCCTATCTAAAAATCAGGCATATGATGGCAAAGGAATTAAGGAAGGTTTTTAATGAGAATCAGAAGTTTGAGGATATCGATACACACATGCTGGAAGAAAGATTGACTGTGATTGGATCTTTCAATCCGGACGATTATAGAACCATGGCTGACTTTTATGATGAACTGACAGGCCAGATTCACCAAATAGCCAGCTGGGGGCGTTTTTATTTTGAATATGAGACCTATGAGTTTCATTTCGAAAAAAAAGTTTTAGAGTATTTTACCCAGATAGCTGCAGAAAAGATATTGGGGAGTCTGAATCAGCAACTGCTCAGCGAGTATGAGGAAGTGTTTGAGGACAAACTTTCAGCTGGAGAGGTGAAAAGAATTACTAAAGACCTCACTGGAGTTTATTTAGACGGTTTTCTTTTCAAGCTGCAGGAAGAATATATAACGGATTTAATGACTCTGGCTGATACAGAATTTGATGTAACGGAACATCGAGCAATGTACGAAAGAGACCTTGGAGAGAGGATACGCAGGAAAGAAGAAGAGCGGGCAGAGCTTGAGCGGAAAAGGGAAGAAGAAGCTCGCATGCTGGAGGACATATTCGGCCGTGAATACAATCCTTCACTGAGGAGAAATGTTCGATATACACTTCATATCGGTGAAACGAATACAGGTAAGACCCATCACGCTCTCGAAAGGATGAAGGAAGCAAAAACTGGTTTGTATTTGGCTCCGCTTCGTCTGCTTGCCCTTGAGGTTTTTGAAAAACTCAACTCTGAGGGTGTTCCATGTTCCCTTAAAACGGGAGAAGAAGAAAAGCCTGTGGAAGGTGCCAACCATATATCCTGCACAGTGGAAATGTTCCACGAAAAGGACTTTTATGAAGTAGTAGTTATTGATGAGTCTCAGATGATCGCTGATAAGGATAGAGGATTTTCCTGGTTCAAAGCCATTACAAATGCAAATGCAGAAGAAGTCCACATCATCGGCAGCAAAAATATCAAGTCCATGATGATGGACCTGCTGGATGATGGAGTGGCAGAGATTTACGAATATACCCGTGATATCCCGCTCCAGGTTGAGAATAAAGAGTTTAGCCTGAAGTATACCAAGAAAGGAGATGCTCTTGTTTGTTTTTCTAGAAAACAGGTGCTTGAAAATGCTTCGAAACTCCAGAACAGTGGCCGCCAGGTGAGTATGATTTATGGAAGTATGCCGCCAGAAACAAGGAAAAAGCAAATGGAGCGTTTCATCAAGGGAGAAACAAGTGTAGTGGTTGCAACCGACGCGATTGGAATGGGGCTGAATTTGCCGATCAGGAGAATTGTCTTTTTGGAAAATGAAAAATTCGATGGAACGAGACGCAGGAGGTTGACTTCCCAGGAAGTAAAGCAAATAGCCGGCCGTGCCGGCAGAAAGGGCATATACAATGTCGGACGGGTTGCTTTTACCTCAGATATAGGCTTGATGACAAAGCTGCTTGAAAAAGAAGATAAACCAGTAGAAACATTTTCGATTGCTCCCACCTCGGGGATCTTTGAGAGGTTCCAAAAATATCACCGTTCTCTTGCGGTATTTTTTGAACTATGGGATAAATTCGAGAGCCCTAAAGGGACGAATAAAGCTTCACTTTCGGAAGAAAGGGAGTTGTACGAGTATGTCAGGGATACTGAAATCGAAGCCAGACTGCCGATGATGGAGCTGTATGGATTTCTTCACTTGCCTTTTTCGTCCAAAGAACCTGCCCTTATTGAACAATGGCTCGAAACCATCAAAGCAATTGTCGCAGATGAAGAATTGCCTGAACCACCTGTGAAAACTGCTTCTCTGGAGGAGCTTGAGCTATCTTATAAAGCGATTGGCCTTCATCTGTTGTTTTTATATAAGCTCGGAAGGAAAACAGAGGCTGTTTACTGGGAAAGGGTTCGTACGGAGTTAAGCGACGATGTTCATGAATTCCTAAAGTCAGAAGTCAAAAATTATAAAAAGAAATGCAGGCATTGTGGAAAGGGAATTCATGTCGATTCCCCATATCAAATATGTGATTCCTGCTACTCAGCAAGGAACAGGAAAAGGGCAGACAACAGGGATCGCTGGAGATAGTCATCTGTATGCAGGGCTTCGAAAATGAAGCCCTGCTACTTTTAGGTACGGTAGTATATAATAGCTCAACCGCCATATGATTATAGAAGGAAAAAATAAAAAGGTGTGATCAGATGACTGTTCACGTAGTTAGGTCAGGCGAAAACCTTTGGGCAATTGCCAGGACATATGGTGTATCGATCCAAAGTATTGTCGATGTCAATGGACTTCCTTCCACCACCTTAATCATTCCTGGGCTGGCACTATATATTCCAGATCAGCAGCCTATTATTCGCTATTATAAAATTAAGGCTGGAGATACATTGTGGAGAATTTCTTTGCAGTTCAGGACGAGTGTCAGCAGCATCGTGAGTGCGAATCCGGGACTGGATCCAAATAATTTGTATATTGGCCAGAACATCAATATTCCCTCCCCTGTTCAACCACAATTCTCAACTCTTGGATTTATCGTCCCTGGCTCCTCTCCAACCTTCCTTGCCGATTTGGACAAAATGGCACCTCATTTAACTTTCATTGCTGTTGCGGCATTTTCCTTCACAAAAGAAGGGTATGCCTATGTTTTAGGAGATGATGGACCTATTGTCCGCAGATGCCAAGAATTGAACATCATCCCCTTATTATTGATCCAAAACACTACTTCGGCCGGTTTCAGCAAAGAGCTGGCAGGCAATGTTCTGGGAACCCCAATATATCGCAGAAACCTGGTTGCCAGTTTAGTAAATTTAGCGAACCAAAGAGGATATGCTGGTATAAGTGTGGACTTGGAATTTATTCCTCCGCCTCAGAGAGAAGATTTCAACAGCTTCCTTCGTGAACTGAAAGAGGCCATGGGCAACCTGATATTACATGTGAACGTCCATGCAAAGACAGAAGATATCCCGACCAATCCGATCATCGGAGCCTATGATTATCAATCGATTGGAGAGATTGCTGACATTGTGGCCGTAATGACAATTGACTACGGTTACCCTGGAGGTCCGCCTGATCCTGTTTCTCCTTTATGGTGGATCGCACTCGTAGTCAGGTATTCATTGACCTTGATTCCTCGTGAAAAGTTGCAAATCGGTCTCCCGCTTTACGGTCATGATAAAGTGGTTTCGACCAATCAATATCGTGCTCTCTCCGTCCTTGACGCACAGAATCTTGCTATTTCTACCGGTGCGGTCATCCAATTTGATGCAGCAGCCAGGGCACCATGGTTCCGGTACTGGAAAGGGGCTGAAGAACATATAGTCTGGTTTGAGGATATCAGGAGCTATGTTGAAAAATATAGATTGATTGATTTATATGAGCTTTATGGCGCAACCTATTGGCAACTTAGTTTGAAGGCTCCTCAAAATTGGGCTTACTTGGATAAGGTCGATGTCCTCAAACGATGAATTATTAGACTAATCCTCCCAACTTGTGGCTAAATTCAAAGCCTGAACGCAGTGGGGTAAGCGGGTATTTAATAATTCATAGTAAGCATCTGTTTCTTAATGAAACAGGTGCTTTTTTACTTAATAGGGTAATTGTCTGCTTTTTTGGGGTATTAGTAAGTAAATTGATTCAAATAAGAGGAGGTCCATGAAATGAATAATTTTCTGAAGAGCGGCTTTTTACTCGGGCTGGGAGCTGCAGTTGCCGGCAAGGAAAAAGTAGATGAAACCATCATGAAGCTGGTGGAGAAGGGGAATATGACTCAGGCTGAAGCTGACACGATCTTCGATGACTTTTTTAAAAAAGGTGAATCGAAGAGTGAGGAATGGAATGGAGAATTCAGAGAGATGGCGAGGAAGCAGCTATCAGATCTTGGATTCGCAACAAGGGAAGAGTTAGACACTGTCAAGGCACAGCTTGTGATATTGCAAAAGGAAATTGCACAACTGCGAAACAACGGATTGAATAATGATATTGACCAGGTTGAAAATGGAATGGAGAATGTTCCTCCTGGATTTTCAAAAGACATTGATTAGCAGCGGGTGATGGAATGTTGACGGACCGATTGAGACGTTTAAATAGATACAGAGAGATTGCATCAGCCTTTGTTAAGTACGGTTTTGGCTATGTGCTTGAAGAGGTGGGGCTCTTCCATGTCCTTTCTTTGAAGGATCGGATTGCTGCTGATGTGAAGAGCGGAAACACAAAAGAGGCGGGTTACCGTATGAGATGCATGCTGGAGGAATTGGGGCCAGCTTTTATAAAGCTCGGGCAGCTCCTAAGCATCAGGAGTGATATGCTGCCAGAAGAGATTGTTAAGGAATTGGAATTGCTTCAAGACCAAGTTCCCCCTGTGCCGGTTGATGAAATAAAGGAGAAACTTCATCATGAGTTTGGCAGGCCTGTTGAGGATGTGTTCCAATATTTTAACGAGAATTACGTTGCAGCCGCGTCGATTGGACAGGTTCATGAAGCCATACTGATAACAGGGGAATCTGTCATGGTCAAGGTCCAGCGGCCGGGCATTATCCAGACTGTCCATACTGACCTTGAAATTCTAAGGGATATAGCAAGATTAATTGAACAGAGATATGATTGGGCTCAATACTACAATATTACCGACATGGTAGAAGAGCTGTCTGAGTCCATTCGCAGGGAACTCGATTATACGGAAGAAGCACGAAATACGGATATGGTCCAGATGCAGTTTGAAGATTGCGACTCTATCAAAGTTCCTGTCGTTTTCCATGACTTTTCGACGCCACAGATCCTGACCATGGAGAAGGTTGAAGGAATCAAACTCAACGAATTGAATAGGACTATGATTCAGGATGAGGAAAGACGAAGGATTGCCGATCTTTTGGTAAGTGCATTCATAACTCAAATTTTAAGGGAAGGTTTTTTTCATGGTGATCCACATCCTGGCAATATCCTATATAATCCTGAAGCTCAACAGCTGATATTCATTGATTTTGGACAAGTAGGCCGGCTGTCAGCAAGGTTAAGACAAGATACTGCCTCGATGATGATGGGCATTATGCAAGAGGATACCCACCGAATCGTCAGGTCGATATTCAAAATGGCTTATGTTCCTTCAGACATTGATGAACAGCATTTTTATGACCGGGTAGATGGAGTCAGGAAAACGGTTGAAAGGTCATCAAAAGAGGGATTAAGCTTAGGAATTACGGTCAAGGAATTGTTTGCGGCTGCTCAGGAACATCGAATTATCCTACCTAAGGAAATGACGATGATGGGAAAAGCGCTGATGACGATTGAGGGCATCATTTCTGAAATCGATCCAAGTCTTGACATGATTGAGCTGGCGAGGCCCTATGGAGAGCAGATCATGAGGGAGCGATATGATCCGATAAAAATGGGCAAACGGCTTTGGAATAGGGCGGAGGACTTAACGGATACATTCTCCAATATTCCGAATCAAGTTGAAAATGTTCTGGATCAGGCTTCTAAGGGGGATCTGAAATTTGAAATAAGCTTATCGGAAATAAATCGGATTCTCCATAAGTTTGACAGGATCAGCAACCAGGTTTCCTTCGGTTTGACACTGCTTGCTTTCAGTATTGTTGTCCTAGGGCTAATTGTCGGGGCAACATTTGGCAATAATACAATATTGACAAGCGTACCTGCAATTGAAATAGGGTTTATCATTGCATTCGGAATGTTTTTATGGATTATTTATTCTATATTAAAGTCGGGTCGCTTTTGATAAGACTTTTAGAATAGGCAATGTCGACCCCATTGCCTATTTTTTATGTGAATCGATAGGTGTGTTCAATAATTTTTTTCGGAGGAGTTTATTATGCCTTGCAGAACGACTGATGAACTGAACGAACTGGTAGATGAAGCAAAAAAGTACACTGAGGGCGGAAAGGTAGCAGACTATATTCCTGCATTGGCGAAAGCGAATCCTGAAGAGTTGTCTGTCGCGATTTTTCATGAGGATGGAACTTGTGTTTCTGCTGGAGACATCCATCAAAAATTGACATTGCAAAGTGTATCAAAAGTGTTGACGCTTGCGCTTGCCCTGATTGATTACGGGGAAGAAGCTGTGTTCAACAAAGTGGGTTATGAACCAACTGGCGATCCCTTCAATTCAATTGTCAAACTGGAGTTCAGCCCTTCGAAACCGTTGAATCCTATGATCAACGCAGGTGCATTAGCCGTTACACATATGATCAAAGGGCAGGACGCAGAGGAACGATTCGAACGGATACTCTCTTTCATTCAGGAGCTGGCTGGAAATTCTTCAATTGGTTATTCACAGGAGGTTGCAGAGTCAGAATATGAAAGTTCCGATCTAAATAGAGCTTTATGCTACTTTTTGAGGCAGCATGGGGTGATTGATGAGAATGTCGAAGAATTGCTTCATGTCTATACGAAGCAATGTGCAATCGAAATGGACTGTCTTGATCTTGCCCGTATTGGCTGCGTGTTCGCAATGGATGGTTTGGAGCCGGTCACAAATCGCCGTTTGATACCGGCCCATGTCGCACGCCTTTGCAAAACGTTCATGGTTACCTGTGGGATGTACAACGCGTCAGGAGAGTTTGCAGTCAGGGTAGGGATTCCTGCTAAAAGTGGGGTATCTGGCGGGATTATGGGGTCAGTGCCAAACCGGTTTGGAATTGGCATTTTAGGGCCAGCCCTGGACGAAAAGGGAAATAGCATTGGAGGAATCAAGCTGCTGGAAAGCATGTCTGCCAAGTATAATATGAGCATGTTTTGAGGCGTATTTGGGAGAATCAATTGGTCAGAACCAAGAGCAAAGGACGAGTACATGAGTACCGTCCTTGTTTTTTTAAACAATATTAGCCCCCGAATGCTTCAAGGATATCTTCAACTTCTTTCATGTTGAGTAATTTTGCAGCATCTGTTTGTTCATTCATGGTTCTTGCCTTAACAGTTGGCTGGATAAGATAGCTGCCATTTTCCAGCATCGATCGTATGTCAGCCAGCTGCTGGAGGATTTCGGCAGACCCTCCATTCAATACGGGTTTTGGCGTAAGGTAATGATGGAGAGCGGATAGAACAAGATGACCCAGCGAACTGTTTTCGGCATGGTATTCGATCTGGTCAACGATTTTTTGTGAAACCGAATAAGACTCACCGGTTTTGACATCAATATATCGTTCAGGGACAGTTATCGCGATTTTATTAACGTAATCCGTATAGGTGTTTGACATACCGATCATCCTTCAATGGAAATTAGTTCCTCGGTATTCTCATGTTGTTTTTTAAGCTGGTTCATTTTGGCTAAAATCATGAGTCCGAAGACGTTCAGTTTTTCCAGGTTTTCTGGAAAAGTCAGCTCAATCGGGCGCCCCTTATCAGCCCATCTTACTGCAGCTTCCTGAATTTGTTTTTGGGCCAATTTTGCTGCCCCGCCCACGGCGATGTAGCGGGATGCCCCTTTGATTTCGCTGGAACTGCTTCTCGCGCGGTCAAAGTGCTCAAGATACTTTATAGCCATGATTCTTAATTGGGGAATTACATACTTGCTAATGTCTTTCCTGACCCCGGCAAAGGGTTCGACATACCATTCTGATTGACCTGCAAACAGCTTTTCTTCAAGCTCGGACCTTGAATCAAAAGTATATAATTCATTCTTGCTTACCTTTTTTATAATCGTATCCAAAAAAAGATTGATTCCAAAATGATCACCTTCAACTGAGGCAACAGGTTTGCTGTTCTTGATTCCAACAAAGTCGACTGAATCCCCGCCAAGGTCACCAATGATGATTCCTTTCTTGGAATCCTTCACGAGGGTGTCGTCCTTAATTGTCAATGTGTCAATGTCCCGAATTAAACCTAAATAGGCACATGCTCCCTCGGCACCGACAATGACATCCTTGATTTCGAGTTTGACAATCAGTTCTTTTGGCTCAGGAATTCCCGGCACCTTATGCAGAGTGATGGTATGGGTGCCAATTAACTTTTGCTTCAGTAACTCTTTTCTCTCCTTATATTGTGTGGTTGGAAGAGATACAGCTAATTGGTCGATGCAATAGTTCAATTCAATATCGGTTGAATTTATGACAGAAGCATGGTAGGCTGCAGCGGCGAACAGAAGGATATATGTGCGGTCTTCGTCAGCTTTTTGATTATTGCTTGCGGTCAGGCTGACATTTCTTTGCTTGGCAGCAGCCTTTCCAGCATAAAAAATTTCTCTTTTGTTTGTGATCGCCGGGCTTTTTATCTCTACGATCAAATTTTCCTCGAGAATGATATCTTCCTCGTCATAGGGCTTTTCATAAAACTCATCATCATACAATGCGATGGCGTTTGGCATTTGGTATTCCCTGAGCTCTCCATGATCAGAGGCCAGGACTTTATACCAGCTGTTCCCTATGTCGACAGCGAAATAATTATAATTGTTCATTTTATCCTCCTCCTTTTGAATCCTATGCAAAACGCATGTTCAATTGTGCAAGTACCTAATTTTTTTGGAATGAAAGAATTACATTCATGAACAAATCAAGAAATATGAAAAATCCGCATATGTACTGATGCATTCATCTAGTCCAAAATATCTGGAAGGAATAGGATAAATTGTACAAGAAAATTAAAAGGAGGAAATATAATGACTAATGACCATAAAGGGAAGCGTGGATGCGTTAGTGTCAACAAGTCTGCGTCCAGGAATGAATGTGTGAACGTCCCAACCCCAGGATTGCTCCCATCTGCTAATCTTCCTGTTACTCTTGCGGATATAACCATAACAGACCATCTAGTTGCCGACATTCATTTCCCAGATCCGGTACTTGAAATCAAGGATATCAAAAAAAGGGTGAAAATCGTCCAGTGCAGATTGCTCATAGGTCCTACATCAGATCCTGTTACAGGAATCCCACTATTTATTAAAGGTTTCATCCGCAAAAATATCCAATATGCAACGCCATGTCCGCATGCTAAAAGTGACTGTGTATCTTCAGAAATGCGCTCGTTGACTGTAGATGTGCCATTTGAGTGTGTAACTGTTGTAACTGATTTCTTGACTGATCCAATTCTCCCGATTTCCAATACTCGTGAAGAGTTTGACTTCTTCAGGGCACAAAGCCTGGGCCATGGATATCCGGAAAAAGATCAGATGCTATCCAGCGACCTATCACAATTCCATCAGGTAAGCACACAATTCTACAATCAAATTCCATTCTGTGAACTGGTATCAAGCAGCATTGTTCAGTGGGATGAAGCAGTAGATCGTTATCCTTTACCTAATAATGGACCATTCGAAGAAGGAACATTCCACAATATTGTGGAAAAAACATTCTTGCAATTCCGTGTAAGAGTTTACCAGAACCAGCAAATTGCCCTTAATGGCAATGGGTAACCCTAATTATTAAATAGGGTAGATAAGATTCCACAAATGGCGATGACAGCTGTCATCGCCATTTTTATTATACATATTCAAGACAATGTCTTATCGCTATTAGAATAGTAGCAAAAAAAATGGCAAAAAAATTTTTGCGATGGTATTTGGCCAGTACATCACAAATAAATAAAGGATTTACACCGCCTATCTGCCTTGAAATTTCAGAAAGCATAGGGGCATACGCCTAGACCCAAAAAGTCGAAGCGCATAGGATAGAGCATCTTCACTCTAAGGAGTTTTAAGGAGGAGCCATGTATGTTTGAACTAGATAAAAATAAAAAGCCTGATTTTGAGTGTAAGCCTTCAACCGATCACTTTGAATGCTCACCAAAGCATCATCATCCACATGTAAGCCTAGGAAAGGTCGTAACGAAAGTTCCAGTCGTTCTGGCGGAACTGACTTTGCACGTGAATCTGGATACAATGATTAATTTCCCAGAGCCGGTGCTTGAGATTAAGGATATTAAAAAGAGAATCAAACTGACCCAATGCAGATTGCTATTGCCAACGAATAAATTATTCATCAAAGGGTTTGTAAGGAAGAACATCCAATACGCAAGTCCGAGCCAGGATATTGAAGCTTCTTCATCCTCATCAGTAGCTTCTGACCTGCACTCTTATACAGTCGACATTCCGTTCCAGGTAGTAACAGAGGTAAAGAACTTCCTATCCCATCCTGTCATGCCGCAAGTGAACAACCGGAAGGAATTTGATTTCTTCGTCTCTAAACCTTTGCCAACAGGATTCCCGGAAAAAGATGAATTACTGACAAGTGACTTGAGCCAATTCCACCAGGAAAGCTCTCAACATTATAATGAATTGCCTTTCTGTGAATTGGTTTCCAGCCAAATCATCGAATGGGATGAAGCGATTGACCGTCAGCCGCTTCCAACATCATCACCGATCGATGAAGGATATTTCCAGACAATCGAAGAGAAAATGGTCATTGATTTTACTGTTCGTGTTCTTCAAAATCAACAAATCCGCGTTTCTTCAGCAACAAATGATCCAGATTGCTATGACGAATCAGAGTAAATAACAGAAAAAAGCGGGGTATTATACTAGGCAACATTAGTATATGCCCCTTTATGTTTTTACCTCTTTAAAGAAGGAGGGTAGGGATAGGTTGCAATATAAGCAGACCCTTCCATAGAAGATGGAAAACAGAAATAGAACATTTCATGAGATGAATTTGTTCCAGGGCAATTGGCGAAATCATTCAGTGGGTCGTGAGGAATCAGAGGTTGACTCACAAATGGGTGAAGTATTCGATGAAATCGATAAGGGGCGAGCCCGAGAATTCTATGAAACTGGATTCCGGCCTAAGGGAAAAAGTTCAGGGAAGCCATTGATTCTCGCTCCTCCTGTGATTCGAAGTGTCGAAGAAAAACCTCCTTCAAGGAGACAATTTACAATAGAAGAAGTCGAGGAAGAATCAAGTGACATATTAGAGGTTATTGGCGGAAGCGACGAGTATATAGAGGAGGAAACTCAGGAAGAGTACGAGGAATCCTCTAGTGAAATATTATTTGATGAGTCCAGCAATCTCCCAGATGAAGAAGCAAGTCAGTTATTCGCTGTAGATGAATCCGCAGACGAACCTTTTTACTATGAAGACCGTGATGAATCAGTTGAATATCAACATGGATCCGATGATCATGATTATGAATCCGATGATCATGCCTATGAATCCAATGATCTTGCCTATGAATCCTCTGAATCGTCCTCGGAACCAATGAAATTAGCAACAGCCGCATATAGTGGGAAGAATTCAATGACGGAACTCACGAAAGTAAGGCTGCCATTGCACCTGGCAGATGTTGAGCTCGAAATTGACATTTTTGACACTTTCACACTCGCAAGGCCTATTTCGGATGTGTCTAATGTCGAATGTTCACTACATTCGATTGATGCGGAGGTATTGCTGCCTTCAGCGAGCTTATTCACTAAAGGCACACTTCTGTTGAATATCGATTATGCTTGTACTGATAAATCTGGGACCATGCACTCTCTTATGATTCACATCCCGTGGAAAAAAATCATTCCTGTAAAATGGATTCATCAGCCCGAGCTTTCTTCCAAGAACAGCAAGGAATATTTATTTACTTCAAATCTTGGCATGGAAGAAGGATATACTCGCGAGTATCGTGAGAGTTTAGTAGAAAAAGTGGAGTTTAGCCTATCAGGTTTGCATTGTGTTTGGAATGAACAATTCATTCATAATGGCAGAGTGATGGTCCAAGGCACTGCAAAGATGAAAATAGATCTATTTCAAAAGCAATGTTTGGATTTAAATAGGTTACTCTCAAAATAATATATAAACAGGGTGCCTCAAGCGAGGCACCCTTGCTTTTAATATTAGCCATCATGGCGTTTCATTAATTCAGCCATTCTGTGCTTCATGTTTTTGGGCTGCTGTTGGACAATTTTATCGCCTGATTCCAAATAGGATGATGATGAAGATGAAGATGATTCTTCTTCATGTTTGTGTCCATAGGAATGGTCTAAGTCAACCTGCTGCTTCTGTAGCAATTTGAAGAATAAGCCAACTTCCATCTTTTCTGTGATGCGGCTGAATCGGCCCCAGTTGTCAAAATCCTTGTAAAGGTCAAGGTCATTGACAAAAGATGCAAGCAGTTTGCAGTCAATCGGCTCATTATAGTACTCATACGTAAATGCACCAGAAGTACAGTTATCAGCACCATGGCCTTTCTTATCGATGAATCTTCTTTCGTACACGGTGTTCTTTTGGCTTAAGTTTTCGTAATCTGGGTAATTGTAGACTTTGACAGCCTGGCTGCAAGTAAATGGTACATCGACGCTGTAGTCCTTCAATACTCCGCTGCACTGCTCTACATATTGGATATTCTTGTGGACAACACCGGATATATAGAGTTTAACCTTGTCATAGTCCATTGCTGAACGGATGGCCTTACATTGCGTAAGCGATACGTTCCTGCGCATGTGCTTGATTTCGCGTGCTGCTGTAGGGAGTTTAATGTCACTTTCGACTTCTACTTGCAGCTCAACTTCAGCTAGCGCGACATCAATGTCAGCAACTGGATACTTAAGGTAATTGCCATAAGGATAGTAAGAATCATTATCGCAATCAACCCGAAGCGTTTTTGCTTCATCGCATGAAAGCTGTGGCGGGCAGCCATGGTTTGAATTGCAACCTGTATTTCTCTTCATATCTTTCACTCCTTTTTTTTTAATCAAAAGCAGTAAGAAACAGTATAAGTCTGCTCCTTTCTTTTGACTTACTATTTTATATGCCAGTACTACAGTAAATGAATAGACGAATGATAGAGGGCAATCACATATTTTTTACGTCAGGGAAGTGGAGTTAATAGGATTCGGGACAAGTGCTGAGTTTTAGAGGCAAAATGGAACCCCACATAGAAGTGGGGTGGCTGTTTTGTGTGACTATTCAGGAAATCAGCGTCCAGAGCATAATAGCTTCTTAGGATCCATTTTTTTCGCTTTTACTGGAGGGAAGCAGGTAATGCCGACAAAATCTTTCAAATCGACTTCAAAGCAAGCCCCCGTTCTTACGAAGCCTTCAATTCCATGTTGTTTCCCTTCACAACGTTCCGGACAGAGCAGCTCAAGAATCGCACAGCATTTGGAACCCTTAGTAAAATCAACTACACGGAAAAAACTAGACTTGATATCATAAAAGCATCCATTGATTTTAACAACGCCTGTACCCACGAAGGTCTCACAGTCGCCTTTGCTGCACCCGCATAATAATTTGAATGGGATTGTATCGAAGTTTGACTGTTTGCACTGATTTAAGAGTTCTCTGATTGATCTTTCACAGCTGACATCACAACCATCTTTCTTATGCTTTACTTTATGCTGTGCATCATTAATGTCCCTGACCTTTTTGCACACACAATGATGGGAGTGTTTTTCATCATGATGGCTTTTTTCGCAACCACAATCATCATCGTCCCAATCCTTATGATCATCCCATTTTTTATGATCATCCCAATCCCTATGCTTGTGATCATCCCAATCCCTATGGTCATCATATTTTTTGTGTTTCCCCATATCGCGGTCCCTGGACTTTCCTTTTTTATGATCGTAATCATCGTCAGGTCGATGATCATCTTTGTAATGATAATTCATAAAACGTGCCTCTCCTTTCTTATAGAGTGGTGTTATACTTACAAGATATGGGGAAAAGCAGTGGTTTGTATGGGGATGTGACTATACAAAAGAAATTCTTCAAGAAATTTTTGGGAAACTGAACTAGAAAATTTGCTATTTGCCTATTTTCCATTCAATATAAATATCAGCAAAACGATTATGGAGGCCATCATAATGTTGAAAAAACAGATAGAGAAGTATATAGGATCTCAAAAGGGTACGGTTGAATTACATAATGAAGAAAAGGAATATGCAGAACGTCAAGGATTACTTAATGGTGTCCAGGTAAAATTATCAGAGCCTGGCGCCCGTTTCAAGGATGCTTATATTGAGAGAGGCAACAAAGAGACTGAAGAGTTCCTAGGTGAAGAATCATCGCAATTTCTTAGTCAGCCAATTGGTTATTTCAAAGAACGGAATAATGAATTCATGTACTTGGAATCCAGGTGGTTTGAACTGATTGGAGTCGATGCCGTCAGTTTTGAAAAAGATGATGTGTTCGGAACATATGATGTCATGCTCGGACTTAAGCTTCAGAAGAAATATGAAGCGGACATCAAGAAATTCCTTGAAGAAAACCTGCAAGGAGATGGGTCCAGATTTGACTTGATGTTCGATGCGAATGAAGGAGTATGGAGCCTTAACTTCGCATTGAATGGACTTAAAGGATACAAAGAGGTTCTATCCATCGGAGAGGCTTATAATCTGATCTATGGTTTTCTTTTTGGTCTCGCAGAGTCAATAAAGAATAGGTAACCGAAAAGCGCCTGATGGGCGCTTTTTTCAATGCTTTAATATGGTATCATACTACTATATTAGAATACTAAAATTTCCCATATCTGTTGACATTCACTGCGAGGAACCATAAAATTAATATAAGTTATTAGTCAATAGGTAAAATTCAGAAAACGGGGTCGGTCATGAGTAAATTAGCGATTGGGAAAACAGCGATCCTGCTGGCGTCATTCACAGAAGAAGAAATGGCTTTTTTTCAGGATACCCTTAAAGGTGTAAGCTATTGCCTTGGCAAAGTAGGCTCGATGAATATGCAAAAAGTTATTTCAGCAGTGGAGACAGCTGCCAAACGTCATGGTCTCATACATCCCAATTTGTATCGTGAAACCCATGCTTTATACCATGCAATCATGGAAGGCATGGAAGGGGTGACACGGGGCCACCTGTCCATTGGTGAAATGAGCCGTACTGTCGGCCTTCGATTTGCCGTTGTCCGTGGTACACCCTTTTCCGATGAAGAAGAAGGAGAATGGATTGCCGTCGCGTTTTATGGAACGATTGGCGCTCCTGTAAAAGGGTCTGAACACGAAACGGTCGGTTTAGGAATCAATCATATATAAAGTTGCATTGCCTATAGTCCACTAGTCAGTAGGAGGCGATGATGGTTAAGTATGCCATTGTCGTCTCCTTTTTATTTTATCCGATCAGGAGGTTACTTGAATGGTTGTTTTAACGGGAGAAACGTTAACTTTGGAGCAAATCAAGCAGGTCTGCTATCTCGACGAGGCAGTCGCCATCAGTCCAGAAAGCATGAAGAAGGTTACCGAGAGCAGGGAAGCGGTAGAGAAAATCGTTGCCGACAAGCGTACGATCTACGGAATCAATACAGGATTCGGTAAATTCAGTGATGTCATCATTGATGAACAAGATGTCAATGCATTGCAGTTAAACCTGATCAGGTCTCATGCCTGCGGCGTAGGGGAGCCATTCCCCGAGGTCGTTTCACGTGCGATGATCTTACTTAGGCTGAATGCGTTGATTAAAGGTTTTTCAGGGATCAGGCCGGTTATTGCTGAAAGGTTGAAGGAATTGCTCAACCTCAGGATCCATCCGGTTGTCCCGCAGCAAGGATCACTTGGTGCATCGGGGGATTTAGCGCCGCTGTCCCATCTGGCATTAGTATTGTTAGGCGAGGGGAAGGTTTTCTATCAGGGAAGGGTATGCCTGACAGAAGAAGCATATACAAAAGAAGGTCTTGAGCCAATCGTATTACAGGCTAAAGAAGGTCTGGCGCTGATTAATGGAACGCAGGCAATGACGGCAATGGGTGTGGTGAACTGGATCGAAGCAAAAGACCTGGCACATCAATCAGAATGGATTGCTGCCCTAACAATGGAAGGATTGGAAGGGGTCATAGATGCATTCCACCCTGCTATTCATGAAGCTCGCGGCTACAGACAGCAAATAGAGGTAGCGGAGCGCATGAGAGATTTACTGGCAGGCAGCAAACTGACGACACGACAAGGTGAAAAAAGAGTACAGGACGCGTACTCATTAAGATGCATTCCCCAAGTGCATGGAGCATCATGGCAGGCGCTCGACTATGTAAAAGAAAAGCTGGAGATTGAAATGAATGCAGCTACAGACAATCCGCTCATTTTTGACGGGGGGGAAACCATCATTTCAGGAGGCAACTTCCATGGCCAGCCAATTGCGATTGCAATGGATTTTATGAAAATAGCTGTTGCGGAACTTGCCAGTATTTCTGAAAGACGGATTGAAAGATTGGTCAATCCGCAATTAAATGACCTCCCACCTTTCTTGAGTCCGCAACCTGGACTTCAGTCAGGTGCGATGATCATGCAATACAGTGCAGCATCACTCGTTTCTGAAAATAAGACCCTTGCTCATCCTGCAAGTGTAGATTCGATTCCATCCTCTGCCAACCAGGAGGATCATGTGAGCATGGGAACCATTGCTGCCCGCCATGCACACAGTATCATCCAAAACGTCAGGCGTGTACTAGCAATTGAATGTATCTGTGCTCTTCAGGCAGTCCAATATCGTGGTGTTGATAAAATGGCACCTAAAACTTGGAGCTTCTATCAAGAGGTAAGAAAGATCGTTCCATCCATCACAGAGGACCGGATTTTCTCTGAGGATATCGAGAGGCTTGCAGATTGGCTAAAAAAAAATAGACATCAGTGGACAGCTGTAAAACAGCAGGAGAGTCTGGTTTAATACTATAAAAAATTGAGGAGAGTGGAAAAAATGGCAATTAAAGCAAAGCGCAATATCAAAGCAAAAAAGGGCCTTGAACTGGAGTGTAAAGGATGGGAACAAGAAGCTGCATTAAGGATGCTCTATAACAATCTTGATCCAGAGGTGGCTGAAAAGCCTGAGGATCTTGTTGTTTACGGAGGAATTGGCAAAGCAGCACGTAATTGGGAGGCGTTCGACGCTATCGTTGAAACGCTGCGCAGGCTGGAAAATGACGAAACAATGCTCGTTCAATCCGGTAAACCTGTCGCTGTATTCAAAACGCACGAGGCTGCACCAAGAGTGTTAATCTCCAACTCTGTTTTGGTACCTAAATGGGCAAATTGGGATCACTTTCACGAATTAGATAAAAAAGGATTGATGATGTACGGACAAATGACTGCTGGAAGCTGGATTTACATTGGTTCCCAGGGAATCCTCCAGGGCACATATGAAACATTCGCAGAGGTAGCGAGACAGCACTTCAACGGAACGCTTAGAAACACCATTACGCTGACTGCAGGGCTCGGCGGCATGGGTGGAGCCCAGCCTCTAGCGGTTACGATGAATGATGGCGTCTGCTTAGCTGTGGAGATCGATCCAGAACGGATCAAAAAGCGAATTGATACTCGTTATTGCGACAAAATGACCCATTCAATCGATGAGGCAATTGATTGGGCAAATGAAGCAAAGCATAAGGGAATACCTCTCTCTATTGGTCTGGTCGGGAATGCTGCAGAGGTCCATCTGGAATTACTGTCCAGGAATTTTAAGGTGGATATTGTAACGGACCAGACTTCTGCTCATGATCCATTGAATGGGTATATCCCGGTTGGTTTTAATTTGGAAGAAGCGGCTAAACTTCGTGACGAAGATCCTGAAGAATATGTAAAGCAATCTTCCTTCTCAATGGCAAAGCATGTCGCTTCCATGCTTGAATACCAGAGGAGAGGTGCTGTCACATTTGATTACGGCAATAACATCCGCCAGGTTGCCAAGGATCATGGTGAGCAGCATGCGTTCGATTTCCCAGGATTTGTTCCTGCCTATATCAGACCGCTTTTCTGTGAAGGTAAAGGGCCTTTCCGTTGGGCTGCATTATCTGGAGACCCAGCAGATATTCATCGGACAGACGAACTGATCAAGGAGCTTTTTCCAGAAAATAAAGCCCTTCAGCGCTGGATTGACATGGCACAGGAAAAAGTGGAATTCCAGGGTCTACCGTCAAGAATTTGCTGGCTTGGCTATGGTGAGCGAGTGAAGATGGGATTGGCAATTAATGAACTGGTGCGTAAAGGTGAATTGAAAGCACCGATTGTAATTGGTCGCGATCATTTAGACAGCGGGTCGGTCGCTTCTCCAAATCGTGAAACAGAAGCAATGAAGGATGGCAGTGATGCAGTTGGTGACTGGGCGATTCTTAATGCGCTAGTCAATGTTGCTGCAGGCGGCTCATGGATCTCTGTCCATCATGGCGGGGGCGTAGGCATGGGATATTCCCTGCACGCAGGAATGGTCGTGGTGGCGGACGGTACTGACCTTGCTGAAGAGAGGCTTAGGAGGGTCCTGACTACAGATCCTGGAATGGGTGTTGCCCGCCACGCTGACGCTGGCTACGAAAAAGCGATCGAAACAGCGAAAGAAAAAGGGGTTGACATCCCGATGCTTCCCTAATTTGGAGGAGGCAATGAGAATTATAATGAGGCATTGCATTTAGGGGATTTTAGAAAGAAAGGATGAGAATATTGACATATGATGTAATAGTTCACAATATAGGTCAGCTCATTTTGCCCAAAGCTTCCGATTATCCATTGAAGGGGCAGGATATGAAAGAACTCAACATAAGTGAAGACGCAGCAATAGGAATACAGGACGGGAAAATTGCCTGGGTTGGTCGCGATGCTGAAGCAAGGTCACTTAAATCTACCGAGAGAATTGATGCCGAGGGCAAGGTTGTGTCTCCAGGGCTTGTTGATCCGCATACACATTTAGTATTTGGCGGTTCCCGAGAACATGAACTTTCATTGAAGCAGGCTGGAGTACCTTATTTAGAAATCCTCGCTCAGGGGGGCGGGATTTTATCAACGGTAGGTTCCACTAAAAAAGCGACAGAGGAAGAATTGTATAAAAAGGCTTCTTTCCATCTTGAAAGAATGATTTCCTACGGAGTTACAACCTTGGAAGCAAAGAGTGGCTATGGTCTGGATGCTGATACAGAACTTAAGCAGCTGAGGGTGGTCAAACGTTTAAAGGAAAAGTACCCAATATCTGTCGTTTCAACATTCCTTGGTGCGCACGCTGTGCCGCCTGGATTCAAAGGGAAAGAGGATGAGTTTCTGGACGAAATGGCCAGGTTGTTCGAGGTTATCAATGAAGAAGAACTTGCAGAGTTCGTGGATATTTTTTGTGAAACAGGTGTTTTTACAATCGAACAGTCAAGGAAGTTTTTACAACAGGCAAAGGAAAAAGGATTTGGTCTGAAAATCCATGCTGATGAAATTGACCCGCTTGGAGGCACGGAAATGGCCGTATCATTAGGGGCGGCAAGTGCTGACCATCTGGTTGCCGCCTCAGATGAAGGAATCAGACAGCTCGCGGAAGGCGATACAGTAGCAGTTCTGTTGCCAGGAACGACGTTTTACCTTGGCAAGGACCATTATGCCCGTGCGAGAAAGATGATTGATGAGGGTGCGGCAGTCGCTTTGGCGACAGATTTCAATCCCGGAAGCTGTGTGACTGAAAACCTGCAAATGATTATGTCACTCGCTGCATTAAAGCTGAAAATGTCCGCTGAAGAAATTTGGAATGCAGTCACAGTAAATGCAGCCCATGCAATTGGAAGAGCGTCTCAGGCAGGATCATTAGAAATAGGACGTTCTGCAGATTTCGTCATCTGGGATGTACCTAATTATCAATATATCCCGTATCACTTTGGTGTAAATCATGCACAAAGTGTCTACCATTCTGGTAATAAACTTTGGGAAAGGACCGCTTATGGTGAAATTCAGTTATCTTCAGCCAGGTAAGCCAGCGGTTTTCAAGGACCGGTTCGTCACGAAGGTCAATGAACGGGTAATACCTTATTCAGAGGGCGAAACTGGCAATATCGGCTTAATCGGTCTTCCATACTCTAAAACATCCATTTCTTTATCACAGGCATCGGATGCGCCTAAAACGATCAGGGCAAGCTTAAGCTCATTTTCAACTTTTTCTGGAGAAAGAGCCAAAGATTACGAGAATGTAAAGATCCTTGACTTTGGCGATGTGCAAACACATCCAACTGAGATGGAGGAATCCATTGAAAGACTTTATGTAAGTGTCAAGGAAATGCTTGAGAAAAATGCCTGCCAAAGGTATATCATGCTTGGCGGAGACCATGGTGTCAGCTATCCTTCCATTCGGGCCTTCAAGGAGCACTACGGGGAAATAGGAGTTATCCAATGGGATGCACATCATGATGTCAGGAATCTTGATGATGGCGGACGGACAAACGGCACACCATTCCGGAGCCTGATTGAAGGTGGACATTTAAAGGGTGCGCATCTTGTCCAGATAGGGATTCGTGATTATGCAAATGCGAAAGAATATCATGAATATACAAAAGAAAAAGGGATTTCTGTCTATACAATGGAAGATATAGAGATTTCAGGGATCATTCCTATCATTAAAAAGGAACTGGAAAGACTGTCTGAATTAGTAGATATAATATACTTATCTGTTGATATGGACGTCGTCGACCAGGCATTCGCGCCCGGGTGCCCGGCTATTGGACCGGGTGGGATCACCAGCAGGGAATTGCTTGCGAGTATTTCAGCTGCTGCCTCCCATGAAAAAGTAAAAGCGATGGATATCGTGGAAATAGATCCATCAAAAGACTTCCGGGATATGACAAGCAGGCTGGCCGCTGCCGCCATGCTTCGTTTTATGTACAACTAAAAAAATTAATCAGCCTGCAGACCAATCATTGTCTGCAGGCTGATCTTTTTAAGGAAAAGGTGGTGAAGATGCTTAGTTAGTAGAAAATATACAACCTAGCGATCAGTGAAACCAGAATTTGAACAGCATTGATAGCAGTATCAATTGTCTTGACTTCAACATTTTTCGAGCCTTAAATAATTGTATTTTAATTGTACAATTTTCGTTGCTTGAACTATTTTGCTTTTAAAGTTAGAGTTGTTTTATACATATCTAAAGAGGGTGTAAGCATTTGAGCAAGAGGTATTTTACCATTGGGATGGCAGGTCATATTGACCATGGAAAAACATCGCTGACCAAGGCGTTGACGAATGTCGATACGGACCGCCTGAAAGAAGAAAAAGAACGCCAAATTTCAATTGAACTTGGCTTTGCGCCATTATATGAGGATGAAGAACTGCAAATTTCTGTTGTCGATGTTCCAGGACATGAGCGCTTCATCCGCCAGATGATTGCCGGAGTTGCTGGGATCGACCTCGTCGTTCTGGTGGTTGCTGCGGATGAAGGCGTCATGCCGCAAACGAAGGAGCACCTTGATATCCTGGGGTTTCTCGGAATCCGCTCGGGTATTATCGCAATTACAAAGACCGACAGGGTAGAAGAGGAATTCATAGAGCTAGTGAAAGACGATATTTTAAGCGAGCTTGATGGCACAGTCTTTGAGAACGCTCCATTTATGTTGGTCGATAGTCTATCAAAAAAAGGGATCCCGGAATTAAAAGAAATGATCATTGAAACACTGAAGGAGCAAGAAATGCGGGATGCCAAAGGAGCGTTCCGCCTGCCGATTGACCAGGTATTTACAGTGAAGGGGCAAGGGACCGTTGTGAGAGGTACTGTTTACGAAGGGACGGTTGAAGAGGGCCAGTCATTAAAAATCCTGCCGAGCGGATTAGAGGTCAGAGCTCGACAGCTGCAAGTTCATCATCAGCCAGCAAAGATGGCTTATGCAGGGCAAAGGGCAGCCATCAATCTATCGGGTGTCTCGCGGGATGATCTTGAACGTGGCGAAGTCATTGTGTCTTCCGAGCACTTTATTGTAACGAATACGATTGATGTAGCAATCAGAGTCGTTGAGGATCTTGAGCATTTGGTAAAACAAAGAACCCCTATTAAGTGCCATATCGGGACTGCTGAAGTAATGGGAAGGATTGTCTTTTTTGACCGGAATGAACTAAAAGAAGACAACGGAGAAATCCTTTGTCAGCTCCGTCTTGATGAAAAAATCGTTACGAAGCGTGGAGACCGGTTCATCGTCCGCCGTCCAAGTCCGCAGGAAACGATTGGCGGCGGATGGGTAATTGACCCACGCGGAAATAAATACCGATTTGGCAAGCAGACGATTGAAGAGCTTGAGAAAAAGAAAGCCGGAACGCCAATTGAACGAATAAATGCTGCTTTATACGAAGAAAAAAGTTTATCTATTGAAGAACTAATCAAACGGACGGCTCTTGATGAAGGGGCAATTCTGGACAATCTGAAAGATGACCAGTTCATCCAGATTTCCAATAAGGAATACGCTCTAGTATCAATTGTCGAAGTTATCGAAGAAGAGATCAGCGACCGGTTAGAAGACTTCCATGCTGATAACCCAATGCGAATCGGGATGAACAAGGCGGAACTGCTTCAATCCTTGCAAAAAACTTTTTCAAAAACCCTGCTTGAGTTTGTGATCGATCACGCCATAACCGAGGGGGTGCTGAACAGGAAAGAACAGTATATTTCTATGGAAAGCTTTGCTCCACATGTTCCGAACAACTGGGTGAAGCGAACAGAGAATATGCTTGAGGAACTCAAGAAGGATGGCCTGAAGGTAGCTTATTTGCACGATTATATAAAAAGTGCCGGAATCCCTGAGTCTCTTGCAGCTGAGTTGAAACGATTCCTCGAAGATCAAGGAAAGATTGTTATGCTGGATGATCAATATGCCTGGTATGGCACTCATTTTGCTGAGGCAGTGGAGAAGCTAAGAAAACATACGGGCGCGGAGTTTGAAGTACCCCAGGCAAAGGAAGCAGTGGAGTTATCGCGAAAATACATGATTCCTTTCCTCGAGCGTCTCGATGCACTGGGATTTACACGGAGAGTTGAAAACAAAAGGGTTTGGCGGAAATAAACCCAGGGAGTTTCGCCTCTATTCTTTCACGGAACAGGTATCACCCAAAGATTAGTCCGAACCAAGGTCAACTTCGGACAAAATTGAAGGGATGCATCAGAATTTTGTCTGAACCAAGATCAACTTCGGACAAAATTGAAGGAGATCCGCGTGATTATGTCTGAACCAAGATCAACTTCGGACAAAATTGAAGGGATTCATCAGGATTTTGTCTGAACTAAGGTCAACTTCGGACAAAGCTGAAGGAGATCAGCAAGATTTTGTCTGAACCAAGTTCAACTTCGGACAAAATTGAAGGAGATCAACGTGATTTTGTCTGAACCAAGATCAACTTCGGACAAAATTGAAGGAGATCAACGTGATTTTGTCTGAACCAGGGTTAACTTCGGACAATATTGAAGGAGACCAACTTGATTTTGTCTGAACCAAGATCAACTTCGGACAAAATTGAAGAGATTCATCAGGATTTTGTCTGAACCAAGATCAACTTCGGACAAAATTGAAGGGATGCATCAGGATTTTGTCTGAACCAAGATCAACTTCGGACAAAATTGAAGGAGATCAACGTGATTTTGTCTGAACCAGGGTTAACTTCGGACAATATTGAAGGAGACCAACTTGATTTTGTCTGAACCAAGATCAACTTCGGACAAAATTGAAGAGATTCATCAGGATTTTGTCTGAACCAAGATCAACTTCGGACAAAATTGAAGGGATGCATCAGGATTTTGTCTGAACTAAGATCAACTTCGGACAAAATTGAAGGAGATCAACGTGATTTTGTCTGAACCAGGGTTAACTTCGGACAATATTGAAGGAGACCAACGTGATTTTGTCTGAACCAAGTTCAACTTCGGGCAAAATTGAAGGAGATCAACGTGATTTTGTCTGAACCAGAGTCAACTTCGGACAATATTGAAGGAGACCAACGTGATTTTGCCTGACCAGGGTTAACTTCGGACAATATTGAAGGAGACCAACGTGATTTTGTCTGAACCAAGTTCAACTTCGGACAAAGTAGAAGGAGACCAGCTGAATTTGTCCAAATGATCAATAAATAACTAATAAATATCAAAAAAATAACAGCAGACCTCTTTGGCCTGCTGTTATTCTTTCAATTAGTTTACATAACAATATTATTTAATTCTCGGTGGATTTCACTTGCAATGGTGGAGGGATCAACCATCCTTTTGTTTTATTCAATTTAAGCATTTTGGCTCCAAATTGTGCTTTAGCCATATGGAATTGACCATACATTAAGCCAATATCCTCCCTGATGGCTTGCCCAATCATGGTGCTGGCGGCTACTAAGCCTTCTGCAACATCCTTGGAAACAGCTGCTGCAATCTCTGGGTCACTGAATCTTGCCCCGGGTGGAATGTCTTCCAGATGAGCAACTGGGCGTTCTGGTGGTGCAGGAGGAAGAGCAATTCCATTTGATTTTAGCAACTCTTCTAGCTGTTTATTTTCTTCCTGCATGGCTTCGATAGCCTCTTGAACAAGTTTTTTTAAATCCTCATCACCAATATGATTGATAAACGTCTGGTATGCTGCAATCAATCCATGATTGACTGACAGATGAGTCCAAGTACCAAATACCTCGCCATAATGCAGTGGTTCATCTTTAGGATTTCCGCTTAATATTCCCATGATCGCACTCCTTATCGTTTCAAAGTTCATTGTTTTTGCTCCTTATATTAAAGGAAGTTGGTCCATTGATTATTTTGTATTTAGAAGTTGTATTCATACCTTATACTAGATGGGAAATGAATACATTTTAATTAAACAGCGGAAATTTGGAGTTATTTGTAAATTGAAAATTGTATTATGAGAATAAATCCCTAATATCCTACCTTTTATTGAGCGAAAAACGTATGTTACAGTAAAGGGGAGAGGATGATTTTTTTTGAAAAAAATAGTCTTAGCGCTTCTTTTATCAACTAGTATATTATTTGCAGGTTGCACTGAGGATCAGGTAAATGTCACTGAACCAAATCAAAAAACGATTGAACAGGCAATGTTGGACAGTGGGATCAGGACCGGTAACATTATGTTTACTGAAAAGATAAAGGGGCAAAATGCATTCTCTTTATATGAACAAGTTGATGGATTTGGCGTCATTCACTTTGTTAAGTCAGATAAAGGTTGGCAATACAGAGGGGGATCAGAGTTTGGGCATCCTGTAGGAAAGCCTGATCCTCTAACATTTGGAGCGGCAACATGGTTGCTGGGAGACTATTCTCTTGAGGGGAATAACAGATATAATACCGTGTTCATTGGTGAAATCCATCAACCGGAAATTACGGAGATTATCTTGGAGGTACCGCATGGTAAGTATCCTGCAAAAATCATAACCCGCAATAGCAGGAAGTTCTGGTACCATAAATCAGGTACCGAAAATGCACAGAGTCTTGTGACTAAAGTCTCTGGGTATACTTCAACTGGGAAATTGATATATGAAAAAAACTTAAATTTGAGCGAAAAATAAGGAGCTTGGTATATCCCAAGCTCTACACTCATTCCCCGAAAAATCCTTCGTATATTTTGCTGATATCATCTCTCAACTTCTCAACTTGTACGATCCTGGCTTCCCTCAAATATTCTCGCCCATCTGCATAGAGGACGAGGACGGGCACGGTAAAAGCCATAAGAAATCCAGCGATCTCTTCAACCTTTCCTGCGTTTACCAAACCTGTTTTGATTTTAGGGAAATCTTCCATAACTTCCTCAACCTGAGGGAGCAATCCATGGCAGACGCTTCAACTGTCAGTCAAGACATATATGAAGCTTAATTCATTATCGCTTATCAAGCTTTTTACTTCGTCCATCGACATTAATTCTTTCATCTTTAATCCACCTCCTATCTTTTTTTACCCATTGAAAATTAGGTTAGCCTTCAGTTCTTTAATCATACTAAAAAAAGGGTAAAGGGTATAATAATCAGGAAGGAGTGAGAGAGTATGGGAAATCTATGGCATGAGCGTTTCGGTTCGGAAGAATATGTGTATGGTGAAGAGCCAAACCTTTTTATAAAAAAACAATCAACAAGGCTGGAGAACGGGAAAAAAGTTGTATGCTTTGCTGAAGGTGAAGGAAGGAATGCTGTTTACCTTGCGAGACAAGGTCATGAGGTTACAGCTTATGACTATGCGCTTAATGGCCTAAAAAAGACGGAAGCACTGGCCCAACGGTTTGGAGTCAAGATCACGACTAAACAAAAGGATTTAACTCAAGAACAGGTACCAGTTGAGGAATTTGACGCAGCTATAATGGTTTTTGGCCATTTTTCAAAGCGAGACCAAAAAACAGTATTCGACAAACTCATATCTGCTGTAAAACCTGGTGGCATTGTCATGCTGGAAGTATATTCAGAGGACCAGGTCAAATATGGAACAGGTGGGCCAAAAACAAAAGAGATGCTTTATGATCCATTGGACCTGCTCCAGTGGACGAAAGGGCATAGAACATTGCATTTCTACTATGGAGAAGAGGAGCGAATTGAAGGCCAATTACATACCGGTGTGGGTCATGTAATACAGATTATTTTTCAAAAATAAGGCAAGATTGATAAGGCGAACCTTCTTATAAGAAGGTCGCTTTTTTGCGTTTTTACAAGGATTTTCCAATAGGTTTGTCGAATTATATACAAAGAAGTAATGATAGTACAAATCAAGACATCAACAAGTGTCAACTGTACCTTATTTTACTTTTGAAAGGGTAAACAGGGGAAATCTAGGGAGGTAGATTATGAAAGAAACAATAAATAGCTATGAGGACTTATTAAGAATGTTAGATTACTTTCTGAAAGAAGAAAGTGAGTTTAACTGGGATCATTTTTATTCTGACCGGGAAAGAAAAATTCCTTTTTTTGAAAACCATCCAGATGAGAATTTAGTTGAATATATGGAAAATGGTAGGATAACAGCGGGAAAGGCCTTGGAATTAGGCTGTGGACCAGGGAGGAATGCCATTTATTTGGCCAGGAATGGTTTTAACGTAGATGCCGTCGACCAATCTGCAGAAGGTCTGGAATGGGCTAAAGAAAGGGCACAAGAACAAGAAGTTAAAGTGAATTTTGTTCAACGTAATATTTTTGATTTGAAAATTGAAGAGGGTTCCTATGATCTTGTCTATGATTCTGGCTGTTTCCACCATATCCCGCCGCATAGAAGAATGAGTTATATTGATCTCGTACAGAGAGCTTTAAAGCCTGGAGGTTCATTTGCGCTAACCTGCTTTGTACAGGGAGGAGAGCTTGGCGGGGCGGACATTTCCGATTGGGAAGTGTATAGGGGTAAAAGCATGCGAGGCGGTTTGGGCTTCACTGATGAAAAGCTTAAGGGGATTTTTCAAGAATTCACAGCAGTTGAAATCCGGAAAATGAAAGATTTAAACTCTGATACCGGAAAATTCGGAACATCTGCCCTTTTAGCTGCCCTTTTCAAAAAATAAATAATGGAGTGAACACATTGGAATATATACGTGAGCTAAGAAAGCTGGTAGGCCACAGGCCACTGATTTTACCAGGAGCAGTCGTGCTTATTTTTAATGATGAAGGCCAGTTACTGCTCCAGCATCGAAGTGATGGCGGATGGGGGCTTCCAGGAGGTTTGATGGAATTAGGAGAGAGCCTTGAAGAAACGGCAAGAAGGGAAGTGAAGGAAGAAACGGGGCTCGACATAGGAAGGTTGAAGCTAGAGGGTGTGTTTTCAGGTGAAGAATATTATTTGAAAGTCGCAAATGGTGATGAACTTTACTCAGTAACTACCGTTTATTCAACACAAGACTATATGGGTGAACTAGTGTCGGATGAACTAGAGTCAATTGATCTGCAATTCTTCAATTTGCATCAATTGCCAGATAACTTGCAAAAAAGCTATCTTGATTTTATACAACATTATATTCATCATAACGCCATAGAATGTTGTAAATAGAAGCTGAATATATGTAAGAAATGCCCTTTAAAAAATATTCATACAGGAGTTATAAAATGACGGGTGATCAAAAATGGCAAGATTTCTATTGTGAGGAAGTATTATCAGCCAAAACACCAGTTGAAAAAGTATATGAAACTGAGCAGTCTCTCGCGTTTCATCATACTCGGCCATATTATGAGGTACATATTGTTGTCATTCCCAAAAAACATATTTTGTCATTTTTAACAGTATCCAATGAGGAAGCGGAGATTTTGAATGATGTTCTAAGAGTAGTTAGGCAGGTTGCCTCGATGCTAGAGAAGGATTTTGGAGCATGCACCATCTCTACCAACATAGGAAATTATCAGAGCAATAAACATATGCACTGGCATGTCCATTTTGGTGCGAGAATACGTGATGAGCAAGGATATTTACTAGATGATCAAGAAAAAAATAATGGTTTTTGATTTCATCTAAAACAGATACTTTTCACAAACTTCTTTATCGCTACCACTTTAACATTCACGAATAATATGATTGATTGTGAATAAAATTCACTCAGGCATTTTAGTGTTTATGCTCAGTTTAGTTGTTTTCAGTATCTCAGAGAATATATTTAAGAATTAATTGGAAAAGGACTTAGGCCTAAGTCCTTTTCTGTTATATAGGAGCTGTCTAAAAGATTGAGGGTCGAGTGGAATGGAATTAATAGTAAATATAGTTGGATAGAAAAAGGGGAAGAGGAACTATGCTAGCTGCGGGAGTTCATGGATTTATCCTCGCCTTCGGACTGATCCTTCCGTTAGGAGTGCAAAACGTGTTTGTTTTTAACCAGGGATCGATGCACAAACAATATAGTAGAGTTTTGCCAGTGATTTTGACAGCTTCAATCAGTGATACAGTTTTAATCACTCTTGCAGTTCTTGGTATATCAGTGGTGGTTCTAAAGGTTACCTGGTTAAGTACGTTGTTATTATCAGCCGGCATACTTTTTTTAATCTATATGGGATATTTAACTTGGAGAAGCAGGCCAACTGATGTAACTGCGGAGACAGTAGCCTTTTCCCCGAAAAAACAGATAACCTTTGCCGCATCGGTTTCTTTGCTTAATCCGCATGCGATCATGGACACAATCGGAGTGATAGGAACGAGTTCAATGAATTATGCAGGTCCAGCGAAATTCACCTTTGCAGTTGCCTGTATTTTGACTTCCTGGATCTGGTTTTTCGTTCTTGCTTATGTTGGACGGCAAGTGGGAAGGTTGGGGGAATTAAATAGTTTTCACATGATCTTGAATAAAATATCCGCTTTGATTATGTGGGGGACAGCCATTTACTTGTTGTTGACTTTTTAACTTAAGGATCCTGAAAAGAGGCCAGAAAAAGAGTTCTTCATAAAAATCATGAAGGACTACTTTTTCTTATCGTCTTCTGCGACGTCGAAGATATTGAACTTCTGACTCAAGTTCTTGCAGACGCTTACTGTTTTCTGCTAGATCGCTCTTCATTGCATTCAATTGCTCTTTCACTTCGTTCAACTCCGCAGAAAGTTTTTCGTTCTCAAAAGAAAGTTGTTCGTTCTCATTTTCTAAGCTAGTAGTGTTTGCGTCTTCTTTTTTTGTGTCTGATTTATTCAATGTCTTGGATAGCAATGATAAAGTAGTTGGATTTACAAACCCTTGTACAGCTGCCATTAGGGAATTAAGGTTGTCAGCATTAAAATGGTTATTCTGAGATTGGCTGACCTCATCGTTATTTTCTTCTGGCAACTGATTAAAAATCGCCTGGGTGAAATTAAGTATTCCATCTAAAGACGGCTCTTTTTTCAAAGAATCAATATGTGGCTTTATATCTTTTTCATTCATCTATTATCATCCTTTCTTTTATTATAGAATCTCCCCGGCTAATACCGGTATAACCAGGGAGATTGTAAGGAACTTTAGGTTGCAAATCTTACAGAGATTAAGCAGCACCATTGTCTACAGCAATTACTTCACCGATGCAAGTGTAAAGGACATCAGCAAGTGCGTCTTGGTTCAACAAAATCGCAACTACCAAAGCAAGTGCCAGCAAAAGAACAACAATCGCAGTGATTAACATCTCTCCACCCCCTTCCTTCATAGAAGTTAGGTAAGATCCGAACCTTACAACAACATCTTATGAAAAAATATCGGACGAGCATCAGCTTGTATCATTGAATTTAAAAGACGGGCTGCCTATTTTAAAAGAAATAGGTTATTATTTGAAAAATGGCACAGTTTCTAATATGGTGGAGTTAGAAATTCAAGGAGGGGGTCGTATAATTGTCCGAGCCAATCGCGCTAACGAAAATAACAGTAATCCAGAAAGATACTGCCAATAAAATTAGGGAGGCTTACATTGAAGGTTTTAGTGAGCCTTTACTTTTTGGGGTACATGGTGGTGTAAAGCAGTTCTATGGTGTGAATCCAGAGGTAGAATATCCGTCTACACTAGATCATATCGTTGCTGCAGCAGGCGGCTGACTGGTTGGAACCCTATCTGGCGCGCTGGAGGCGCGTAAAATACCATCTTCACCTGATAAAGTCAAAGCGAACATCCAAGGAACAATTGAAGCACCTGAAGGAGTCCTGAAAATCACAAAAATCAGCTGCCACTATGAATTGAAGGTTCCTTCAGGAAATAGGGAAGCTGCCGAAAGAGCATTAAATGTATTCGAACGGGGATGTCCTGTCGCACAAACATTAAAGGGCTGTATTCAGTTCAATCATACTTGGGAAATCGAAGAATACTAGTAGAATGAGTCCTTATCCTAATAAGATGAGGGCTCATTTTCACTTTTTATACAAGACCATTTTCTTTTATGAAAAGGATTTTTGGTTCTATCCTCGAATTCTTATTTATATCTTTTTGAAAAAGGGGAGTCCATGTGATTGAATTAGTGCGTGCAAAACAGGAGGATGAAGCAATACTCCAAAATTTAATACAATTTTATATTTACGAATTTACTGTCTTTCAGGATATCAAGCTTGAGCAATCTGGATTTTTTGCACCCTTTGATTTAAAACCGTATTGGACTGAAGCCGATTTACATGCTTTTTTTATCATGCATGAAGGAGAACTGGCGGGTTTTGCCATGGTCGAAAGTGGAGCTCCCAATGTCATTCTGGAGTTTTTTATTATGAGGAAATTCTACCGAAGAGGGTTTGGAAAAGCAGCGGCGGAAAAGCTATTTGGCCTATTCCCTGGAAATTGGAGTGTCACTCAGGTAGAGAAAAATGAGCCGGCAAGGAACTTTTGGCGAAAAGTGATTGGCGATTATACTGGCGGCAACTATATTGAAATGTTCGATGATCACAATCGGTCAATCCAAGAATTCAATTCTGGATTATATGCAAAAAAATGATTGCAAAAGGTCCGAAGAGTTGTTTATAATGGGAAAAATATCAAATCGATGAAAAAGAGAGTAATTATTCTTTCTTTGCTACAGCGAGCCAGGGACGGTGGAAGCCTGGTGCATCAGAATAATGAAGCGCACTTTTGAGATGCTGTCCTGAAATTGAGTAGGGATAGCCGGGATTTACCCGTTATCACTTGGAAGAAGGTTCCGAAATTCGGAGCAATTGGAGTGGTACCGCGGGATAAACTCTCGTCTCTTATTTAGAGACGGGAGTTTTTTTATTTTATATAAGGGGGTAATTTAATGGATTATGTGAAACTGTATGCAGAGTTGCTTGCCGTTGAGCTAGAAGGGGCTCTCTCGTGTTCAGAAATAGAGAGGTTAATTGAGAAACCGAAATTTTTGCATCAGGGTGACTTAGCTTTTCCATGCTTCCAATTGGCAAAAAGCATGAGAAAACCGCCGGTAGTTATTGCGGAGGAGTTAAATGCTCGGTTGCAAAGCTCAGTTAATGATTCAATGGAACGTTTTGAAGCGGCCGGAGGCTATGTAAATGGGTTTTTAAACAAGGCGAAAGTGACCGAAGAACTTTTGATTGAAATCGGGCAAAAGAGGAATCATTATGGTGATTTTGATCTTGGTGGAAATCAAATTGTGACAATTGACCTTTCTTCTCCGAATATTGCAAAACCCTTTTCCATGGGACATCTTCGGTCAACCGTTATAGGGAATTCTTTGTCACTTATTTATGAAAAGGCTGGATATAAGACCGTGAAAATCAATCATTTAGGAGATTGGGGAACTCAATTCGGCAAGCTTATCACAGCCTATAAACTTTGGGGATCAGAAGAGAAAGTAAAGAAGAACCCAATACAGGAGCTGCTGGTGCTATATATAAAGTTTCATGATGAAGCAAAAAGCCAGCCGGAGCTGGAGCAAGAGGGACGAAACTGGTTCAGACGTCTGGAAAACGGGGATGTTGAGGCACTCAAGCTATGGAAATGGTTCAAGGATGAGTCACTTAAGGAGTTTAAGAAGATTTATGAACTCATGGGAATCGAGTTTGATTCATATGCGGGAGAAGCTTTTTATAATGACAAAATGGATTCAATCGTGAAAATGCTAAAAGACAGGGAGCTGCTTGTTGATTCGGATGGGGCACTGGTAGTCAGCTTGGAAGAACATGAACTTCCGCCTTGTCTTATTAAAAAATCGGATGGCGCAACATTGTATGCTACCAGGGATTTAGCCGCAGCTAAGTACAGATTCGATAGCTATTCATTTGTAAAATCATTGTATGTGGTCGGCAATGAGCAAAGTCTGCACTTTAAACAGCTCAAAGCAGTGCTGGCAAAATTGGACTTTCCATGGGCTGCCGGGATTGTTCATGTTCCATTTGGCATGATGTTAAAGGATGGAAAGAAAATGTCCACGAGAAAAGGGAAGGTAGTCTTGCTCGAAGATGTTCTTAATGATTCCATTCAACTGGCAGAAAAGAATATAGAAGAAAAAAATCCTCATTTGGAAAATAAAACAGAGATTGCAAAAATGGTTGGTACCGGCGCAATTGTTTTTCATGACCTGAAGAATTTTCGGATGAACGACATTGAATTTTCCCTCGAAGAAATGTTAAAGGTTGAAGGGGAAACAGGACCTTATGTTCAATATACAAATGCACGGACACAATCGTTATTGAAAAAGGGAGGTTTCAAAGGAGGAAATGAAGACTTCAAATGGGCAGCTATTGCGGAGTGGCCAGTGATCACTGAGCTTCAGAACTTTCCGGAAACAATAAAGAGAGCGATTGATAAAAACGATCCATCTTTGATTGCTAAATATGTCCTTGATTTGTCCCAGGCCTTTAATAAATATTATGGAGAAGTCCGCATCCTTGAAGAAAATGCTGAAAAGAACGCACGTCTTCAATTAGTCCATTGTGTAAGCATTGTGCTCGAAGAAGGTCTTAGAATACTTGGAGTCAAGGCTCCAAAAGAAATGTAAAAAGAGTCCCTGGATGAACCGGGGACTCTTTTAGATTCAATTATGTTCTATATAACTGGCGAAAATTTCACCAGCGGTATCGCTGTACTTCAGTTCTACATCTGTTTTGTTAAAGAACCATGTATCGTTTGCTTCTACAAAAAAAGTGATGCCGTCAATCTCTTGCTGTTCGGCGGCTATGGCAGGAGTTTCAAGCGAAAATGCCAGGCTGTAACCTTTATTCTTGTCGCCAAACCCGGCATATTGAGGATAAAGGCGGATGTGAAACGGTTTCTGTGTATCAAATTCCTTTTCAAACCATTTGTATGCGTTTTGATCAATCTTGATTGTCATCTTTGCACCATCCTTTCGTTAGCTTTATTGTAAAACCTCAAAGGTACTGGCTGCCGTGCTTTATGTCACACTTTTCGCAATGTCATTACATTGTCAAAAATGTTCCATTTAAAAACAGCTCCCCAAGTGAGTAGCTGAAAACCCTAAACCCTAGTTTCCTTTTTACGCATTGCTTCTGGGATATAAACACAAAATGGCTCACTGGCCATATAGTCTCCAGTAACAGCATAGGTTCTCGAACGTGAACCACCGCATACATAGCGAAATTCACAAACACCACATTTTCCGCTGTATTTATCAGGGCTGCGCAGGTCTTTGAAAATAGGGGAGTCTCTATATATTTCTGCTAAAGGCTTTTCACGGACATTCCCTCCGACAAGAGGCAGGAGCCCAGATGGCATGACATCTCCGGTGTGGGAAATAAAAACAAAACCGTTGCCGTCATTCACCCCTTTAGGAGCCCGCTTTAGCCCATCAATGACGGAGGCCATATCTTTAGTCAATGTGTCCTCATAGCGGATGCCTTGTTCTTTGATGAGTTTATTTTCTCTTGCTTTTTGCTGGTACACAACACGTCTGTAGTGCTGGGCAGCAGTGGTCTTAATGTCGTATGGTGCCGATTTACTTAACTCATATAGCCATCTAAACACCTTTTCGTGTTCGGCCGGAGTAAGGCAGGCATCGAGTTGCCCTCTCCCAGTCGGTACAAGTAAAAAGATGTACCACATCACTACCTTTAGCTCTTTCATTAATTCTGCCATTTGTTCTAGGTGGTCATAATTGTAACGTGAAATTACAGTATTAAGCTGCAAGGGCATGTTTAATTCGTTCAAGTATTTTACTTTTTCAATCGTAAGTTCGAACGAACCAGGAGTTCCGCGAAAATGATCATGGATTTCTGGAGTTGGCCCATCGAGGCTAAAAGCCCATCGTGAGAGTCCAACTTCCCTGGCCCTTTCCATTTTTTCCTTTGTCACATTATCTGTAGCACTAGGGGTCATGGAAACGCGCATCCCTTTTCTAATGGCATAATCCGCAAGGTCAAAAAGATCTTCCCGCATCATGCAATCACCACCAGTAAAAACTAGCATAGGATTACCCATCTCATAAATTTGATCGATTAATACTTTCCCTTCTTTAGGAGTCAATTCCATTGGGTCGGGTTTATTTTGAGCATCTGCCCTGCAATGCAAACATTTCAGCTGGCAAGCCCTTGTTACTTCCCAAATAACGATATAAGGATTTTGGTCAAAATCAACTTTACCAGGGTGGAAGCTTGTGGAATGGGAATGTCCAACTCCATGCATTTATATCACCAACTTTTTTTCATTTATTTATTCATTATAAAATAAGTGATTTTATGCGCATGTAATGAATGTTACACCTTACCGAAAATGGTTTTCCCGCTGAACTTTTAGAAAAAAGGCAATTTCACCAGCTAAAACTGGCAAGACTACCAAGCAGAATTGATTGAAAAATTTGAAACTTTCCCACTGTCATCTACGTCTATTAATAGGGAGAAATCAGGGATTTGTGAAAAGGGGGATATCGGTGAAGAAGTCTGTTCCGTGGATAGCCTTGTCTATTTTGGTTTTGATCAGTATGGCCAGCTGGATCACGTATAGCACTTATAAACCAACTCCTCCTGAATTGGAAGTTGCTGCAGCGAAACATATCATGGAAGTTAAGCCGGTAACCTATACCTTAAGGAAATGGGGAAGGACTGCTTCTGCGGATATGAATATTGAACCTGCTGTACTTGCCAGAGAATCCACCCCACTTATTGTCGATTCAAATGATAATGTTAAGCTTTTATTCAAACAATCACCGGATGCAGTAAAATGTTATTTATGGGATATGGATACGGGTAGACTCGCTTATAAAGAGTTGACTGGATACCCTTTAAACTTTGAAGAGTACAATGTCGCTTCTGGTGATTACGCTTTGGAAGTTCATGCTAAGTGGGAAAATGGTTATGTATTGTATACTGCAAGAGTGATTGTTCATGATAATGAGCAATGACCAGCCATGGGCTTGCTGACAAGCATGCTCATGGCTTTTTGTTTACTGATCGTCCCGAATAATTTCTCTTAGCTTTGCCATACTAAAACAGTACCAGAAATTCTTTAGAAAGAAGGGACTCTGATGACTGTTGGAGCGCAAGTTAAGCAAACAATTGCTGGTCTAAAAAGTGCTCAGGCGAGTTTGGAGACTTTTGCACTTGGTACGGATAATCAACAAGCAAAGCAACTTTATCAGACAGCTGCACAACAAACACAGGCAGTTATAGATAGCATTCAACCGCGTCTGCAAGAAATAGAAAAAGAAGAACCACAATATAAACAGTAAACGGCAGGGACGGGGTAGGTTGAACCGGCCCTTTTCCTTTTTACAGAGGTGATTAAATTGACAGTAGCATCAAACATCAATCAACTCCTTTCCACAATAAAAGGAATTGAAGCACAGTTATCTACAATGGCGCTGAATACCAATGTTCCTGAAGCGAGCACAATCTTTCATGAAACAATGCTGATCGTTGGGGAAATTAAAACCGACCTTCAAGACAGGAAAACACAGATTGAAAAAGAAGAACCCCAATATAAAAGCTAGTAGGTGAGAAAATGAATGAATGGACGCATATTATTATTTCGTCTGTGTTGTTTGTAGTGACTTTATTTGCCATTACGAAAATAGGCGGGAAGAAGCAACTGTCGGAGCTGTCTTTTTTTGAATATGTATCGGGTATTACGATAGGAAGTATTGCCGGCGAAGTGATTATGGGTCTGGATGGAAATTTATTTCATGGAGTATTGGCTATTGTAATATTTGGGTCCTTCACATATTTGCATGACCTCATTGGAATTAAAAGCAAGAAGTTCAGAGATTTATTTGAGGGAAAGGCAACCGTGATTATAAAAGATGGAAAAGTGATGGAAGAGAACCTGAAAAAAGAAAAATATACAATCGATGAATTGAATTCTTTGTTAAGGCAGAAGAATGTCTTCAAAACTGCAGACGTTGAGTTTGCTGTATTAGAGCCAAAAGGTGATTTGAGTGTATTATTAAAAAAGGAACTCCTTCCGTTAACTCCAAATGATTTAGATATGCCGGTAGCACCAGAAAAAGAAACGTATACGGTCATAATGGATGGAAATGTATTCAATGATCAATTGGCTTATGCTGGTAAAAACAAAGCGTGGCTAGACATTGAACTGGCTAATTTAGGAGTGACGCTTGATAATGTCTTTTTAGGTCAAGTCGATTCTTATGGCAGTCTATATATTGATACATACGATGACCAGGTTCAAGTACCGTCACCTAAACCAAGGAAGCTATTGCTGGCCATGCTGAAAAAATGTCAGGCAGACCTTGAATTATTTGCTCTCGAAACAGAGTCTTCTAAAGCTCAGGATATGTATAGAAAAAACGCGAAAAAATTGGAAGAAGCAATTCGAAAAGTAAAACAGTACCTTAAAGAGTAAGCAAATCCTATGTAATCATTTCCGGTATAACGATAAGGCTAAATCAAATACTAATGGATGGAGGAGATATAAAGATCTCCTCTAATTCTTAATGGGAGTGCTGCCGGATGAATAGATCTGCTTGGATTTCTACGTTGATGAAATCGAATATACCTCAGAATATGATGAAAATGTTCGGATACAAACGTAAGAGAAATCGCTCCATGACCTACTCGATTATGGGGGTTGTAGCAAGTGCAGCAGCAGCCTTTATTTTTCGCAACCGAAATGGAAATGGGATGAGGCAGCTTTTCCAAAATTCCAATGCCGGATCAACTTTTAATAAGCCAATGGCGGCAGGAATTACAGAATTTGCAAAGGAAATCACCTCTGGTTTAGATACAACTAAGACTAACAGTACGACAGGTTTTCATTCGACGACCTCGACGAACCCGGAAAGCAGTCAAATGATTAACCAAATAGCTTCGGCTGCCAAAGAAACAGGAAATAGCCAGCAGGTGGATCACCTAGCCAATCAATTAATTAAGCGCAACCTTTAGAAAGGCTATTTCCAAATTAGAACAGATGAATAATAGACATCAAAAAACTCTCGCTGTGCCTTCAGCGAGAGTTTTTTGTTACTTATAGATTTAATGAAAGTCACTATTTATCCAATCAATTAGTTCCTTTTTACCTTGTTATGAATAGGGAATGGGTCGAGTGGCATAGCTTGGTAAAATTACAACAATGTTAAGCTTTTATTTCACTAATGTAACAAAACGGGAGTCGAGAAGGAAAAAAGCCCCTCTAATCCCTATAAGAAAGGGGTTTAGCGATTAATTGCCATGTAAACGGTATTTTTACCAGAGGAAAAGTATTCCTCACAAACCAATATTTATAGATTCAAAACTAGTTTGGGAAACTCTACTATTAATTTGTAACGAAATCAAAGGAGTTGCTCAACATGAAAAAACAGCTTTTAACGGTGGCTGCAACAGCCGGGATTTTATTTACATCATTCAATGGATCAGCAAGTGCACATGATAAATTACACACAGTCCAGTCCGGAGATTCTTTATGGAAGCTTTCAAATATATACAATGTCGCTATAAATGATATTCAAAAGTGGAATAATCTTTCAAGCACAACCATCTATGTAAATCAAAAACTATCAGTCTTAGCGCCGCATAGTCATTCATCTGATTCAAATACTTCCGTCAGCGCATCTGATTCTACGTATATCGTAAAGTCAGGCGATACGTTATGGGGAATATCAAAGTCGTACGGAATGTCCATAAGTGGACTTAAATCCTTAAACGGATTAAACTCTGATGTCATCTACCCTGGGCAAAAATTGAAAGTTTCAGGATCTGCTGCAACAACAGCCAGTTCTCCAACTGTAAATACGTCCAGCACATACACAGTCCGTAGCGGTGACAATTTGTCAACGATTGCTGCTCGCCATAATTTATCGCTATCACAATTAATGTCAATCAATAATCTGAACTCTCATCTGATCTATCCTGGTCAAGTATTGAAGCTAACCGGTTCATCTACAACACCAGTTGCGACTAATGTGTCAACAGCCACTACACCTGTAATGGCAACCTATGGTTCTACTTCTAAGGTGAATTCATTGATCGGTGAGGCCAAAAAGTATATGGGAGTACCATATGTTTGGGCTGGCAGCACACCTGCAGGCTTTGATTGTTCGGGTTATTTAAATTACGTATATAATAATGTCGGCATTTCGATTCCTAGAACAGTAGAAACCATTTGGAATGCAACAAAACCTGTTTCATCTCCACGAGTAGGAGACCTTGTATTTTTTGAAACATATAAAGCAGGCCCTTCTCATGCTGGTATCTATCTAGGCAGCGGTAAGTTCATTCATGCTGGTTCTTCAAGAGGTGTGGAAATCAGTGACATGAATAACTCTTATTGGAAGCCGCGTTATCTGGGTGCAAAAACAACATTTTAATCTGATTGTTTACCTATACCCAGCTCTTTGAATTTTGAAACCTCCACCTCGGAGGTTTTTTTATTTTCATTAAACGAAGACTACCATTTTACTAGGCACAGCTTTTAATTTGTAAACCACATATTATATAGCGTATAATCCAATTAAAATCTTATTTACTAACGTGCAAGTGGTTGGATGTTGACCATTTTGAATGAAAATTATTTGTACATAGTGAATTCTGGTGAGTTTAATGATTTGGAGGCATATAAAATGAGAATTCCTATTTTAAAATTAAAAGACTATTTATTGGTTTCAATTCAAGTAGAACTAGATGACCAGACGGTACTTACTTTTCAAGAAGACCTGTTAAATAAAATTAAAGATACAGGAGCAAAAGGTGTTGTCATCGATTTGACTTCTGTCGATATGATTGATTCTTTCATTGCAAAAGTATTAGGCGACGTAATCGTAATGACAAGCCTGATGGGCACTAAAGCTGTGCTGACCGGTATCCAACCTGCAGTCGCTATTACCTTGATTGAACTTGGCATAACGTTGGAAAATGTCCATACTGCACTGGATCTTGAACAAGGAATTTCGATTTTAAGCCAATTGTTAGAGGGTTAGCCAGATGACAGAACCGATTATTATTAATATTAATAATGAATTTGATATAGTACTTGCCCGTCAAAAAGGAAGAGAAGTTTCGAAAGAACTCCAATTTGGCGGCGTTGACCAGGCAAGAATAACAACAGCCATTTCTGAACTTGCAAGAAACATTTATTTATATGCGGGAAGCGGCAGGATTACTATTGACGTATTAGAAGATAACGGAAGACGAGGAATTCGGATTTCTGCAGCTGATGAAGGTCCCGGCATTAATGACATCAGGATGGTTTTGCAGGATGGTTATTCTACCTCTGGAGGCCTTGGTGCAGGGCTCCCAGGAGTTAAAAGGTTGATGGACAGCTTCGATATTGATTCAAGCCCCGGAACTGGTACCGAAATCACGATTACCAAATGGGCAAGATAATACCTATGAATAACAGCAAAAATAAAAGGATGTTCAACAATCGTTGAACATCCTTTTCACTATTTTAAAAGAGCCATTGCTCTTGAACTTGCTTTCGTGCCATCTCCATGATTTCTTCCTCTGATGTTTCACAATCAGCAATGACATTCGTTAAATAATTTTTCCCCTTTAAATCTACAGAAACTGTTACTTCTCTCATTGTACATTACCCTTTCTAATGTGTTTTCGTGATCAGTTTAATACTTCCGTGTTTTAAATAATACCAACTATTGAGGTTGAATAAACATCAGGGAGTGACAGGCAGCCTCTCTTTTTTGTTGTTGGGTGTTTTGGTAACTCTTGAACAATCTTGATGGAAAAGCAGATCCTGTGGAATAAAGTACTGTTTCTTAATCCTTAGGGTTTTGCTATTTTCGTGGAGGGAATAGGATGTATATAAAGATTAAGGAGGGAAGCACCATGGCAGATTCAAAAAAGGATCAGCAAAGCCTCGTCGAATATGAACGAGAAAAATTAGGGAAAGATAAAAAGATGGATGAGTTCAAAGGTCAGGGAAGAGTTCCCGATCAGCAAAAAAGATTAAAGGACCAGGAAAACCTTAGAAAATAGTCGGAATAAGCTGGACATAGTCCGGCTTATTTTTTTGTTGATTTAACCTCAATAATGAAACAATAGTTTATTGTTAGCTGGAAAAATAAAAAAGTATGTTTTATTAGAAGGAAATTTTTTACTTTAAGTTGAATATATATTATGGAAATATAGAGAAAAAGAAAAGGGGAACAATATTTTGAATGCACATAATGCTGACCGAGCGGGGAGCTTGCTGATAACAGTCGCTGTTATTCTTATCTTCGCATCTGTACCAATTGGTATTTTTATCGTTACTTTCATTCATCAATCCTTTTACCTTGATAAGTCGCACTGGTTTTTTGACAGCCCAATGTCTTCCTACATAACAATGGTTGCCATGTTGTTGATTATACCTGTATTGCTGATTATCATAGCCGTCTATCTTTTCAAAACAGATGAATCGAAAAAAAGAAGTTTAAATTTATTTATTGCTTCAATTTTCACAATGCTGATCATGGCTTCAGGCGGCTACTTAAGTATTGACAATTATTACTATATGGATAAAGATGGATTATACTATGATGAACTTTGGAAATTAAAACAAACTGAATATCCGTGGGATAAAATCACTGAAATGAAACAAGTTAACAAAAAAGAGGGAGGTACCTTAACTCCTGATAAATTAATTTTTACATATGATAATCAAAAAATCGAGTTGCCGTTGAGCCCAAAGCTCAGAAACGAAGTTGACCCCGTTATCGATTATATCGAGAATACAAAAGGGATTGAACTAGTCATGGAAATTATCACAATCGATGAAGAATAGTTCAAGACCCTTCCATCAATTTGATGGAAGGGTCTTTTGTTATTTCAATCATGTTAGCGAAAAAAGGATCGTTGCCTCCGTTTTTGAAAAAAGTACTGGAAGCTGTAAGCAAAAATCGCAAAGGAATAAATAACACTGAAAAAATATATTGGTTTCAGACGTTGTAATTGATAAATGTCCATTTTCTTAAAAAGATTACTAATAGGGAATGCTAATAAATAATCAATCACTAGATTAATCCCTAAATACTGCCAAATGCTCCCGTAGGCCAGCTTGAACACCCATAGATTTGCCGCAAAAAATGGACCAAGTGTGAAAGTAAGATCATTGTAAATACGAGTTCCAATTCCTCCGGATACCTTCCAAAGTTTATAAGGGTGCGAAAGAAGCAGTAAAATCGATACTAATCCTGTAACAAATAGCGTCACAGGAAGAAACTTTTTAAATGCACGTTTTGGATATAATAACAAAGTGGACCAGGAAAGTAAAAGCATACAAAGCCTGAATATATTATGTAACATGGAGACTCCTCTCTGACCTAAAACAAAACTTTTTGGTTCACATAATGCATAGTTTCTCCACAATTACGAAATATAATAATGTATTATTAAAAAAGTTCTTGGTTGTTTTAAGGACACACTTATGTTAAATTTAACCACACATGACTTTTGTCCTATTAAGGAGAATTTTGCCATGATCAACGAAGAAGAAAAATTAATTTTTCTAAAAGAACTTGGACGTTTAATTGATGATTATAAAAGATGTTGTGATGACGAATATCAAGAACGGATTTACGAAGATATCATGCATTTAATCAATGTAATCAATTAAAGATTAATCCTCCCTGCTTTAATATGTAGAAGCAGTTTTTTTCTATACAAACATAATCAATAAATGTATGATAGAAAAAGCAGAGATACTGTAACCAAAAGATTTCGGGAGGGTTTTAGCAGGTTGGAAATGAACAGGCTGAAAGAACTAGAAGATAAAATTCAAGAATATGAGACAATTATTTCTGAGATGTCCGCACCAATAATACCTTCCATTGTCCCACAAACAATCCTGGTGCCAATCACAGGTTTAATTAGAGCTGAACGGTTTGATAAAATCCGCGGAAAGTTGCTCGCCTTTATTCATAATAAGGATATTGAAACCGCAATCATTGATTTGACTGATATAAGTGGAGAAAGAGTTGAGGATATTTGCCTTGAGGAAATAGGAAGAGAGCTGCATGATTTGGATTCTTCCATTTCTTTGATGGGGGTTAAAACTTTATTTGTGGGTATGAATCCTGAGCTTGTCAAACGAATGGTACTTGATGGAATAAAATTAGAGGCGCAAACATTTTCGACTTTTCAATCAGCGTTGAAGCATTTAATGAAAGAAAAAGGGTTGGAATTCAGAAAAATATCAGAATAAAGTTAACCCGCCAGAATTTACTGGCGGGTTATTTTGTGGTTTATTTTTCTGGTTGAGAGGGAGTGGAGATATCTTCTAGAGCCTCTCCTGCCTCATCCACCATTTTATCAGTGACAGCAAGATCACCTAGGGATACAATTCCAACCATCTTACCGTCCTCTACTATTGGAAGTCTGCGAATTTGTGCGTCTGCCATTAAATCTGCTGCTTCTTCAGCAGTCATATTGATTGTCCCGCGAACAGGGTCGGCTGTCATGACCTCAGAAATAGGTGTATCCATTGATGTGTTTTGGGCAACTGCTTTCAACACAATATCCCTGTCGGTAGCTAAACCTGTCAATTGGTCATTATCACAGATCGGCATTACACCCACATCTAAATCCTTCATTTTTGCTGCTACCTCATGGATTGGTGTATCAGGCTTGCAATACTCTACATTTCTGGTCATTACTTTTTCGATATTCATGAATTCATCCTCCTTTTTAAGCTTCTATTAGAGGAATACCCGAATGCTAACAATGAGAAACTGTTAGTTTTTTGCAGGTTCTGTTGGTAAAATATGAATAAATACAAATGTACATAGAAAAGAGGAGGACATATGATTGATTTAAGAAGCGATACTGTCACAAAACCAACAGAAGAAATGCGTAAAGCCATGTACACAGCTGATGTGGGGGATGATGTCTATCGAGAGGACCCAACAGTCAGGGAGTTGGAAGATACCGCAGCCGAATTACTTGGTAAGGAAGCAGCTTTGTTTGTTACGAGCGGGACACAGGGAAATCAAATTGCTGTTCTGACACATTGCCGGCCAGGACAGGAATTACTTTTAGAGGAAGAATCACATATCTTCTATTATGAATCAGGTGCTGTAGCTGCCCTTGCTGGAGTACAGACAAGGACCATTCCAGGGCACAGGGGAGCAATGGACCCACAGGATGTTTTAAGGTCGATCAGAACGGAAGATATCCATTTTCCGGAAACTGGATTGATTTGTTTGGAGAATACTCACAACCGAGCAGGAGGAGCAGTCATACCGGTTGATAATATGAAAGCGATCTATAATATTGCCCAAGCAAATAAAGTACCTGTTCATCTTGACGGTGCCAGATTGTTCAATGCCGCAGCTGCTGCAGGCGTGGATGCTAAGGAATTTGCTAAGTATACAGATACTGTCCAAATTTGTCTTTCAAAGGGACTTGGAGCTCCTGTGGGCTCTATCATAGCTGGTGATGCTGAATTCATTACGACTGCCCGCAAATGGAGAAAGCGCCTTGGTGGCGGTTTGAGACAAGTTGGTGTCATTGCGGCACCTGGTTTAATTGCGTTGACGAAAATGAAAGATCGGCTTGGAGAAGACCAATGGAATGCTAGGATACTGGCAGAAGCAATTGAAGCAATTCCAGGTATGAAGCTTGCCCGGCAGCCTGAAACGAATATAGTTGTCGCAGATGTTGCAGGTCTGAACATTACTTCCGATGTTTTTGTTGAGAGGCTTCGAGGTGAAGGAATTCTCTCTGGTACCTTTGGCCCTACTTTTGTTAGGTTTGTAACCCATTATGATGTAAATGAAGATCAAATTCAGAAGTCAATCGAAGCGATAGCCAAGGTTGCCAGACAATAAAGCAAAAGCTGGATGACATACATCCAGCTTTCAGACTGTAGACAAACTCGATGGAAATCGAGCTTGTCTACAGTCTTTTTTTTGGTTGGTGCTGAAATGGGGGCTGTTGATTTCCGTTCCAGGCGCTTCGCTTTCCGCGGGGCTGGCGGTGAGCCTCCTCACCGCCGTTGGCGTCTGCGGGGTCTCACCTGTCCAGCTGAGCCCGCAGGAGTCTACGCGCCTTCCACTCCAATCAACAGGACTTACAAACTTAACGTGGAACTAAACATAAGTCTATTTTAAAATAGATACATATAACGCTTGAGGTGATGAAGATGCTTTCAAAGAACAATCCAATCCAACGAGATCAATTAGAAATGGTTGCTTTAGACCAACTGGTTCCTATGGAACATTTAGTCCGTAAAATGGAAGCAGCCATAGATTTTTCTTTCATTTATGACTTGGTGAAAGATGTGTATTCGGAAGTAGGGCGCCCAAGCATTGACCCTGTGATTTTAATTAAACTCACTTTTATTCAATATACCTTTGGCATTCGTTCCATGCGCCAGACCATTGCCGAAGTAGAAACGAACATGGCTTACCGCTGGTTTTTGGGTTATGGATTCCATGATAAAGTGCCCCACTTCTCCACCTTCGGGAAGAATTACGAACGCCGTTTTAAAGACACTGATTTGTTTGAACAGATTTTCTATCGAATTCTTAAGACCGCAGCTGATAAGAAACTTATTAGTGCAGAACACGTCTTCATTGATTCAACCCACGTTAAAGCAAGTGCGAATAAGCATAAATTCGAGAAGAAAGTAGTGCGGAAGGAAACACGGGCGTATCAAGAGAAACTCCAGGAAGAAATCAATCAAGATCGGGAAGAACATGGGAAGAAGCCTTTTCCTCCTGATAAATTCGACAAGGAAGAATCGAAGGAAATAAAGGAAAGCACGACCGATCCGGAGAGTGGATACTACGTCAAGGATGAACGGACAAAGCAGTTTGCCTACTCCTTTCATGCGGCATCAGACCGAAATGGATTTGTCCTAGGAACAATTGTGACACCTGGTAACACCCATGACAGCCTGATCCTTGAACCACTGGTAGAACAAGTAATAGAGAAAGTTGGAAAGCCCAAAGCCGTTGCGGCCGACGCAGCCTATAAAACTCCAGCCATTACGAAGTTTCTGTTTGAAAATGAAATAACTCCGGCTTTGCCTTATACCCGACCACGAACGAAGGACGGATTCTTCCGTAAATATGACTATGTATATGACGAATTTTATGACTGTTACTTGTGTCCTGCCGGTGAGATCCTAAGGTATTCCACCACTACAAAAGAGGGATATCGTGAGTACAAATCTCCCAAACATATCTGCGCCACCTGCCCATTTTTAGCGCAATGTACAGAAAGCAAAGACCACCAAAAGGTGGTAACGCGCCACATCTGGCATGAGTATTTGGAAGAGGCAGACCATTTAAGGCACCAATCAGAAGTAAAACAAATCTATGCGAAGCGCAAAGAAACCATTGAGCGCGTATTCGCAGATGCAAAAGAAAAGCATGGCATGCGTTGGACAACCCTAAGGGGACTTAAAAAATTGTCGATGCAGGCGATGCTTACTTTCGCTGCATTGAACTTGAAGAAGATGGCCAACTGGACATGGAGAAGTCCAGTAATGGCCTAAAAGTATAGAAAAGAGAGTCTATTTCCTTTGAAAAATTCGATGAAATCCAAAAAGGGGTTCGGAATGAGAGCATTCCGAACCCCTTTTGTCTACAAACTGAAAGCTGGATGACATACATCCAGCTTTTTTAATGCATCTGGATTAACGGATTTCAACCTATGTAGTAGATGGCCATTTGAGATGTAAAACCAGGTATATGATCTTTTGAAAAAAAGTATTAAAAGTTAAAGTAAACCCTTTTAAAAGGTAAGAAATACTAGTATTTTCTAAAGTTAGTGATTTTCTATGTCCCTGAGAGCGTAGTAAATTTGAATGCCTAACACTAGAAATGTATAATTGGACTATGTCTCAAAGGGGAATAGGAGGAAATGAATAATGTATATCGTACATTCAACTGTAAATATACCAGAGGGTAAGGTTGATGAGGTGATAGGAATCTATCAAAAAAGATCACGCCTGGTAGATGAGTATGAAGGATTCATTTCCTTTAACTTGCTTCAAAACGAGCAAAAACCATCAGAGTTGACCGTCCAAATCTGCTGGGAATCAAAGGAAAATTATATAAAATATATTACGAGTGACGCCTATAAAAAAGTTCATGAACTTGAAAAGAATTATCCTGATCAGGAACTTGCTACCATACGTCCAACTGTTGGACGATACCAGGTGGTAGCTAAATGAACGAAACATTAATTAATTCAATTATAGAAGAGGTTACCGACGGGATTTACAAAGATAATCCTATCCTGCTCGAAAAATATGGTGAACGGGGAAGGCAAAAATGCAAAGAGGACAATGAACATCATATAAAGTATCTTCAAACAGCGGCTAGTATGGATGAGGAAAAATACTTTATTGATTATGCCCATTGGCTAAATGGCATTTTGACCTCAAGAGGGATGAAGACAGAGCATCTTATTGATAATTTTAATAGATTGATTGGTGCTATTGAAAAATCAAATGATGACAAATCTGCAAGAGCATATGTTAATATACTTGAACAAGCGATCGATTCATTATCAAATGATGCACTATTAAATGAATGAGGTGAGGTGCCATGGACAAGGCTATAGAGCTTTCTCAGCTCTTGCTTGATGGTGACCAGGATGCCTCCTGGGAACTATTGGAAGATGAGATGGAGGCATCGAAAGACAGTTTATATATCTATGAAAACATCATTACGGCTGCCATGAGGCATATCGGGCATTTGTGGGAGACAAATAAAATTACGGTTGCCGATGAGCATTTGGCAACTTCGACATGTGATTATATATTGGCTCGATACAGTTGGCAAAAGGGCAGGGATATGCAAATTTCCTCAATTGGGAAAAAAGCGATGTTTCTTTGTGTTGAGAATGAACAGCACTATCTTGGATTGAAAATGGCTAGCCAATTGTTCAGTGAATATGGTTGGGAAACAAAATTCCATGGGCCGAATCTTCCCCTTGAATATATTAAAAAGGCCGCCGAGGAATGGAAGCCGGATGCAATATGCCTCTCTTTTTCGATTCTTTATCATGCGGAACAGCTTCGTCCTTATATTAAGGAGTTAGAGGAGCTGCCGTGCCGTCCAGCTGTGATTGTAGGTGGGCGATTGTTAAGCCAGTATGAATTTGACCGTTATGGATCGGAACAGACGCTTTTCCTTAAAAATCTTAAAGACATAAATGATTGGCTGGACCGTCATCAGCACGGAGTGAAAACAAATGTCGGATCTTAAATTTTCACCGCAACCTTATTTTTTATTAGACAGTGACTATAATATTCTCGAATTTTCTCAAATTAGTTCGGAAACTTTTACTATAGGAGATACATTTCTTGATTTGGTGGATTGGGAAAGCCATGGCAAAACAAAATCCATATTGGGAAATAAAGAAGGCAGGGCAGAAGGAGAACTGACCATGAAAACAAAAGAATCTCCTTACGCCCTTTTCGACATAAGTGTCATTTGGAATGAGGGCAGGGGTCATGTCATTTGTATTGAAAAAGACCATCGCCTTATAGAATTAGAAAGCATTGTTGAAAAACATCGGAAACGGCTGTCAGATACGAATCTTGAGCTTCTTGAAAAAAAAGAGTTGGTTGAAAAGACTCTTTTCGAGATGAAAAGTCTGTCCTGTCCATTCATTAGATTAACTAAAAGCGCGGCATTGGTGCCCCTTTTTGGGAACCTGGATCAGGAACTGATCTGCCAAAACGAACATAGGGTATTGGGGAAAGCCCAAGAAGGTGGGTACCTAGAAGTACTGTTCGATTTTAATGGTGTCGGAGAATTTACAATCGAAGGAGTAGAAGCTTTTGTGGCACTAGTTAAGGAGTTGCAGATGATGGGGCTTCAGCCATTTATAATTGGAATTAAACCGAATCATGCCTTTTACCTTAATAGTTCAAAGACTGTTCCAGATGTACCGTATTTAAATACTCTCAGCAAAGCGTTTAGAAAATCAATTTAAAATGAGCACTTCGATAATTTTTATCGGAGTGTTTTTATTTTGGTGAACCATTGGTTTCCCAATATTTTTGAGTGTTGAATTACCATTTGATATGATAACTAAGCTTGGTATTGCTTCCGCATTTCTAAAAAAGTATATAAGGAAGTAATCAGTTTTACAGAATTTATGTTCCAGCGAGAACTGTTTATGTAGCTGGAAAGAGAGTTACTAAAAGACACCAAATTTTAGCGGACATCCATTACTTCTCCCTCTTTTTTCCCAATCAAATAGGCTTGGTTATCTGTTGATATTGGCTGAAAATTTAAAATATACTTATTTTTGCAGCCGGCCAGCTGAAAATTTGTAAGGGTGAGAGGAGCAAAAGAATGAAGAAGAAGAGAATACTCGGATCAGCAGTACTTAGTTTAGCAATGGGTGTTTCATTGTTTGCAACAGGGGCTTTTGGTGCGGGAGTGCAAGAGAGCCAGGATACTTATCGAGTTTTAATTAAAGGTCCGAGTGCAGAAAAAGCAAAAGTAAAAGATCAATATGGAAAGAGATGGGATTTTGGCAAACAAGGATTTACAGCAGAGGTAAATAGTAAACAATATCAAGCTTTGCTTAAGAACAAAAATATCGAAGTGTCTCAGGTAGGGATTCACACCATTGATGCACGTGTTGAAGGAAATAGCAATAGCAAAGGAAAAGGCAAGGGTGATTATACAGTCCAGGCATCTTATCCATCTGATCAGACTCCTTGGGGCATCCAAGCAATCTATAACGATAATTACATCCAAGCCACGAGCGGTGGTAATGGAATCAAGGTAGCTGTCCTGGATACAGGTATCAACCGGAACCACATTGATTTAACTGACAATGTTGAACAATGTAAAGATTTTACCCAATCATATTCTTCAATGGTTAATGGGTCTTGTACTGACCGTCAAGGGCATGGCACACATGTTGCCGGAACAGCTGTTGCCAATGGCGGGTACGATGGTGCTGGGGTATATGGGGTAGCACCTGAAGCGGAACTGTGGGGATACAAGGTTTTAGGAGATAATGGTTCTGGTTACTCAGATGATATCGCAGGAGCAATCCGTCATGCTGCAGATGAAGGTGTACGTACAGGAACCAAAGTCGTCATCTCAATGTCACTGGGTTCAAGCGGCAAAGATTCAATGATCGCGAGTGCAGTTGACTATGCATACAGCAAAGGTGCACTGGTTGTCGCGGCTGCAGGTAACAGTGGACCAAGTGCAAACACCATTGGTTATCCTGGTGCTTTAACAAATGCAATTGCTGTTGCGTCACTGGATAATACATTCGTAAATGGAACACATAAAGTATCTGACTTCTCTTCTCGCGGTAACCCATATACTGACGGTGACTATTATATCCAGGAAAAAGACGTTGAAGTAGCAGCACCAGGCGGCGGCATCTATTCAACAGCTGTTGACGGAAACTATACGACTATGAGCGGTACATCAATGGCAACGCCACATATTTCCGGACTTGCAGCAAAATTATGGTCTGCGAATAAGTCTTGGAGCAATTCACAGCTTCGATCTGAAATTCAAAGACGTGCGAAACTGTATGACATCAAAGGTGGATCAGGCGCAGCTACGGGCGATGACTATGCTTCAGGGTTCGGTTTCCCACGAGTGAGATAATATAACACACTTACAACTTTGCCAGCCATCCGGGTTGATTGATCCGGGTGGCTTTATTTCAGTATTTGTTGTAATATATGAAGAAATAATTTATAAAATATAGAATTTTTCAAAAATAGTACTTTTGAACTGTTTAAAATTTTGGGAAAGATGGTAGATTAAAATAAAAAACGGAAGGTGAATATATGCAGTTTGGACCACTCATTAAATTTTATAGGATTCAACAAGGTCTAACACAAAAGGAACTGGCAAATGGCATATGTTCAGTTCCCCATTTGAGCAAGATTGAAAGTAATGCCAAAGAAGCCAACCAGGAAACAATGGGGCTGCTGCTTGAAAGGCTTGGCGTAAACCTTTCTTCCATTACGGAAAATGAAGGGCAGATTAAGCTGCTAGTAAGCGAACTGAATGAGAAGATCGATTATTACTTAAATGACGAAGCTGACGAAGTAATGAAGAGCCTACAAGAGTTTGAAGGAATAATACCTTTTTCAACAAATTTACATACATATGAGCTAGCTAAATATAGATACCTTATTTTCAAGGGTAAGATATTAGAAGCAAGTAAGCAATTTGAACTTTTGAATAAGCAGAAGAATATATTTTCCCAACCTCAGATGGCTTTATTTTCCTATCTTAATGCTGTATGGTTATTAAAGAAAGGTAATTGTAGAAAAGCAGATGAGATTTTAAGTTCGATTGGCAAAGCTTCTAAGGTAGAAATATCCAGAGGAGAATTACTATATCACCGGGCTCTGGCCAAGAGTTCTCTTGAAGAACCAGGATACGCTATTTATTACGGCAAATTAGCCTTAGAAGAATTTATGGTAGACCATAACTTCAAAAGGATCTTGCATGTATTGATTTTATTAGGGATCAATTATACGCATTCAAAGATTTATGAAGAAGCTCAGGATTGTTTTAAACATTTAATTCGGAATGCAGAATTATTAAAAGAAAGCAAACTCCTGCCAGAAATATATCATAATATGGGTTACTTGCAAAAAAAACTTAATAAATTTCAGGAAGCTATTGTTTTTTTTGAAAAAAGTAAAGCAATGCAGACACAGATTAATCTTCATTATTTAATCACATCTTATTCTATTGGTGAAATTAACTTGGAGCTTGGCAATTTGGATAAAGCAAGAGAGGCTTTTCAAGAGGTTCAAGAAGTATCAAAGAAGTTGGATAATCGCAAGTATAAGATTCTATCAAATTATTACCTTATGAACCTTGACTCTCCTGAAAAATCACTTGCATATTCCGAAACGAAAGTGATCCCTTTCTTAGAAGAAAGTGATGGGAAAAGTGAGGAATTAATCGGATTTTACAAAATGCTATCGAATCACTATCAAAATATAGGCAGGTTCGATCAAGCAGTAAAATATATTCAAAAAATTAATTAAGTGGAGGAATGTAACATGAAAAAGAAGTTATTTGCTTTACTTACAACAAGTGCATTTGCTTTAGGAGTATTGGTAGCGGGCATGCCGCCTATCCAACCTCCAGTATAAAAAAGTGTAACAAAAAGGCCATCATAAGGCCTTTTTGTTTTTTATCGGTAGGAACTTGGGAAAATTTTCAGTATGTTCAATTACCCCCAGAACCCTCATATAATAAACGAACTATTTTCACGAGGCCGGACAATAATATTCTGTCCACTCAAAAACATGAGGAGGTTCGGTATGGGAACAATTAGCATGGATATTGACGAGCTATTGGAAGAGACATCTGATGTTGCTGAAAATGATTTAAGTTTTGCGCTGAACCAAATTGAAATTGACACTTTGCTTGAAATTACACGCCATTGGTAAAAGATATCAATCCGTTCCAGGATTCTCTGGAGCGGATTTTTTATTTAATTGGATATATAAGAACATATGTACTATAATTAGTTATATGATTTTTAGAGATCGGGGCAGGTGAGTGGATGCAGAAGGTAGTGAAGATACCGGTGAGGACTTTGGCTGAGTATGTATATAAAAGTGGGAGTATCGTATCTGGATTCAGCTCAACTTCGTCTTTTACCGAAGGATCTCGAATCCATCGAGAAGTCCAAAAAACATATAATGAACAAGATCAAAGTGAAGTCTATTTAAAGGCTGAAATTGAATATGAAAATCTTCATTTTATGATTGAAGGGCGTTGTGACGGTCTTCTTGAAAACAATGGACACATGACAATCGATGAAATTAAATCAACCTCCTTAAGCCTGGATGTGATCAATGAAGAAAGTAATCTTGCTCACTGGGCCCAGGCAGAATGCTATGCGTATATGTACATGCAGGACCATGAACTGGATTGCATCGATATCCAGCTTACGTATGTACAGAAATCTTCCGGTGAAATAAAAAGGTTCCGTAAGACTCAGACAACTGACGAGATCAACGAAGCTATGCGGTACATGTTATCCATGTTTGCTCCTTATGCAAAATTGCGATTAGCGCATGAATTGAAAAGGAATCAAAGTATTAAAGAATTGGCATTTCCTTTTCCTCACTATCGTAAAGGGCAGCGTCAGCTAGCTGGTTCGGTCTACAAGACCATTCTTGAAAAAAAGACCATTTTTGCAAGTGCTCCAACTGGCATCGGTAAGACCATTTCTACCATCTTCCCGGCAATTAAAGCTATAGGTGAAGAGCATCTGGGAAAGATTTTTTACCTGACTGCTAAAACAACGACCAGGCAAACAGCTGAAGAAGCTTATAGTCAACTGTTTTCCGAAGGCCTTCAAATGAAAGTAGTGACTATAACGGCAAAGGATAAGGTATGTTTTACCGGTCAGGGGATATGCAATAAAGAGCATTGTGAGTTTGCGGACGGTTATTATGACAAAATCAATGACGCTATACTTGATATTTTGCAAAATGAAAACTCTATAAATCGACATTGTATAGACCGATATGCATTTGAACACAAGATTTGCCCTTTTGAATTTTCCCTAGATCTTGCGTATAGTGCGGACACAGTCATATGTGATTATAACTATATATTTGACCCGAAAGTTTCTTTAAAGCGTTTATTTGATGATCAAAAAAAAGCAACAGTCCTTCTTGTTGATGAAGCTCATAATCTGGTTGACAGAGGGAGGGATATGTATTCATCCACTCTGGAAAAGGCACCTTTTTTGCAGCTTAAGAGGGAGTTTAAGGGGAAGAACGAAAACATACATAAAATTTCCAAGCTAATAAACGACTATTTTATCAAGGTGAAAAAGCAGGCTGAAGCTTCAAAAACAATCGAATTTGTAGAGCCTCTTGGGGAATTCAATCAGTTGGTATCGGACTTTATTGAACTTGCTGAACAGGAACTGTTAAGCGAAAGATCTGAGAATCCTGAATTGTTGCTTGAAACCTATTTTGCAGCGCAGAATTGGCAAAGAATTAGCAAGCTTTATGATGAACGGTTCATTTTATATGCAGAGATACAAAGGAATGAAGTGAAAATAAAGCAATTTTGCCTTGATCCTTCTTATCTAATCAAGCAAGCAGGTAAAAGTTTCAAAGCCCGTGTTTTCTTTTCGGCGACTTTGAGCCCTACTGGATATTACCGTGATCTGTTGGGCGGAGAAGAAGATGATTATATTGTCCGAATTCCTTCCCCATTTTCCCAAGAACAGACCCAGGTAATGGTCAAGCCTATTTCGACTAGATTCAAGGATAGAGAAAACTCGATAAAACCGATTGTCAAAACACTTGTCGAAACCATTCAGACTAAGCCAGGCAACTACTTGATCTTCTTTCCATCCTATCTCTATCTTAATTCGGTGTTGGAAGAATGGAACCTTGGCAATTATGGCATACCGTCGATTGTACAGGATACAGGAATGGGAGATACCGAACGTGAAGCGTATCTGGAATCCTTTAAACCAGGAAGATCAGACTCACTGGTAGGTTTCGCTGTCCTTGGTGGAATCTTTTCAGAAGGAGTTGATTTAAAGGGGGACCGATTGAATGGTGTGTTGATAGTGGGAGTTGGACTGCCTCAAATTGGCTTCGAGCGGGATTTGATCAAACGGCATTTTTCCTCCCACGGTAAAAATGGATATGATTACGCCTATGTTTATCCAGGTATGAACAAAGTCCTGCAAGCAGGCGGCAGACTGATTCGTTCAGAAAAAGATACAGGAACCATTATATTGATGGATGATCGTTATTTACAGTCTAAATATCAGTTTTTGCTGCCAGATTTATGGAAAAGTTATCGTATAACATAGACAAACATCCTGCTTTTTAGAGGATGTTTTTATTTTTATTGAATATTTCTAACAATTGAAAGCCAAACCGGCGCAACTTCCGTCTAATGATTAAGAATGGAACAAGGGGGTGCATCTATTGCTGTCATTGATTAAAAAAGCCCAGAGGGGAAATGACAAAGCATTTCTTGAGCTTTTCCAGCAATATGAGCAGGATCTATACAGGATGGCTTATATATATGTGAAAAACGAGAATGACGCATTGGATGTCGTACAGGAAACAGCGTATAAGTCGTTTAAATCTATAAAAGAACTGAAGGAGCCAAAATATTTTAAATCATGGCTGATCAGAATAGCCATTAGCTGTTCACTCGACATTCTTAGAAAAAGGAAAAAAGTTGTGCCATTGAAATCTGATTTTGAGGAATTTACTTCAGGAGCAGTTCATGAAGATTTGCCTTCCGAAATTACATTAAGGGGAATGATTGAAGAGTTACGGGAGGAAGAAAAAAGTGTCATCCTGCTAAGATTTTATCAAGGAATGACTTTAAAAGAAGTTTCGGAGACATTGGATATTCCACTAGGCTCAGCAAAGACAATATTGTATCGAGGGTTAGAAAAGCTTCGAAAAAAATGGAAGGGAGATGACGCATGTGAGCAATAAAGTCCAAACAGAAATGAGCAAAATTGAAATACCAAATGAATTGAGTGAGCGAAGCAAATTAGGGATTGGAAAGGCAAAATCTGAGATGGGAAATAACAATAAAAAGAAATGGTTCACCTTTGCAGTACCCGGTCTCGCTGCGATCATTGCACTGGGGATAGCAGGCCCTGGATTGTTATCTAATCAGCCACCTGAAAATCCCGTCATCAAAACAGTACAGACCAGTCACGCTTTTGATGTCACTGACCCTAAAAGGCTTGTCGGATGGGCAGATAATGTGTTTGTTGGAAGAGTTGTAAAGTTGTCTGGAACATCTGATGAAAGAGGAATGCTTGAAACGCAGTTCAAAGTGGAAGTGGCTGAGAACATCAAAGGTGAATTGCATGGAGACATAACAGTCAACCAGCAAGGGGGCTATGAAGGAGAAACCCTAATTCTGGTGGAAAATGACCAGCTGCTCAAAGAAGGAGAAAGCTACTTATTTATTTCCAGGCAGAATGAAGAAAAGGAATGGCATACAATAGTGCCAGTATACGGAGATATTCTAATCAATAGTGAAGCACATAAAGAGGAACTATTAACTAAATATGAAAAGGCGTATCAGAAAGAAATCCCATTCAAGTAAGTGTAGAAGGCTAGAATCATATTTCAAATATAAAATAATAAAAAGTATTGACTCTGACGCTGCGTCATAGATTACGATTTATATGTGGAGGTGATCAAGACATGTACAAAGTAAAAGAAGTTGCTGAGTTTACTGGAGTGAGTGTACGTACGCTACATCATTATGATCGGATTGGGTTACTCAAACCAGAAGCTTTGTCCACTGCTGGGTATAGACTATACTCAGAAGAGAATCTTGAGCGCCTTCAACAGATATTAGTTTTCAAGGAAATGGATCTCTCTCTTCAAGAAATCAAAGATATCATTGATAGGCCGGAGTTTAACCGCAAGGAGAATTTAAAAAAGCATAAAGAATTACTTTTAGCTAAGAAAAAGCGGCTAGAAGAGATGATCATGACTGTGGAACGGACAATTCATTCAATAGAAGGAGGTTATAAGATGGCAGAAAAGGATATGTTCAAAGGGTTTGATATGAAGGAGATTGAAGAACATCAAAAGAAATATAGTGAGGAAGCGAAAGAGCGGTACGGGAAAGAGACTGTCGAAAAAGTCGAGGAGAAGACTGCTGGATATTCAGCGGAAGACTGGGGAGACATCCAAAGTAAAACAGAGGGAATTTATCAACGGCTTATTGCCGGGATGGACAAGGGCCCAGAAGCTCCAGAAGTACAGCAGGCTGTAGCGGATTGGCGCCAGTTTATCACCGATCACTATTATGATTGCACACTGGAAATCTTTCGTGGACTGGGTGATTTATATGTGGACGATCCGCGGTTCACAAAGAACATTGATAAATACCAACAAGGACTGGCAGCATTCTTTAAGGAAGCGATCCACTTTTATTGTGATCAGCAAAAAAGTAAATGAATAATAGGTCTTAAAAACACCCAATACTCTATGAGGCCACTGATAAAGTCCTTATAGGGTAACTTTGTTAAATTGGCCGGTTGATTTCCATTCCAGGATGCTTCGCTTTCCGCGGGGCGTGCGTTGAGCCTTAAAGCGCCTGCGGGGTCTCACCAGACCCGCTGATCCCGCAGGAGTCTACGCACCTTCCATTCCAATCAGCCTAGTGCTACTAAACGAAAGCCATTATCTTTGGAGGCAAAAGAGGACAAGAAACAAGAAAAAAGCAGATCCAATTCCAAAAATATGGAGTTGGATCTGCTTTTATGTTTGGCTCTTAAGAAAATCTAAACAATCGGCATACTTTCAGTGGCCTCTACTCTATAGGCTGATTTTTTGATTCGTAAATGAAACATATCTCCATTTCCAACGTATTAATGTTATCTTACAATGTTTTAAGATTCAATAAAATGTGAAAGTGGATAATACTAGTCAGAAGGAGGGTTTTCATGAAAAAGTTTTTTAAAAGAATCAGGCTTGTATTTAAAGTGCATAAATTTTTACCCTTTTTAATAGAGTTCTTTACTTCGAGGCTAGTTCCATTAAAGCAAAAATTCATTTCAGCTGGTTTGATCATCGGCTATTTTCTCCTGCCATTTGATATCATTCCTGACTTCTTAACATTGATCGGAATCGTTGATGATGTAGGTGTCCTGCTTATTATTTTCCAACAGATGATAAAAATGGCTCCGGCTGAGTTAAAGGAAAAACACAAACTTGAATAAAGTTTGATACAGTATACAAGCCAGTAATAGGATAGATCCGTTAGAGTTTATAATAGGCAGGTTTTTTTGGTATAATACAAAATAGAAGATTTTGCATCTTGTCACTATTTTCATTTGGTGCATTTCGAGACAGGGGGAAGCTTGATGCACAGAAATCATTACTTATATGAATACCTAAAAGAAAACAGCTATAATTTAACTGAAGAATGGTATGAAAATATTGATAAGTCGAACACTGCAGGTGTATATGCTTCGAAAGACCCTGAGGTTATTAAGGCGTTGAAAAAACAAAATCATGATTTCCATTTACATTTTATTGAGTTATTCAATAAAGGGGAACAAGAATTTTTCCAGGACTTCGAGCCATGGATCATCGAGATAGCAAGTGATTTTGAACATATTAATACGCCTATTCATTACGTAATCAGGGAATTTAAAAACGTAAGGAATCAGTATTTTGACTATGTCCGTAAATTTATTCAGATGAACCCGGGGATCACAAGGGAAGAAGTCGATTTATGGTATGATATTATCCTTAAAGAAATGGACGAGGTCATTTTACGTTTCGTCGAAGCTACATATAAATACTCTCAAAACGTGTTGAAAGCCCAGCAGGCGACTATCAATGAATTAAGTGCCCCAGTTATTTCATTAAGCAACCATCAAGGTCTGCTGCCCCTTATTGGGGATATTGATACTTCAAGAGCAAAAATGATTCTTGAAAATACACTTAAGCAATGCGCTAAGAGGGATATTCATCACCTATTTGTTGATTTATCAGGGGTGGCGATGATTGACACTATGGTTGCCCATCAAATATTCCAGTTATTGAACGCATTAGAAATAATAGGCGTAAAGACCACGCTTTCTGGCATCAGACCAGAAATTGCCCAGACAGCTGTTCAACTTGGGCTCTCTTTCAAAGATAAAGAGATAAGAACAAACCTGGCCCAGGCTCTAGTCCAAAAATAAAAAGGCTTTCCGCAGAAAGCCTTTTTTGTTATGCCATTAAATACTGATCTTCACGAAAACGAGTCTTATCCTGGACAATTTCATCAACTTCTGAACCTTCAAGTGTTTCTTTCTTTAGCAATTCTTCTACTAGCATATCAAATTGTTGTCTGTGAGCATTAATGATCATTTCGGATTTTTCTAAAGCGTCATCGAAAAGCTCCTGCATCTTTGTTTCTTTCAAGCCTTTACTGAATGTTAGTGAGAAACCTTCCTGCAGCAAACCCGTGTCAACCATTTGCTCTATAATCTGTTTAGCTTGCTGGACATCACCGCTTACTCCGATACTATGTTCACCGAGAATCATCCTTTCGGCTACACCACCAGCAAGAATCATCGCTATACGGTCAATTAAATCGCTATGAGTCGACAATTGAAGTTCTTTTGGAATCGGAGCCACATATCCAAGTGCCTGCCCTCTGGGGATGATCGTTGCTTTTCGGACAGAACCAGGTTTAGTGACTGCTGACACAAGTGCATGTCCTGCCTCGTGGATGGCAACCCTGCGCTTTGTATCTGCATCCTGAAGAGTACGGGAAGTACTTCCAAGGATGGTCCGATCAAGAGAGTAATCAATATCACTCTTTGAAATGAAATCCTGTCCACTCCTTAATGCACGTCTGCTTGCTGTTTCAAACAACGAGTGCAGTTCGGCACCTGAGAATCCAGAAGTGCTTTCAGCCAGGTCATCAAGTGATGCTGCAACGTCATCTGCCAGGTTTTTTCCTTTGATATGAATGTTGATGATCTCTCTTCTGCCTTTTGTATCCGGAAGTGGGACATTAAATGAGAAATCGATACGACCGGGACGTAGGAATGCATCATCCAGCATGTCTTTCCTGTTCGTAGCTGCAATGAAAAGAATTCCATCATTAGCGTGGCCTCCGTCAAGCTGGACAAGCAATTCTGTAAGTGTCTTTTCACCTTCTTCACCGCCATGTGGCTTACGTTTACCGGCAAGAGCATCAACTTCATCAATGAAAATAACGGCTGGCCCTTGCTTCCGTGCACTTTGGAATAAGCTTCGGACACGAGAGGCACCTACACCGATGAACATTTCATTAAATGCAGATCCGCTGGCAGAAAAAAAGTTGGCGTTCAATTCACGAGCAATAGCTTGAGCAAGCAAGGTTTTGCCTGTGCCTGGAGGTCCATACAAAAGAATGCCCTTTGGCGGCTTAATGCCCATCTTTGCTGACTTTTCAGGATTTTTCAAGATTGAGAGTGTCTGAAAAATTTCCTCTTTCATTTCTTCCTGCAATCCACCAACATCTTCTAAAGTAATTGAAGGGAGAGGGTTAGGTTTTGAAAGACTATTCTTCATTCTATTTCCTGTACCGATACCACCAGTTTTCTTTTGAATAACAAACGCAGTACCTAGCAAAAGCAATAATACTCCGCCGAGGATCCAGGCACCATATTTGCTGTTATTCATATATTCATATTTTATATTATTTTTTTCTACTAATTTATCGACCATTTGGCTTCCGGGAGGAACTTGGGAAACTAATGTTGCTTCTTTCGTTTCAAGTACTAGAGTTCCATCTATTTTTTCAGTAAGGGTTGCTTCGCTGCCATTAAGGCCTTCTATACTCTTGACAAGAGAAGAAAAAGGGACAGATACTTTATCATCAGTATTTTGAACGACAAATGTCGCTGCAATCGTAATTATAACCATAAACGCCGCAAAAAGCGGAAGAATCTTAGAAACAAACTTCGGATTTGAATTCATGGTTTCAGCTCCTTATCTATTCTATCTACCATTATAAGTAATATACCTATGTAAGGAATAGGTAAATCGTATGACTCCCGCTGGTAAATAAATGAAAAGAATAGACTAAATGTTTAATATGCTCATAAATACGGGTATAGAGCCTGTTTCAGATAAATTGTTGGGAAAATTAATATGGACAAATTGTGACAATTAATGAATTCAGTAAAAAAATGGAATGTATATAAATAGCTTCTTGAAACTTTTGGAAGTTGAAGATAGGATGGAAAGAGAATAGATAATTGAATTTTGCATTCATATTCAGCACACGGGAGGGGTCTGTTTGAAAGGCTGGAAGAATCCCATACTTTTAGTTCTGGGGATAGGGGTTTCAAACATTGGTAATTGGATTTATTTTGTAGCTATAAATTTATTGGTTCTAAAATTAACAGGTTCTGCCGCTGCAATCGCTGGATTATTTATCATTAGGCCATTGGCAATCCTTTTTACGAACACTTGGGCAGGCAGCGTCATTGATCGTGTCAATAAGCGAAGATTAATGGTTTACATTGACATACTTCGTGGAATTCTCATTGCAATCATCCCATTTTTTAATTCAATTGTTCCGATATACATAATTATGTTCTTAACAAATATAGCGGGAGCATTTTTTGGTCCCACATCAGAAACTTATATAACAAAGCTTGTTCCACCCGAAAAAAGAAAACGTTTCAATTCCATCTTTTCGTTTGCAACGTCTGGTGCGATGCTTGTAGGACCTAGTGTATCAGGAGTTCTGATTATGTATGGAAGCATAAATACAAGTATTTACATTAATGCAGTAACTTTTTTCTTTTGTGCATTGGCCATTTTCTTCCTGCCAGATGTGGATGAAAAGCTAAGCAGTGAAAAAGTTAGAGAACGGATTACGATGAAAACGATCGCTGAGGATTGGAAGGCTGTCATCAGTTTTGGAAAAACAGCAACTGGTTTTATGATCATTTTCCTTATGTTTCAATTCATCACTTTAATATCATTTTCCCTCGACTCACAGGAGGTTACCTTCATACAACAGGTTATAGGCTTATCCGAAAAGAATTACGGATTATTGGTAAGCCTAACTGGAGCTGGGTATGTGGCTGGTTCTTTAGCTGTGTCAGCGCTGGCGAATCGTCTTTCAATAAGGATGCTGTTGGGTATGGGGTCTTTTCTGTCGGTGACCGGTTACTTGATGTTTTATCTTGCTTCACCACAAACGATCCCTTTGGCTGTGGTCGGTTTTATCATTATTGGGTTCTTTTCACCATTTTCTTTTACTGGTTACGCAACTTTTTTCCAAAACAATGTACCAGTCGACTTAATGGGCAGGTTTAGCAGTTCGTTTGCCTTCTTTCAGGCAATGGTTCAAATCCTGTTAACTTTGTTATTGGGTTATATAGCAGAGGTAGTTACACTGCAAACAGTTACTGTCGCATTCTCTGCAATAGGACTGTTACTCGCTGCAGCTTTGATGTCGCTGATATTTCTTCAGTCCAAAAAAGACCTTTTCATTCTTGAGGCAGAGAACAATTTAACAGAAGAGGGGTAAAAAAGCTGTACTGGTTTAAATCACACCAGTACAGCTTTTTTGTGATGTGACTGCAGTACAGGTATCCCTTCATACATAAAACCTTTTGAATAGTAGAAAATACATTTGATTGAAGAAAAGGAAATCAATTGAAGTTATAAGTGTTGGGATAAAAGGGAGGGAAGAAATTGTTCCATGCTTTTGTTATTTTAGGTGGATTTGCTTTGTCGGTTGGAATGGGAAAGTGGGAACGATGGAAGGAATTTCTGCCTACTTTTTATTATTGGGCTCTGTTTAGTTGCTTCTATGAGTACATATCTTATATCGGCAACAAGCACTTATGGGAATTTGACAGGAATTTTATCAGTCTATTTGTCACTGAAACATTATATACATTCATTTTTTACCCAAGTATGATCATTCTGTTTCTGGGGAACTATCCACAGGGCAAATACCAAAGAATATTGCACTATATTAAATGGATATCGTTGTCTATCTTAGTCGAGACCATTGCCTTCAAAATAGGAGCCATTAAATTTGCACACGGCTGGTCTATGGGCTGGGAAGTTTTTTTCTATAGTACGATGTATCCCATGCTCATGCTGCACCACAAGAAGCCATTAGTTGCGTTAATTCTCTCGGTGTTCTTTGTCCTCTTTTATTTACTGATTTTTAATTACCAGCTTATATGAGGGTGAAGGTGCAATTGTTGTTCACTGGACAATTGAGGGAATAGTTTCAAAAAATGTGCAAACCTTAATAATAATCGAAGCAAATATGAAATTTGAGGTGTAATGTGATTTGTCTTACTTATTGGGTAAAGAGCGGAAACTCATTATATTTTCACTCATTGTGATTTCACTCTACCTATCCCCTTATTTTATTTTAGGAGACGATGCCCATATTAGGGTCCATGACAATCTTGACTCAAATTTGGCTTGGTACAAGGTGCTTGCTGAGAGTGGCCAGCTTACCGGTTCTTTGGATTCCCGGATTCCTCAAATCATCAATGGGCTGCCGAGGAATGCGCTTGGAACCGAGCTTAGCCTAATTGTATGGCTGTATGTATTATTCCCGACAATGGGTGCTTATGGAGTAAGTCAGGGAATCACCAGGTTCATAGCTTTCCTTGGTATGTATTTAGTTTTGAAGGACCACTTTATTAAAGCGGAAGAAAAAAGCATTATTCGTGTCGGGACAGCTCTTGCATTTTCCCTTACTCCATTTTGGCCGTCTGGGATGCTTAGTACCTTGGGTATGCCTCTCGCACTCTGGGCTTTTTTGCATATCAGAAAGGGCAGGGTTTCCTGGCCGTATTTTCTTACGCTTACACTCCTGCCATTTTATTCAAGTATCGTTTTGGGTTTTTTCTTTTTCCTCAGTGCAATGGGAATAATTTGGCTTTATGATCTCATCCGCAGAAAAGGATGGAATTGGAGGTTCTTTTTAGCGATAGCATATATGACAGCTATGTATTTAGTCACTGATTACAGACTGGTATACTCCTTCTTATTTGATGGGGAACCGAATAGCAGAGATGAATACTTTCACGCACGACTATCGTTCTGGCACTCTGTCAGGCTTACCTTCAAAAACTTCTTCCTCGGACACACACATGTTATGACGGTACATACTCTTGTAATACTGCCAGTCATTGTAGCAGCGATGCTTCTTATTTGGAAGCATAAAAAGTGGAAGAAAGAACGCATTTTTGTGGTCTTTTTTGTTCTTAACTTTGTCTTATCTGCCTGGTATGCATTTTGGTTTTATAAAGGATGGCTTCCATTAACTGAGAAATTCCACTTCCTGGATACATTTAATTTTGCCAGGTTTCACTTTTTGCGTCCATTACTCTTGTATATTCTGTTTGCCATCGGCCTCAAGATTCTATGGAATGAAATAAAATTGCAGAAAATAGTGCCCTGGTTAATAGCTGCCCAAATTATCATTCTTTTGTTCTCAAACGAAGAGATCATACACCGCAAAAAGCCCAGTGTCAGGGAATTTTACGCAGTAGAACAATTTGAAGCGATCAAAAATCACATAGGGAAACCTCAACATCACTATCGTGTAGCCAGTATAGGCTTGCATCCAGCAATCGCTCAATATAATGGATTTTACACACTGGATACCTACAATAATTTTTATCCCCTGAGTTATAAAGAGCAGTTCAGGAAGGTTATTGAAAATGAACTCAAAAAGAATAAGAAAATCCGTATCTACTTTGATGAGTGGGGCGGACGATGTTATCTTTTTACCGATGAATTGGGAAAGCATTATATGTTTAAAAAAACATCAAAGAGAAGAATTGAAAATATAGACGTGAACATAAAGCAGTTTAAAGAGCTGGGCGGAGAATTTATCTTTTCTTCAATTCCAATTGATAACGCATCAGAAAATGACCTGAAGCTTGATAAAGTCTTTGACTCAAAGGAAAGTGCCTGGAAAATTTACCTCTATGAAGCTTTATGACACCAAGGAGGCTAATAATGAATACGCCGATCTTCACAATTATCGTACCTTGTTATAATGAAGAAGCAGTACTGGAAGTGACAATCGATCAGTTGACTGCCAAGCTCAGTGAACTGATTGAGCAAAATCTAGTATCAGATAAAAGTAAAGTACTATTTGTTGATGATGGAAGCAAAGATAGGACCTGGCACTTGATTTATAAAGCCAGCTTAAATAATGAAATAGTAAAAGGCCTTAAGCTCTCAAGGAATGTCGGACATCAAAACGCTTTGCTCGCCGGACTCTTTTCTGCAAAGGAAGCGTCCGATTGCATGGTAACCATTGACGCTGACCTCCAAGATGACATTCATGCTATTAACGAAATGGTTAAAAAATACAATGAGGGTTACGAAGTTGTATACGGTGTGAGAAGCAGCAGGGAGAGTGATACATTCTTCAAACGGTTGACTGCAGAAGGATTTTATAAGCTGATGGACAAGCTGGGAGTCAAACTAGTCTTCAACCATGCAGATTTTCGTTTGATGAGCAAGAGGGCTGTAGAAGAATTGGAACAATTTGCTGAAAGCAATATGTTTCTGCGTGGAATTGTCCCTTTAATCGGTTTTAACTCTACTTCAGTATGTTACGAAAGGAGAGAACGCCTCGCAGGGGAAACAAAGTACCCACTGAAGAAAATGCTGGCATTCGCCTTTGATGGCATCACTTCATTTTCAGTGACACCGATCAGATTTGTGATGCTTATAGGATGTCTTTCTTTTCTCATAAGCCTTGTATTCGGCCTTTATTTTCTCACATTGAAGTTTTTTGGGAACACTCAGCTTGGATGGACTTCCTTAATAACATCTATATGGCTTATTGGGGGCCTGCAACTGATTGCCCTTGGGTTGGTTGGAGAGTATATAGGGAAAATTTACAAAGAAACGAAGCGGCGTCCAAAATATATTATTGATGTCGATCTCTTTAATCTGCCTTTGTCGAGAAAATTGATCAACATGGAAGGAGCAGATTATGAGCCAATCAGTGAAACTCGGAAGCTATCTGAGAATAACTAACCAGCTGGCGCAGAGGATACTCGGGAATGTAAGCTTCCTGGAATTAATAAAATTTCTGCTGGTCGGGTTATTGAATACCCTGGTTGGAATGGGTTTGATGCTTATTTTGAAAAATGGGCTGGAATGGCCATTTTGGTATGCCACATTCACTGGAAATACGGTTGGCGCGATAGTCAGCTATTTAATGAACAGAACTTTTACATTTAATAGTAAGGTTCCTATCCAGGTTGGAATACCGAGATTTTCTGCAGTTGTTCTAGCGTGTTATATATTTTCTTATTCAATCAGCAGGCTGATAACCGTTTCTATGGACTCCTTCACAATTGGTCAATTTTATATCGATTCAGACAATTTCGCGATACTGTTAGGGGCTATCATCTACACTCTCGCTAACTATATTGGCCAAAAATCTTTTGTTTTTAATGATTACTCTCAAAGCAGCTCTTGATGCTGCTTTTTTTTATTGACTAAATGTCCAATTATAGATAAAAATGAATAAGTGCATTTGCTGTTTGTTTTTTAGGACTTCAAAACATCGCAAAGTACAGCACCTAAAAATTTACCCCTTAAAGGAGCAAGACCACTTCATGAACATTTGGGAACTATTTGTGGCATTTATACTCGGTCTAGTAGAAGGATTAACTGAATTTGCGCCTGTATCGTCAACCGGTCATATGATTATTGTCGATGACCTGCTATTGCACTCTAAACAACTATTTACAGAACCAGTTGCCAATACGTTTAAAGTAGTTATTCAATTAGGGTCGATCTTGGCAGTGGTCATTGTGTTCAAAGATCGATTCATTAATCTATTAGGATTGGAAAAGGGTGTTTCGATAGGTGAATCAAAAGGGAGGCTGAGTTTGCCTAAGGTGATTGTAGGGTTGATCCCTGCTGGGCTGACGGGCGTTTTATTTGAGGACTATATTGATGAACATCTATTTTCGGTTGAAACTGTCATTATCGGATTAGTAGTTGGGGCGTTCTTGTTAATAATTGCAGACCGCTTACAGCCAAAGACACTTAAGACCGAGGATGTTGATCAAATCAGTTATAAACAAGCCTTCGGAGTAGGTTTGTTCCAGTGTCTCGGTTTATGGCCAGGATTCTCCAGGTCTGGTTCTACAATCGCCGGTGGTGTTCTTCTTGGGATGAGCCACCGCGCAGCTTCCGATTTTACTTTCATCATGGCGGTTCCGATCATGCTTGGTGCCAGCGGCATTTCCCTTTTGAAAAACTGGGAGTATTTCACAATGGATGCTTTGCCGTTTTTTACTGTAGGATTTATCAGCGCGTTCGTATTTGCATTGATATTCATTCGCTTCTTTTTGAAGCTGATTAATAGGATAAAGTTAATGCCATTTGCGATTTATCGGATTGTTTTGGCTGGTTTGATTTATTTTATTTTTCTATAAAGCTCTTACACCATATTAAAAAGGAAAAGACGCCAATGCGCCTTTTCCTTTTTTGGTTTCAAAAAATCAAAACATGCGGTGCGCTTTTGCATTACTCCTCGCAATAAGGACATTTTGTGCCACCTGGGTTTCCCCATTGATCTGCGAGTTTGTATGCTTGCGCCTTGACCTGCTGTGGTGAAAAAGTTGTGAGTGGGGATCCAAATGATCTTTGTAACTCATACAATCACCTCATGAATGGATTTTTGAAACTCCCGATATTCGTACGAATATCATTAATATCGTTTGTAATATGAAGGACCAATATACAGAATAAAAATAAATGCTTTTTAAAAATAATCTTTTTTTGCTTTTTTTGTAACTTTTTACAATTTTCATCGTATTAATCTTTGTGAAGCAATTTTATATAATTTTTTGGGGAAAGAGGAGATTCTATGTCGCAATTTGCCCTCGAGGTAAAAGAACTGACCAAGACGATTGGTAAAAAAACAATCGTTGATGACGTGAGTTTTCAAGTGGAACGGGGAGAAATTTTCGGTCTGCTCGGTCCAAATGGTGCCGGCAAAACAACCATTATTCGAATGATTGTTAGCCTGATTAATCGTAGTGGAGGAACTGTGCTCGTAAATGGACATGATCTGGATGATTCCTTTACAGCAGCAATGAATGAATTAGGAGCCATCGTTGAAAATCCTGAATTCTACAAATACCTTAGTGGATATAAGAATCTCAGGCATTATGCTCGCATGGCATTAAGTGAAATTACGGAAGAACGGATAAATGAAGTGACAAAGCTGGTAGGGCTTGAAAATGCCATTCATGATAAGGTACGCACGTATTCATTGGGAATGCGACAGCGCCTGGGAGTGGCACAAGCGATTCTACATAAGCCGTCAATTCTCATTCTGGATGAACCTACAAATGGATTAGACCCACAAGGTATTCGCGAGTTCAGGGATTATTTGCGCTTGCTCGCCGGCCAGGGGACCTCTGTATTAGTTTCTTCTCATTTATTGTCTGAAATGCAGCTAATGTGCGATCGATTTGCCATCATTGAAAAAGGGAAATTAATACATATTTCTTCTATGTATGAGCATGAAACATCAGAAACCATTGATGTCAAAACGATAGAAGTTGAACTATCGAATCCTGCGCTTGCTTCCAAGCTTTTGGCAGAACAGATGATTGATGTAAAAGTAACGGCAAGTAAAGACAATCGCATAACCTTAGCAGCCCGCAAAGAACAAATTCCAACAATCAACAAACTGTTTGTTCAAAATGATATCGATGTTTATGAAATATTAAATGTAAAAGCAACACTCGAAGACAGATTCCTGGAAATAACCAATAAAGATAAAAAGGAGCAGACGGTATGATTCCTTTAATTCAAAATGAACTGATGAAGATATTCGGCAAAATGGCCAGCTGGATCTATATGGTTATAATCGTGTTGGCTGTTTTAATTGCTGGAATCATTTATATGAAGTTCAGCGCAGACCCAAATCCGAACTGGAGACAGGATACCCAGAATGAGATTGCGATGCTTGAAAATCAGATGGCATCTGCCTCTGATGATGAAAAGAAAATGATCCAAAACCAAATTGAACAGACCCAGCAGTATCTTGATCAAGACATTAACCCAAATGAAAAAACAAACTGGCATTTCATGAATGATGTAGTCGTCGGTGTCAGTTCTCTTGTCACCTTGTTCGTGGTGGTTGTCGGCAGTGCCAATGTCGCTTCAGAATTCTCTGATGGAACAATCAAACAGCTATTGATTCGGCCGCATCAAAGATGGCGAATTTTATTGTCAAAGTATATAGCCGTCATCATTTATGCATTATTATTGGTCCTGACATTGATTGTTTCAGGATATTTAATTGGATTGATCTTATTTGGCAGTGGCGATTTCAATATGAAGATATTTGAAATTACCCTGGAAGGAAGAAAGGTAGCAATTGTCGGTACACAATTCATGTTAAAAATGCTTTACTTCATTCCGAGCTTGCTGATCATCATGACAATCGCATTTATGCTGTCTACCTTATTTAAAAGCCAGGCTCTTGCGGTTGGTATCGGGATTTTCGTTCTGTTCTTTTCCTCTACAATCGGAGGAATCATCCTGATGCTTGCGGATAAATACACATGGGCAAAATTTTTGATTTTCCCCCATCTGGATTTGACTGTCTATGCACTTCAGGATCGAATCCTTGAAAATATAACATTGCCGGTTTCGCTATCCATTCTTGCGGTATATTACGCTATCTTTATGATGCTCACCTTTTTCTTTTTCCAAAAGAGGGATATCAGTATTTAAGCAGAATAATTTAAAGAGCGGTCATGTGCCGCTCTTTTTATATGGAAGATGAAAGGGGAGAGGTGAAGGTGAATCCTGTTTTGTTGGATTTTCCATCCGAATTTGAAACAGAACGTCTTTTAATCAGGATGCCGATGCCTGGGGACGGAGCTGTAACCTGCGAATCAATCAACGCATCTTTAGAGGAGCTTAAGCCATGGATGCCATTTGCTCAAAAAGAACAAAGTGTTGAAGAAACAGAAATCGTGATCAGGCAGGGCTACATTAACTTTTTGAACCGGTCAGACATGCGTCTCCTTGTATTCAAGAAGGATACTGGGGAGTTTGTCGCGTCATCCGGTTTGCATAGAATAAACTGGGACGTCCCTAAATTCGAAATCGGTTATTGGATTGACACCCGTTTTAGTGGAAAAGGGTATATGACAGAGGCTGTCCAGGGTATCACTGATTTTGCCGTCCGGGAGCTTAAAGCACGCAGAATCGAAATCAGATGTGATTCATTGAATACCAAAAGCAAAGCGATACCCGAAAGGCTAGGGTTTGCTCTCGATGGAATATTAAAGAATGATTCACTTTCCGTCGACGGTGAATTAAGAGATACCTGTATTTATTCGAAGGTGTTTAACTAATTGGGTTAAGGTAAACGTTTTTACGATTGGAACTTTGTCAGAAATGGTAGACGTTCGAACAAAACCGAGGCGAAATTCGGAATCTTGTCTGAAGAGATACTAGGTTTCGTCAAAACCGAGATGAAGGTTCCTGATTTTGTCTGAGGCAAAGCCGGGTTCGAACAAACCTGAGTTGAATGCCCAAGATTTTGTCCGAAGTAGAGCCGAGTTCGGACAAAACCGAGTTGAATGCCTGTAATCTTGTCCGAAGTAGAGCCGAGTTCAGACAAAACCGAGTTGAATGCCCGTAACTTTGTCCGAAGTAAAGCCAGGTTCAGACAAAACCGAGTTGGATGCCCGTAACTTTGTCCGAAGTAAAGCCAGGTTCAGAAAAACCGAGTTGGATGCCCGAGATTTTGTCTGAAGTAAAGCCAGGTTCAGACAAAACCGAGTTGAATGCCCGTAATTTTGTCCGAAATAAAGCCGAGTTCAGACAAAACCGAGTTGAATGCCCGAGATTTTGTCCGAAGTAGAGCCAGGTTCAGACAAAACAGAGGAGAATGCCTGTAACTTTGTCCGAAGTAAAGCCAGGTTCAGACAAAACCGAGTTGAATGCCCAAGATTTTGTCCGAAGTAGAGCCGAGTTCAGACAAAACAGAGGAGAATGCCCGTAATTTTGTCCGAAGTAAAGCTAGGTTCAGACAAAACAGAAGTGAATGCCCGAGATTTTGTCCGAAGTAGAGCCGAGTTCGGACAAAACAGAGGAGAACGCCCGTAACTTTGTCCGAAGCATAGCCGAGTTCGGACAAAACAGAGCAGAATGCCCGAGATTTTGTCCGAAGTAGAGCCGAGTTCAGACAAAACCGAGTTGAATGCCCGAGGTTTTGTCCGAAGTAAAGCAGAGTTCGGACAAAACAGAGGAGAATGCCCGAAACCTTGTCCGAAGCATAGCCGAGTTCGGACAAAATAAAGGTGAGTGCTCATATCTTTATCCAAAGTAGTGCCGATTTCGGACAAAATTGTAGCGAATAGCTCTGAAGGCTAATCAGGCTTGCAAGATATGATTTGATTACATAAAATACATTAAAAAACGAGCAGCCAATTCCGACTGCTCGTTCTTCCTTTATTGACCCTGCCACTCTCTAAGCTTGTCCATCACTTTGTCGCCGACCTTTCCGGCATCTTCCTGCATCTGATCAAATACTCTTTTCCACTTTGGCGCTTCCTCTTTCAGTTTTTCTTCAACTTTGCCAGCACGCTCTTTTAATTCTTGCTCCAATTCATTTGCTTTCTCCCTGATTGCTTTTTCTGTTTCTTCATAATCAACTACTGCACCAGACTTCCGTTCGTTGATTGATTGTACCTTGAAATCCTCCTGCTCAATATGGGGAACTGTTTCTTCCATGATCGCCCTGAACAGGGGGACTACATCTCTTGAGCTGCTGCTGGATAAATAATGGTCGCGGTCCGTTTTATCATATCCCAGCCATACTGCTCCGACGATGTTCGGTGTATAACCAACAAACCATTGGTCTTTTGTTCCATTGATATCTGAATAAGGCAGCTGCGTAGAACCTGTCTTACCGGCAATTTCAACACCCTCTATATTGGTCCCTTTACCAGTCCCGGTTTCTACAACATTCAATAGCATGGACGTCATTTCATTGGCCACTGATTTTGAGGTAACACGGGTTGTCGATCCATCATGCTCTGCAATCATCTTGCCTGTTGGCCCGACAATTTTTGTGATCAAATGGGCATCGTGCTTCTTTCCTCCATTAGGGAAGACAGAGTATGCTTCAGCCATCTGCAGCGGAGAAACCCCATTATGCATACCTCCCAGGGCGAGTGCAAGGTTCTGGTCCTCTTTTTCAACTTTGATGCCGAATCTTTTTACAGCATCAATACCTTTATTCAAGCCGATCTCATTTAAAAGCCATACAGCAGGTATGTTAATGGACTTTTCCACGGCTTCATACATAGGAACTTCTCCTTGGTAAGTGTCTGAGAAGTTTTTTGGGCTGTAATTTTTAAAAGACATCTTCTCGTCGACAAGCATGGAATCATATTCATAACCTTCTTCAAGCGCAGGTGTATAAACGGCCAGAGGTTTCATTGTCGAACCTGGCTGAGCCCTTAGGTGTGTAGCACGGTTAAATCCCCGGAAGACTTTTTCACCCCGGCCTCCAACCAACGCACGGACACCACCATTATCCGGATTAAGCAACACAGAGCCACTTTGCACCAACACGTCTCTTGATCGATCAGGGAATAGGCGGTCCTGTTTAAATACATTTTCCAGGCCCGCTTGTATATCCTGATCAAGTTCAGTATAGATGCGATAGCCTCTGGTCATGATTTCATCCTGGGTAAGTCCATATTTACTTGTTGCTTCATCTAAAACAGCATCGACATAAGAAGGGTATTTTCGGTCTGCGAGAGATCCGCCGCCGTCCTCTAATACAATCTTTTCGTCCTTTGCTTTTTTAAATTCAGAATCGGATATCATCCCTAACTCGTTCATTTTTGCTAGAACAACATTCCTGCGTTTAATCGCAGCATCATAATTGTTATAAGGATCCAGGGCAGAAGGGGCTTTAAGCAGTCCGGCAAGCAATGCAGCCTCACTTATAGTGACATCCTGAATATTCTTTGCGAAATATTTCTTGCTGGCATTGTTGATGCCAAATGCACCACTCCCGAAATACACCTGGTTCAGGTACATTTCTATAATTTCATCCTTTTCATACTCTTTTTCAAGCTCTACTGCCAAAAATAACTCTTCCACTTTACGTTTATATGTCCGCTCTGATGATAACAAAGCGTTTTTTGTCAACTGCTGGGTAAGGGTACTGCCACCGCCGGTTATGCCTCCTGCTAAAAGGTTTCCGAAGAAAGCGCGGGCGATGCCTTTAATATCGAATCCATTATGTTCATAAAATCGTTCATCCTCAATTGCAATTACGGCATTAGGGACATGCTCTGGCATATCCTTTATCGAAACTCCACCGGTCCGGTTCGTAGCAAGTTTGCTTGCTTCATCACCATTGCGGTCATAAATCGTGGTTGCCTGGCTCAAACCATCCTTCAGGGTCTGAACATTTGCCCTGCTGGCTATAAAAGCAAACCATAGAATCGATAACAATATGAAAACCAATAAGATTAATAACAAGATTTGAGTCAGGTGGCGACGTTTCCAGAATCGGACAATAGCCTCCCAAAATCGTTGCAGTAAATGCATATCATTTCTCCTTTTATGAATGAAGCTTTTGGTGACTTATATAGGTTTTTTACCTAATTTAAATTCCATTATATATGATTTGCTGTATTTCAGGAAAGTTGAAGCCATTTAAACAGACTAAAGGACCTGAAGTAGTTTAATAAAAACGGTGTGATTGAAAAGGAATGGGATACAAGTTAGGAAATATGACGATCTAGGTATAAATGGTCATCATACATCAAAACTAACTAATGTATTCTTTCAATTGGAGGCGAAAGATGAAGCTATTAGAAGAAATGCTCATTCTCTTAGGAAGGGTAGTCACAATTCTACCGCTGATGCTGTTTGCGGCGCTGTTTATGGGCAGGCGTTCAATTGGGGAGTTGCCAGTATTTGATTTTTTAATCTTATTAGCGTTTGGTGCTGTAGTAGGAGCAGACATTGCCGACCCCAAAATTCCACATATACATACTGCAGTTGCGATCATTTTAATCGCTTTACTTCAAAAGGTGGTAGCCTTTTTGAAAATAAAGAGCAGGAAAGTTGGAAGTTTACTTACGTTTGAACCAGTTACAGTCATTCATCAAGGGCAATTCATAGTGGAGAACTTACGAAAAACACAATACTCAATCGATAATATCCTGTTGATGTTACGAGAAAAGGATATATTTAATGTTCAGGATGTAAATTTAGGGATACTTGAAGCAAACGGAAATTTAACGGTCAAAAAAAAGCCAGGGAAAGAAACTGTTACCCTTGAAGATATGCAGCTAACCAGGAGCAATGAAGATCTGGCAATGCCTCTTATTCTCGACGGGAAGTTGTATAAGAAAGTTTTATTCCAGCTTAACTTGGATGAGGAGTGGCTGATGGATAGATTGGCACAAGAATCAATTCATAATTTGAAGGATATCTTTTTCGCTTCCATTACGGAAAGTAAGTCACTGCAAATCACGTTAAAGAAACAAACTGATTTAAATATTCCACCAATATATCATTGAATGTACAGTCATTGTTTAGGAGTTTTTTAAGATAAACAAAAAGGCGAACCCTATGTTCGCCTTTTTACTTTGCTATTTACCATCCAGCTGGGAGCATAGCAACCGGCATAAGCGATACCTTATAAGTGTAGCCGCCATCCTTCGTGCCGGTTGGCCATAAAGCTGTTGCCATGTAGATTACTTTAACAGTGTTGTCTTGGGAAAACTCTGTTACGTATACGATCCTGTCAGCCATAAAACCGATTTGTTCTTGTGTCCAAAGAATTCTGTCAGCCATGAAGCCAATCTGGTCAACTGTATAAAGAACTCCATTTAATGTTTGAGAATAAGAATCCGCACCCATTTGGCCAACTGTTACCAGAACATCAGCGGATGTAGTAGTAGCTTGAGCTTTTTGCTGTGGACCGCCAACAACGACTAGAGATAAAATCATCGCAATAGCAATGATGGAATTTATGATCATTTTTGACATACAAAATGTCCTCCTTGTTTATACCTAGAAGGGTAATTTCTATTACAAGTATAACTATATACCCCAATGGGTAATTAGTCAACAGAATTATTTAAAGTTCTCATTGTGGTTTTAGCCAGTCAGGAGTAAGATGTAATAGGTGAAAACAGAAAGGAGTTGGTATCTTTGGGTTATTCAAAGGAACCTGATCCCGATAGGTGCGGGGAAGTCGATGATCTATTAGATTTGATACAATTGAATGCTGCAAGACTATCAACTCTGAGTAAAGGTAGTTGGCTTCCTCGATAAAAGAAGAGGAGGTTGATCAAATGCTGGAAATCTATAAAAGCAGTGAACAAAGACATTTACTATGTGTGGAAGAAATATCAAAAGGCTGCTGGGTTAATATGGTTCATCCTTCTGAGGACGAAATCCTCAGAGTAGCAAATGAAACTGGGGTCGCAGTTGATTTTATTAAGGATGCCCTTGATGATGAAGAACGTCCAAGAATAGAAAAGGAAGATGGAATGGTCTATATAATTGTCGACTATCCCTACATCACGCATGATGAGTCCGGCTTCCCAATCTATGAAACTATTCCTGTCGGAATCATCCAAACGCCAAATTGTATCATAACTGTTTCTCTGAAAGAGACACCTGTATTGAATGAATTCAAGTCAAACAGAGTCAAGGAATTTTATACTTTTAAGAAAACAAGGTTTGCCCTGCAAATCCTATATGTGATTTCAATCTATTATTTGCGGTACCTGAAACAAATCAATAAAAAGACGAATGAGATTGAGCGTGAGCTCCATCAGTCAATGAAAAACAAGGAATTGTATGCATTCCTCGCATTAGAGAAAAGCTTGGTTTATTTTACGACGTCACTTAAATCCAATAAAGTCGTGCTTGCCAAAATCATGCGCTTTAATTATTTGAAGATGTATGAAGAGGATAAGGATTTATTGGAGGATGTCATCATTGAAAATACACAGGCTATTGAAATGGCTGAGACATACAGTTCCATTTTAAGCGGCATGATGGATGCATTTGCCTCAATCATTTCAAATAACCTCAATATGGTGATGAAATTTCTTACTTCCATTACCATCATTCTATCTTTTCCGACCATGGTAGCAAGTTTTTACGGTATGAACGTTGATCTTCCATTCCAGCATAACGCCTATGCATTTATCCTGGCTATCAGTATGGCTGTTTTATTGGCGGGATTAACAGCATTCATTTTCTGGAAAAAGAAATATTTCTAACTAACCGTCTGGACATCTGTCCGGGCGTTTTTTAGTCTAAAATCGCCTTTAATACATATTTATGAATTAACAGTGATGGTGCTTTATATGGATATCACAGGTAAAAGGGTGATGGAATGGCTGGAATATTGGTCAGTTTTTATAGGAAAGTGTTGTCCGTTTTCATTATATTAGTTTGCACTTTTAGTTTTTTTCTAGTGGCCGGCCTCATTTCGTCTTCTAATATCAGCATCTTTAAATTTAAGGTGAATGGAGATATTGGAGCAGAGGTTTTCTTGAGGATCATAAGTTATGAAAACCCATTGATCGGACATGCCTTGACAGGTTCAAATACTGAGTTACCTATATTTTCCACAGGATTCAAATTGCTCACAAATATTGAAATGAATGATCTAAGGAGCTTGGTCAGGACTGAAATTCCTGGTTTTCGTGTATTTGATTCTAATTTTCTTATTGCGGATGAAGGTGTTGATTTTACGGATATCCCGATGGAGTCTGCCCCTCCAATGGAGGTTCTGCTGCAGGAAAGGAATATGGCGGCGGATGAATTAAAGGAGTTGAACAGCGGGAAGATTTATTCCGGTTCTTCTCCTGAAGAAAAATCGGTATTCATTTATCACACGCACAGTTGGGAATCCTATCTGCCATTACTTGGACTTGAGGGTGCAGAGAATGAAAATGAAGCTGTTGATGGCAAGACGAATATTACCATTGTGGGTGATTTACTAGGGAAGGAATTGGAGAAGAGAGGTATTGGGGCTAGCGTGGATAAGACCAATATTGGCCAGGAGCTGGACAGGAAAGGCTGGCTGACATATAAGTCTTATGAGGTTTCACGTTCATTGGTTCAAGAGGCGATGGCTGACAACAAGAAATTGGAATACTTCTTAGATCTGCATCGAGACTCTGTGAGAAAAGATTCGACTACAACTACGATCAACAATGAACCTTATGCAAGATTAGTTTTTGTAATAGGCGAGGAAAATAAAAGCTTTCAAAAGAACCTGAAGTTTGCAAACGAACTTCATAAAATCCTCAATAAAAATTATCCGGGCATTAGCAAAGGTGTCTTGCCTAAAAAGGGAATCGGAGTGGATGGAATATACAATCAAGATTTGCATGCAAACACGTTAGTAGTTGAGGTTGGCGGTGTTGATAATAATATGAAGGAATTAAAGAATACAATAGAAGCGTTAGCAGATGCAATCAGTCAACTCTACTGGAAGGCGGAAGAGGTTAATGGCTGATTATGAAAAATACTACTGGCTGGTATGGACGATTGCCACATCGCTGTTCGCGTATTTTTATTTTCCTCTCACGGTCACCGTTGCATTTTTTTTCTCAGGGATGATGATAAGCAGTAAATGCCTTGTCGAGGACTTCTTAATCTTGCAGGAAGAAGAAAAGCAAAATGAAAAAAAACATTGAGGCATGCAGCTTCAATGTTTTTTTCTTCCTTAGATGCGCTTCTTTACTTAAACCAGCCTTTTTTCCTGAACCAGAAGAACATAATCACCCCGATGACAAGCATGGCAAATAAAGCTCCGAAGTAACCATATTGCCAGGAGAGTTCGGGCATATTCTCAAAATTCATCCCATAAACTCCAGCGATGAATGTCAGAGGCATGAAAATGGTTGTTATCACCGTCAATACTTTCATCACTCGATTGGTTTCATGGGAATTCATTGATAAGTAGGCGTCGCGGATGTCAGTTGTCAATTCACGACTGGCTTCTACCTTCTCAGCCAACCTCAATAAATGGTCATGAATATCCGCAAAATATTCTTTTTGTTCAAGGACTCCGGATAGGCGATGGGAATTAATCATCCTGTACACTAAATCTCTCATTGGGGTGATGGTATGCCTCAATGAGAGCAACTCATGTCTTGTATCGAATAAATCTTCAAGCAGATCCTCCATTGAGCGATCGGCTGAATTCTCATCTATTTCATTCAATAAATCTTCGATACGGTAGACATGTGGGAAATAATTATCAACAATCTTATCTAAAATATGGTAAAGAACGATTGAAGGATTCCACTCATTTGTCACCTTTGAGAGTTCTAATCTCTTCCAGACTTCATCAACTTCATGGGTATTGGCACTATGGTAGGTCACAATATAGTTACGTCCAAGGAATAAATCAACCTCTTCCTTTTGCATGGACTCTCCATTCAATGCCTGAAAAACAAAGAAATGGAAATCATCATAATAGTCGAGCTTTGGTCTTTGAAGGGTGTGAATACAATCTTCAATGGATAATGGGTGGAATTGTAACGGTTTGTCCAATAATTGAATCTCTTCATCAGTAGGGTCATTAAAATCAATCCAATACCAATGATCGGGGTTTGATAGCAATGTATCTAGGTTTTGACCAGTTTGAATATGACCTGAAGGACTAACAGAAATTGTACGTATCATAAAATCTCCCGGAAAATTTTAATCTAGGCCAGCTTGTTAATGATTAATAAATAGTCAGAGTATGCAATCATTAATGATGCTGAAACCCCTTTCTATTATATTAGCAATACATGTTCGGAATCAAAGCAGAAGCAACTTACTTAAGGCAGATTGGAGTCACCGCATGAAAGATGATGGAAGAAAAGAAGAATTGCTATAATAGGAATAGCTATTAAGGTCTTTTAAAGTGGAGACCGAGGACAGAACATGGTCCCCATCCCTTTTTTAAAAGACATTATTCTTGTGCCGCTTTTTTAAGGTTCATTATACAAAGCAGATTTGATTAGGAGGCTGTGATAGAGTGCTGCATCATATTGAAATCAATGTAAGCGATTTAAATAAAGCGATTGAGTTTTTGGATTGGTTTTTAAGTGAATTGAACTATGAAGTCTATCAAAAATGGGATAGCGGTATAAGCTGGAAGTTCGAGAACACTTATTTAGTTTTTGTACAAACTCATGAGAAGTTCTTAAAAGCAGGGTATCACCGGTCCCAGGTTGGATTGAATCATCTTGCATTTTATGCAGAATCTCGTGAACAGGTGGACAAAATGACGGAAAAACTAAAAGAAAGAAACCTGACCATCCTTTATCAAGATCGACACCCATTTGCAGGTGGCCCAGACTACTATGCGGTATTCTTTGAAGGTCCTGACCGTATGAAAATTGAATTGGCAGCACCGTGAATGATTATTTCCATGTGTTGATTCCTCTTATAAAGGGAAAAGTATTTTACTTTTATAATTAGGAGGCAAAGGGAAAATTATGGCAGAAGCTTTTTTGGGGATTGTCATTTCTGCGATGGCAACAGGGCTTGGAGCGATTCCAGTATTATTTCTAAATAATGTCTCATCAAGGTTAAAGTCGTTGCTTCTCGGCTACGCTTCTGGGATCATGATGGCAGCGACGACCTTCAGTTTGATACCAGAAGCTATGAAAGCATCAAATATTTGGGTCTTATCCCTGGGTATGCTATTTGGAACATTCATTTTGAATTTTATCAATTCCAAGACAGAGAAATTGAATACTAGTAACTTAAAATTTTTACCAGGTGTTGATCGGAAGACATTAGTCATCATCACAGCAATCACACTTCATAATTTGCCTGAAGGACTTTCAGTCGGTGTAAGTTATGGAACAGGGGAAGAGAATCTTGGTGCAATCATTGCTTTTGCAATTGGCTTGCAAAATGCACCGGAGGGATTCCTTGTTGGGCTTTATTTAATTCATCTTAAAATGTCCAGAATGAAGGCACTTTTGATCGCTACGTTGACTGGAGCTGTGGAAATAGTAACCGCAGCAATTGGATACTTCCTTGCCTCTGAAGTGGATGGCCTTGTGCCCTTTGGTTTGAGTTTTGCGGCAGGGGCAATGTTATTCGTTATCTATAAAGAATTGATTCCAGAAAGCCAGGAGGACCATCATGTTAAATTCCCTACATATTCATTTATCTTGGGCTTGATTTCCATGCTCTATCTCACATTGCATTTTGGGTAAAGGTTGAAGAGGCATAGGTTCATGCACTTTCTTGGGGATGAGAACTTAGCATTAAAAAGGATAATAACAAAAGTATTGGGTAAAGACAAAGAGAGTCTGGTATTCTAATGGTATACATATTAGGAGGGATCATTATGGGAGAATGTAAGATCGACCACAGTAGAGAAGACGTCCAGAAGAAATACGAGTCGCAAAAAGAATTTCTGCCGGAAGAATTTCACCCAATGTTCAATCAGTTTTTTGAAAAAGACCATACTCAGGACATTCTAAATGAAGTATTCCATTTGCTGAAAAAGTATGACTTGGCAACAGAAGAAGAAAGAAGCGAACGTAACTACAGAATGAAATTGGTTTTAATGAATGTGTAATGAAGAGAAACGGAGCAAGTTGCTCCTATTTGCTTTTTTTAACTGATGTTGATTTCACAAGTTGAAAAATAAACGGAATAATTCCGGTAAAAATTGAAACGGCTCTTATTTTCTTGAAAATAAGGGTCGTTTTTCCGTTTATTTAATAAAAGTCACTGGATTTTGGCTTATTTATAGGAGTTAACCGGAATATATCCGCTTATATCTGCTAAATAAGCTTCCTTTATAGACGGTAGCCGGAAATTCTCCGCTTATGAATTCCTTTACTTTATGAAAAATCACCAAGAAATGCTTTTTTAGAAATATATGAGTCATTGCCTCAGGAAAATAACCTTTCAAATAAGTGGAATTGACAGAAGATTTTTGTTTTAATACTCCAATAAAAAACTTATTGCCAGCAAAAACCAGAAGGAGTAAAATTAGGTGGATATTTCGGTATCCAAAATAATAAATGAATCATTTGAAAGAAGAGGGAATGCATGGATAGTCCTTCACAAATAACAATGAGGAATGAAAAGAATAGCATCATAAATGGTGTTGCCTCTACGATTGTTATGAGTATGAGCAATAACTATTTTGCCTTGTTTGCCATTGGTGTCCTTGGTGCTACGAATTATCAAATTGGATTAATCAGTTCTCTGCCTCAAATAGTCGGCATGTTAGCTATGATTCTTGGTACAGTGATCATGAGCAGGCTGCAGGAAAAAAAGATGTTCACTGGTCTCTCTATTTTTTTCACGCGTATATTTTTACTGGCAATGTTCTTCGTCATATATCTTCCGGAAGAGTACAGGGCATGGACGTTTGTATTGCTCATTGGTTTTATGAATCTTCCCGGATCATTCGCAATGCTTAGCTGGCAGTCATTTATCGGGGACCTTATATCAGATAGCCGCAGAAGTGGATTCTTCAGCGAGAGAAACAGGATTCTGACTATTGCCGGCATGGTTACGACATTGCTAATTGGAATAGGACTGCAATGGTTTGATAAAGCCAATCCCCTGCCATATCAAATACTCTTCATTCTCGCATTTCTTTTTGGAATGATGGAAATCTTTTATTTAAATAGACATGTAGAACCGAAGAAAGATCATGTAACTGACAAGAAACGGGTTAGTTTTGGCTGGGATGCATACCAACATAAACCGTTCATTTATTTTTTGATCTGTGGGTTGTTTTTCAACTTCGCCTGGCAGTTAGCCTGGCCATTATTCAATATTTATAATATTAAAGTTGCGCATATGACGGGCTTCTGGATCAGTATCATTACAGTGGCAAATCAGGTAGGTCAAATCATCAGCTTCAAGTGGTGGGGAAGGATGGCTGACAAGCACAGCAATGCGAAGATGCTGGCGATAACAGCTGTAGGGATGGCATCAGCACCATTCCTTACGATACTCTCAACCAATATGTATTATCTGACCTTCGTGAATTTTACTTCTGGCCTCTTTGTTTCGGGTACTGTGCTTTTGTTATTCAATCAGCTTCTCGAAGTAACGAGGGAGCAGAATCGCGGAAGCTTCATAGCCCAATACAATATTCTTTTAGCGATTATAGGCTTTATCGCGCCGCAAGTTGGAGTATACCTGCTTCAGTTAAGTTCCATCAATACAGCTATGAATTTTGCAGCTGTTTTAAGGTTGGTCTCTGGCGCGGTATTTTTACTATTCTATATTTATATGAAAAAGCGATACTTCAACAGTAACAAAATGGCGGTCCAAAAAGCATAGGAATTTTACAGTGAGTATGTGCTTAATACCCCGGTCAATCAAATAGGAAAAAAGAGTATAAAAATCCGGTCTTTTAAGGCTGGATTTTTTATAAGGGATTTATAAAGGAATTTATCGGACTAACACCGAATAAACTCTATTAATATTGTAAGGACAGGTTGTGTAGCCATGACTATTTTTAGCTATTTTCTCATTTCATATCTTCTTGGCAGCTTGATGGCCGGTTATTTCGTTGTGAAGATACTCGGGAAAAAAGATATAAGAGTTGAGGGAAGCGGCAATGTCGGGGCGAGGAATGCAGGCCGGGTACATGGAAAAGTATCATTCATTTTTACTTTTCTTGGTGATGCATTAAAAGGGGTGCTTGTCGTCTTTATTGGTGAATATTTTAATTTGGCACCCGAATTACTCTTAGTAGGATTAGGATTTGCCATTCTCAGCCATGTTAAGCCGATTACCTTAAAATTCAAAGGAGGCATGGGGATCTCTACATTTCTTGGCGGAATGATCGCCTTTGAACCCATGTCAGCTCTGATCCTCATTATTGGGTTTATCCTTCTTTATCCGTTTCTAAAAAGTTTCACATTTGCTGGACTGGGTTCCTTTATTTTGCTTCCAATTTGCTTCTATTTTCTTGGCATCCAGCTCAAGGTCATTTTCATTGCCTGCTTCCTCGTGCTAGCGATCATCTACATCCACCGTGAGGATATATTCGAGAGATTAGATAAGAGAGCAAAAAAATAAAGCAACTGGTAAATAGCAGATAATCACCTATTCCTACTATATGGGACCAAAATAAAGAGCAGTTAATGTTTATCATTCGCACATTTCGAGGTAATGAAATGAATAGGATAATGTATCCGTTCGAAAGGAGCCTGAAATATGTGGAACTGGGTTTGGCTCTTGCTGCTGCCGATCATTATTTTGCTGCTGATTGAAGAAGTTAGTCAGTTTATTTGGCGCAGTTATTTAAAGGAACCACAAGATAGAAAAGAAAGATTTTTCAGCCGTACACTTGAAAGCTTTAAAAAAATTATGGAGAAATATCGTAAAGATCCTTCACATTGATGTGAGGGATTCTTTTTTAGCATAATAAAATTCCCATCCTGATTGAAATATCCACTCTGTTAAACTATGATATAATTATATTCAGAAAATTTAGAAATGAAGAAGGGATGATAGTATGAGTAAAAAAATTCCGGAAAGCTGGTGGGAGCAGTTATCCGTTCCTGCTATTGCTGCACCAATGTTCCTTGTTTCAGGTCCAGATTTGGTTAGTTCTTGCTGTAAAAACGGAGTGATTGGATCATTTCCGGCTCCTAATGCCCGACCAATAGAAGTTCTTGATGAATGGATGGGCAGGTTGAATGATGAATTAGCAGAAGCAAAGAAACAAGATCCAGAACGCAAAGTAGCACCTTGGGCGATGAATATGGTAGTACATAGTACGTACAGCAGGCTTGAAGAAGAGCTTGAGTTATTAAAAAAGCATAAACCTCAGCTTGTTATCACATCACTGGGCAGTCCAAAGAAAGTGGTAGACATTGTACATGAATATGGCGGCCTTGTATTCTCAGATGTCAGTGATGTGAAATTCGCTAAGAAGGCAGCAGAGACAGGAGTAGATGGCCTGATTTTAGTCGCTAATGGAGCAGGCGGCCATGCAGGGGAATTGAATAGCTTTGCTTTTGTTGATTCTGTACGGACTTTCTGGGATGGAATCATCGTGCTGGCAGGATCAATCACAACTGGAAAAGCTGTGCTTGCTGCCCAGGCAGCAGGAGCAGATCTAGCTTATATGGGCACAAGATTCATTGTCGCAAAAGAAAGCATGGCCAACGATGAATACAGACAAATGGTGGTGGATGCTACTCAGGAAGACCTTATTCTTACCGATGCATTTTCTGGCGTGAAAGCGAATATGCTGAAGCCAAGCATTGTCAGGGCAGGACTGGATCCAGAAACCCTTCAGAAAAAAGATAATGTGAATTTTGATTCCATGCAAAGGGAGACAAATGCAAAAGCATGGAAAGATATTTGGTCTGCAGGGCAGGGAGTTGGGGCCATAGAGAAAATTCAAACCACATCGGAAATCATTAGCCAATTAGAATCAGAATATAGTGAAGCGTTAAGAAATTTGAATTCAAAATCAAGCAAAATCAAGCCTTTAATTATGGAATAAACCTAAACTCACCGATTGAAGATTCCAATTATCGGTGAGTTTTTTTAGGAGAAAATAGATAGTGTTTTCTCGATTCGGTCATAATTTTGTTTAGTCGATTAATGGGGAGAAGTATGTTAGTATATAGGGTAAATTTGAATATGTGAATTCATTGTTTGTTTCCCTTGAATTCCCTGAGGAGACTGATACAATGCAAAAAAAAATCCAGGACCTGATTTCCAGTGTGAAAGATACGGGAGCCCATATTTTTTATTCATTCAATGATGAAGGTAAATATGTTGATAATCTTATAGTCTATCTTACTGCGGCAATCGGTCTCGGCAATCACGTCATGATTATCGAAAATGACCGTATTTTGCCTTTGGTCCAAAAGAGAATCAAGAGTGAACTAACTGAGGAACAGCAGAAAATGATTCACACAATCAATAATTATGATTTTTACTGCTATCGCGGCAACTTTAATAAGAAAACGATTCTTAGTTATTTAGATAATATGCTCGCGCCCTTTTTGGAAAACAACATTCCTGTACAGACATGGGCACATGTTGAGTGGAGAGACCAAGAAGACATTTTCCAGAATATTGGGAATTACGAAAAAGAGGCTAACCAAATACTTCAGTCAACAACATTAATTACCATTTGTGGCTATGATGCCAATAGGGTTCCTGAGTCTTTGAAAGACATCCTGATGGATTCGCACGATTATTACATGACTGACGATACCATTCAACAGATTGATCGAAATAGTTAAATGAAAGTACCTGCCGATGACCATCGGCAGGTTTTTTATACCTTTAAACAGATTTTCTATTTATCAATTGAAATGGCAGAGAAACTTTTTGTGCGTATTCATTGTTTTCTGAACGCTTGATATATGCTTTAAAAGCATCTGAACCTAATTGGTTAGTGGGGATGTCAATTGTTGTTATCGCCATCATTTCAGAGATGGGATGGTTATCAAAGCTTAATACAGCGATATTTCCGGGTACCGCTATCCCGTTTTTTATTGCTTCGGTAATCAATCCTGCTGCAACTTGGTCATTGCCCACCAGAAAGGCTGTAGGCTTTTCTTTCATATTTAAATATCGGTTCATCACCTTTTTACCATCCTGAATAACTAAACAATCTCCAATAATCCACTCATCGTCTACATCGTGGCCATTCATGTCCATCTTTTTAAGATATGTCTTCTGCCGCTTCTGGCTGTTTGTTCCTTCAAGCCTTCCCAAACATATGGCGATTCGGTCATGCCCCTTAGATATTAAGTATTCCAACCCCATGTTGAAAGCTTCATCGTGTTTGATTGAAATAGATGGAAACTCATCTTGATCACAATCTTCGCATAACACAATAGGACCGTCATTTTTATACTTCAAGAGTAAGTTAAAGGGAATGGCACGTGATGCAAAAATAATTCCATCAATGAGATGGCCACGCAGTTGTTCTAACGCTTCGAATTCCTTTTCTTCTCGATATCCTGTCTGGAAAAGAACCAGCTGGGTATTATGCTTTATCGCCTCTTCAGCAATACCTTCCAGGAGTTCAGAGAAATAAGGGTGATTGATTGTAGGCAATACAACACCAACCATATTTGTCTTGCCCCGGGATAAATGGACAGCATTAATATTTGGACTGTAATCCAGTTCCTTTATAGTTTTTAAAACAGCTTCCCGTTTATCTGGACTTACATATGGATGATTATTCAATACTCTGGAGACAGTTGACACAGAGACTCCCGCCTGTCGGGCAATTTCTCGGATATTAGCCATGTAAAAACCTCGCAAATATTTATTCTTGACCTGAAACGCGTTCCATAAATTATTGTGAATTCAAACATATCACAAAGGAGTGTTCATTATGGTAACAGGATTCTTGATGTTGGCAGGCTTATGCTTGTTTGAAATTATTTTAGCAAAAATTGCATTAGGTAACGCGGAAATAAAGGAATTTAGTTACGAGGAGTTTTTTTATGGGGAATACTAAGTCAATGCTTCTTCATGTATGTTCCTGAGAGAAGATCATTGTAGAGCAAACTAATTAAAGATTAAAACATTTTGACCGACGGAAAGTGTTACAATAAAAGGCAGGTCATATATTAGGAAAGATTTTGAAACTTTTTCCCGTGGATTTCCGTAGATATTTACGTCAATAAGAAAGAGGTGATACGAATGAGCAAAACAAAAAAGGTGATGGCTAGTATTTCAGCGACAGCTTTGGTGATGGGATTGGTAGGATGCAATAACAACCCACAGGCCATTCCTGACCGGGATTGGGATCAGGATCCTTCTGGCAGTGAAGGGGAAGATTGGAGCTCCGAGCAGACTGAAGAAATTCCTCCAGTACCAGAAGGCACCGATTGTTCTGACTGGGAATGGGACAATGAAGATGGGGTTTGGGAATGTGATGATAATAATTCTCCGTATTTTGGACATTACTTTTTCGCAGGAATGTTCTTTGCAAACCGATCTTTACTCTATAAGAGCAATGACTATATGAAATACAAACAGAGCCCGGCATTCAAAGGGGCAAGATTGGACAGCAATTATAAAAATACTTCGCCAAAGGGCAGTTCAGGATTCGGCAGCGGATCAAGAAGCACTACTGGCGGTTAAGGGAGAGAAACAATGACAAATTTATATGTAAGCTTTGCCGCTTACCTAGGGCTTGGATTGGTATTGCTAACCGCAGGTGTCGGTTTATTCGTGCTGGCTACCCCGAAAATCAAGGAATTTGAACTGATTGGCAAAAGAAATATTACTGCCGCTCTTTCGCTTGGCGGAAAAATGTTGGGTCTTGCAATCGTGCTTGGCGCAGCTGCAGAATATTCGATTTCCCTGCTTGATATGGCTATTTGGGGATCTATTGGGATTTTTACGCAAATCATCGTTTTCTTTGTTGCTGAGGTAGTTACGATCAAATATAGCCTGCAAAAAGCAATCGAGGAAGACAACCGATCTGTCGGTGTCATTCTCTTCTCACTTTCCCTAGCTGTAGGCTGGATCGTTGCAAAGAGCCTTTCTTATTAGGAGGAAAAGCTTCTATGAAAAAACTGACTTACTTCATTCATGATAGTAAAGGCAATTATGAACCATTTTATGAATATTCTATCCCAAACGTCGGGTTAGACGAATTTTATGCCCGACAGCTATGCACTTATTTTATTATTAAAGGGACTCAGTACGAACTAGTATCCAATGAGATGGCTGGTGATGAAGAAATACTGGTGCTTGAAGAACGAGGCAAGAACAATTCCGTCCTGGATGAAAAGAACTATCGGGGAAAAGGCATTCATGTGGAATTCCGTCGGTACAGGGAGAGTGAAAATTATAAATTGATTACGGCAGTTCCTTGCCGGACTCATTTAGATGTAATTCGCTACCTATTGAAAGATATCATCGATGTCCCTGGCGGAGGTCAAATGGCTGTCACCTCAACCGAAGTGGATGAAGACAGGGGAGTTTACGTCCTTTATGTAAAAGCCATTGGTGAAAACGACATGGAATAGGAGGCATTCCATGAAATCCTACAGAACAAAAAGAGAACATTTTTATAGTGGAATCAAGAATTTTTGGCCTGATCTATATGGAGAGGAATACGCTTTATACGATATTTCAACCATCAATCATAAGGAAGCAGAGGCCATTAGGATATCCACGGAGCGGATCGGAAAGATATTTTTTAAAGTGACTGATCTCCTGAGGAATGTAGACCTGGATACCTTAAGAGAACTGGGGTATCCGGGTGAAACGCTTGACTTTATACGACTAAAGACAATGAATATGGAAAGTGTCATTGCAAGGCTTGATCTAATTAAAACTGAAAATACATATAAGTGCATCGAGATTAATTCTGATACTCCTACATTCATTAAGGAATTATTCAGTGTAAATGGGGCTGTGGCTAATCAATTTGGTTACGGAAATCCAAATGAAGGATTCGAAGAGCAATTGGCGAGAGCCGTTAGGACTGCCGTTACTGCTTCAGCCAAATGGCTCAATGAGATAGAGCCATATATCGTGTTCACTGCGCATGAAGACAATATTGAAGATAGAAATACGGTTCTATATTTGCAGGAGCTTTATGGTTTACCTTCGAGGTTCATTGCTCTGGATAAACTAAGGATCGTACCAGGGAACGGACTATACGATCAAATGGGGCGCAGGATTGATATCCTTTACCGGCAAACGTTTCCGATTGAAGGGTTGATAATGGATGAAGACGAAACAGGAAATAAAATCGGACTGTGGCTTCTTGAGCTTGTAAAGACAAAGAAATTGGCGATTATCAACCCACCTGCTGCTTTTTTATTGCAGAATAAAGCTGTCCAGGCCGTGATTTGGGGTTTACATGAAAATAATGCCGCTTTTTTTACAAACGAAGAGCATAAATGGATCGAGGACTATTTCCTGCCAACCTACCTGGAAGCAGAGCCCTTTCATGAAAAACAAGTATCATATGTTAAAAAGCCGATTTTCGGAAGAGAAGGAGATACAGTCCAAATATTCAGCTCCACTGGTAAGTTGTTAATGGAAGAAAAACATAAAACCTACATGGATGTGCCATCTATATTCCAGCAATATATTGAACTGCCGACTGTTTCATATCATTCAGAAAAAGGGAAACAAAGTGGCCACATTCTTACGGGGAGTTTTCTGGTGAATGGTAAAGCTTCAGCGCTTGGCTACCGTGTCGGTGGGAAGATCACAAACAACCTGTCTTGCTTTTTACCAGTTGGATTGGCTTAACAGAAAGGAGGTCAACCATGTGGATTTTACAACGGTTGTTTACAAAACTGCTTAAAATCAGCCTTTTAAAGATCACCTTGATTGTTCTTGGAGTAATCCTACTAAGCAGCCTGATTATCAAGACACTGGAACCAGACACTTTTCCCAGGTACCTAGATGCTGTCTGGTGGACAATGACCACGGTTGTGACGGTTGGTTACGGTGATTACTCACCCAGCAGTGATATCGGCAGGCTTTTCACGATGTTCTTGCTGTATACGGTTGGGATTGGTGCGATGGGTATTATCATCGGGAAGATTTTTGATAGTCTGACTTTGTATAAAAGAATGAAGGAGGAAGGGAAGTTGGCTTATAAAGGTAAGGATCATTATATACTGATCGGTTCCTCCAAAGATAAACTAAAGAATGTTGTCGAGGAAATCCTGAACTCCAATAGTAAATGTGATATTGTCATTGTCGATCATAGCAATGAATCGCCAGTCCAGCATGATCGTGTACATTTTGTCAGTGGAAACCCTGCCGAGGAAGAAATATTGATGCAAGCAAATATCCTTGAATCAAGATCTGTCGCAGTCTTCACTGATGACAAGATTGATCTTCCAGAATATGCGGATGGAAAAACTTTGCTCATTGCTTCAAGGGTAGAGCATATCTCTAAACAATTCAATAGAAATATTTATACCATTGCAGAAATTATGAAGGAAAAACATATCGCCCTTTTCGAACATGCAAACATCGATGAATTTATTTTGTCGAATGAATCAGTATCCAAGCTCATGGCTCAAGCAGCGATCTTTCCTGGGTCGAGCAAGCTGTTTAAACAGCTGCTTAGTAATATGGAAGGTGAAAACCTCTATAAAATTGAAAAGAAGCAGCATTGGGCAACCTATAAACAAGCGGCAATGGAGCTTTTTGACCTGGGAGCAACACTCATATCGGATGGTCATGCACTAGACATAGCACGGAAACATGATGAAGGAATCCCAGAAGGTACGAAAATGTTTGTGATTTGCGATGATGAAACCTATAAAAAAATAACCAGTAGTTAAACCTTTCCTAAAAATATTCTTATTTGAGTTTAAAATGTTTTAGGAAGGATATAATAATCACGCAAGGTTAAATTGCAATTTTTTTAATCGCTAGGAGGCAACAATTGTGGAACGTGGTAAGGTAAAGTGGTTTAACAGTGAAAAAGGCTTTGGATTCATTGAACGCGAAGGCGGGGAAGATGTATTTGTACACTTCTCAGCGATCCAGGGCGAAGGGTATAAATCTTTAGATGAAGGACAGGAAGTTACATTTGATGTTGAACAAGGCCAGCGTGGCCCTCAAGCGACAAACGTACAGAAAGTCTAACTAAGGATCTCTAAAACAGACTCAGGTTTACTGGGTCTGTTTTTTTTGTTCTTTTCTAACATTGGTGAATTTATATCAGATTGGCTTTGAATAGTGTCCTCAATCCCAAAAAAATAACACATCCCTGATGTGCCAAATTAAAATCCAAAAAAGGAGCTTATTATATTTCGCTTTTTGAATTTCTTTAAAGTGTGACCAGGCGTTAATGAGAGTTTGTTTGCCTCCTGTGTCACTGTTTCTCGTTGAGCAGCAGCTTCCTCCATGCTTGTGATCACTTCGGTCAGCCGCGCTACTTCTTTTTGCAGTTCCTCAATTTCTCTGCGGTGCTGGAGGAGTTGATAAGAAACTACTTCATCAGCCTTTCTGTCCAGCCTTTTTTCGATTTCCTCCATGCGTTTCATCAGCTTTCCCATTGGCAAATCTGGTTTCACAGCTGGTATAGTCGCTTTTCTGTGCTTTCTTCCCTTTACTTTTAAGTCTTGTAACAATACCCCACTATTAAGCTGGTCTTTAATGTCCTTTAAAACCTCGATGCTCTCCTCAGAAAACTGATAATGACCCAACTCTGTTCGCTCCATTTGAAGGTTTGCCTGTTTCACCCACCGCTGAATCGTGCTGGGAGAAACTCCGAGCAGCTTTGCGACTGCGCTAGTATTCATCAAAATCCCTCCTTGTTATAGTGAAAAATTCGCTTTATCTTGTCCTTTTCCTTTCCTTATGACAAAACTAGTTGGCTTTCGGCAAAGAAAGTGTTCAATCACCACCAAGTATTTTTTAAGGATAGAGACCTTGAAATTATTGTGATAAACAGTCGAATTTTGATAATTCTTATCTTTTTTTAAGAAAATTGCAAACTATCCATGGTAAACGATGGTAATATTAGATTAGTGATTTGAAGGGTTGGGAAATTTGTGAAAAATAAATCTTTATTAAAAAAGCTTGTGGCAGCATGCCTTCTCATATCAATGTGTTATGTAGGTTTCCTTCATTACAAAATTGTTGAAAACTCTAAACTGGATGTGCCAAAGAATGCTGATTATCTAATCATTCTTGGAGCGCGTGTAAAAGGTACAGTTCCTTCGCTCGCTTTGCAATACAGAATTGACCACGCAGCAAGGTACTTAAAAGAGAACCCCAACACGGTTGCGATTGCCTCTGGCGGCAAGGGACCAGGAGAGGATATATCTGAAGCAGAATCAATAAAAAGGGAACTGATGGGATACGGAATTGACGAATCAAGGATTCGGCTCGAAGATCAATCGACTGATACATATGAAAATATTCGTTTTTCAAAGAAATTTATACCTGAAGAAGCAGAAAGCGGGTTATTAGTGACAAATGACTTTCATATTTACCGAGCAAAGATGATCGCAGATGATGAAGAATTAAAAATTGGGGGGTTACCCGCAAGGACGCCGATTCAGGCATTATTGAAGTCCTATACAAGAGAATACTTAGCACTAACGAAATATTTTATCATCAGTCTATTCAGCTAGTAAAAGCACTAAAATGAAATGAGGTGTACATATGAACATTCTGGGGGCTTTTTTAAATTTATTGGCTTGGAGTGCAATTCTTATTCTGGCAAGGCGGATATATAGTAAGCAGGATGTAAAACCGATCATATGGAAGCTGGTAATCGTTATATTTGTCGGCTTATTCTCTTTTTCTATTAATTTGCCATATATGGACCAACAGATTAAACTAGCCATCCTGCCTCTTGGTGTATGGATTTTATATGGAATCTATTCACGGAAAAATGAAGGCATAAGCTGGGATCAGTATCGGAAATATGCCTGGTTAGGATTCTTTGCGAATTTCATCTTTTTAGCAGTTTCACTAATCAGTCCACTAATTCATTCGGCTATATTTCCAGCAAATGAGATGTCAACCTATCTATCGGATATCAATAAAGGGAAGATCATTCAGACGCATCCTTCAGCGGACAGTAAGATATTAGACAAGGATTCTCTCCGTATTCAAATGGACAGGTTCAAGGAAGAACCTGTATATAGTGAAAAATGGTACTACGAAGCCTTTGAGTCTGCCGGTGAACTTTCAAAAGCTGAAGAAAGGTTCCCATATCAGCTTACAGGAACGGAAGCAAAATGGGGGAGCGGTATCGATCCTATGATTTTTATTGAACAAGATGGAAAAGGGATATTAGTCTCAACTGGCCAAAAGCAAGTATACTTCCGTGCCGAAAAATCTTTGCTGAAGAAGGAGGATTAGCTTCATGCGCAAAAAGGTGTTTGTGCCTCTCTTACTTATACTGTTTCTGATAACTGTCGGACTTTTATATTGGTATTATCTATCTCCTCCAGCAGCCTTTCCTGAGCAGGAGGAAATAAAGGCTACCTTGAATGATCCGTATAACAGAGTTGGAATTGCGGAAATACAGGACACGATTTTTCTTGATGATAAGCATGTGTATATCCCTTTCATTACAGAAGAGGAAGGCCATGGTATAAGTTTTTGGGAGTGGGAGAAGCATGAGTGGCAGTTATCAAGCTATTCTACAGGGAGCACACCGCAAATCTGGAAGATAGATGCTGATGATCCGTCATCACATTATATTATGTGGAATTTCCATCCGGAGAATAATCTGGATTATTTGACGTTATATTTGATTAAAGAACGTGGTTTTTCCGTCAGTGAAGGGAAGCACCATTATGGTCCAGGAATACAAATGGATTTCAGGACAGAGGTTGGGGAGAGGTCCTATGGCTATACTGCAATTCCTTCGGAGTGGCAAGAGTATATGGAAGCTGAAAATAATATGATGGCAGCAATGGTCCCTGATTCTTTTTTTGCTGACTTTTTTCCACCGCCTCAACATTATTTTGGCTGGCAATCAACAGGAACTGACGGGTCCACTGAGTATCCTTCTTACCCAAACAATAATGGTTTTGGCCGTGGTGGTTCATCAACTGAACAGCTTCGGTTTTTAGGAGAAAATGATATATTTCAATGATTTATTAAGCTCCAGTGGTTACACGAAGCTCCTGATACCTTTTCAGGAGGTTTCTTCTTTAAATGAAACCATTTTGCGAAAATCTTCGTATTAATAGGGGAACCTTTGAAAAAGAAACCGAATAGATAGGGAAATCATATTAAGGTTCTAAACGATGTAAAAAGGGTAAGTATGTAAAATATTGTGATAAAGGAGAAACAATTAATGAATGTTAAGCACTTGATGAAAATCTCGGTTGTACTAAGCCTGTTTGTTTTCGCTCTCGGTATCTATACTATTCCTGCATTGGCTTCGAATGATAATGACGAAGATGTCATTAATGAGAAGTACGGTCCACCCATTGTAGTTTATGGTGAAGCACTTTCTGATAAGCAAAAAGATGAAGTCAGGAGCTTGCTTGGAGTCAAAGACTCTTCAAAAGTTAAGGAGATTGTTGTTACTGGGAAAGACCTAGTAACTTATATAGACGGCGATGAACATTCGAATATGTATTCATCTGCCAAGATTACCAGGAAAGATACCGGAGAGGGGCTTGTAATTAATCAGGTCACTCCAGAAAATATCACGGAAGTAACGGACGAAATGTACGCAAACGCCCTTTTGACAGCGGGAATCGAGGATGCCATTGTAGATGTCGCTTCACCAGTCAAGGTAACCGGACACTCCGCTCTTGTGGGAATCTACAAGGCATATGATGAAGGCGAAGGAACAGCCCTTGATAAGGATCGCACGGAAGTTGCCAATCAAGAATTGAACCTGGCAACAAAACTAGCAAAAAAAGAGGGACTCGATCAGGATAAAGTTAGTGAACTGCTGACAGAAATCAAAAAAGAAATTGCTGCTCAAAATCCAGCGTCAAAAGAAGAAATCGAAAAGATTATCGATGAAAAGCTGAAATCGCTCAAAATTCAGCTCAGCCCTGAAGACAGACAGCTTCTCGTTGACTTATTCAATAAAATGCGCGATTTGAACATCAATTTTGACAATGTTAAGACTCAGTTAGAAAATCTCTCTACTGATATTCAAAAAAGAATAGAAGAAGCAGTTGGAGACAAAGGGTTTTTGGAATCAGTCTCAAATTTCTTTAAAGAGCTCATCGAGAGCATCAAGAATATATTTTCTTAGAACAGAGGATCTTCCTCTGTTTTTTTGAAATCGTATATGATAGCGAGGGGACTTAATATGAATATCCGGCAAGCTGAAGAACGAGATACAGAGAAATTTGCACAACTTATTCAATATGTTGAAAGTACAACGAAATTCATGCTGTTTGGTCCAGGTGAAAGAAAATACAATCCTGAAGCACAAAGGAAAATGATACAGGCTTTTACATCTGAAGGGAATTCAACTATTTTCCTGGCTGAAGTAGATAGCGAATTGGCAGGCTATATCATTGCGAAAGGCGGAAGTGCAGTCCGAAATAAGCACTCAGCTTATCTTGTTATTGGAATAAAAGAAGAGCATCGAGGCAAAGGGATTGGTACAAAACTCTTTGAAGAACTTTTTAGATGGGGAAAAAAAATTCAGCTTCACAGACTTGAATTAACGGTTATGACAGATAATAGGGCAGGTATCGCGTTATACAAGAAGATGGGATTTGAAATAGAAGGAACTAAGAAAGACTCATTGGTAGTGGATGGCCAGTATAAAGATGAATACTATATGGGGAAAATTCTCTAGGTCATAAATAAATACAAGCTGGACAAGCATGAAAACCGTCTGGGTCCACAGGGAGGGCCAGACGGTTTTATAAGAATAGAACATTGTTTATTGTTGCAGCGCTTCCCATTCTTCCCTCAACAATCCCATTTTTATTGAATCATAGTATTTCCCATTATAAAGTCGGCATTTCCTGATCCGTGCTTCTTCCACCATTCCCAGTTTTTTGCCGACGGTAAGCATCCTGGAATTTCCGGACCAGGTTGTAAAACCGATTCTTGGTATAGGGAAGGTGTCAAAAAGGTGTTCAATCCATAATTTCAATGCATCTGTTCCATAGCCGCCATTCCAATATTCTGGAAGGTAAATGACAATTCCGATTTCTAGCCATTGTGAAGATTCGTGTTCCCAGTAATATGTCACCATTCCGATAATTTCATCTTCTACTTTAATAAGGTACTTTCTGTCATATCCCTGGTCGATGAGGTTCGACATTTGTTCCTTGAACTTGTCAAGGGGTACTCGTCTAAGAGGGTAGTAGGGTGCATCCCATTTTTTCCATTCAGGATGTTCGTCATTGTGGATCAACTCCCACCATGTGTCCAAATCCTGTTCCTTAATCTTGCACAAAATGACCTGTTCACCTGATAATAAATCCGGTGTTTGCATTTTCCGTACCTCCTTAATAGATATGAGGCTAGACATTTATTATTTCTAATTCTCTTTTATTCTAGTATTTCCTGCGATATATCAAAAATACAAAAAATGTTCAAATTCCCATATAAAAAAGAGACGCTGATTACAGCGTCCCTTTAGTTAGTTGCTTCATCATCTATAAAGGCATTTTCATCAACTGCGAAGAAATTTAGTCCAGCGGCGATTGCGAAAGCTCCTCCAAGTAATGCGAATGTAGTAATCATTATGTAATCGCTCCTGTCATTAATTGTTTTTGTTTTGTTACTACATATATTCCCGAAGTAAAAGCTATTAAACATATTATTACGAAAAAATGACAATTAAATTAAATTAAATAAATTTAATTCTATTGGAGGATGCTGTATGAAGTTATCAAGTAGAAAAATGACGAAAGAGTCTGCAATTGACGTTTTAACCTGGTATTATGATCCGCCTTATGATTTGTATAATAATGTGGTTACTGATGAAGCGATTTGTGAATTACTTAATGAGGGATATACAGCGGTAGTGGATGAGAGAGAGGAATTGATTGGGTTTTATTGCAGCGGGCAAGCTGCCCAGGTTCCTGCTTTAAAAGAGTCAGGTGCGTATTCTAAGCCAGCTGTTGACGTAGGAGTAGGATTGCATCCTAAGCTTACTGGGCAGGGGTACGGTACTGTATTCTTATCATTCATTCTTAATGAACTGGAAGGTTTAAATCCAGATTCGACCTTTAGGCTGACTGTAGCTAAATTTAATAAAAGGGCAATTAGACTTTATGAAAACATGGGTTTTAAAATGGAATGTGAATTCAAAACTGAAAACAATGAATTCTTTACAATGGTAAAGTGGTGAAAAAGTAATTCGTCAATGCGTTTGGGCAAATTGGGACTTTTTAATAAAGTTAACTATAAATAATTTGAAATTGTTAAATAATCCCTATATAATGAAAAAGCTGTGTGAAATTATGGTTCACATATAGCGATATATAGATTGAAGGGGAGAATAAAAATGAAGAAGTTTTTGATTTTACTTTCAGCAATCACATTCGCAATCGGGTTGACTGCATGTTCAGCAGAAAAGGAAGAAGCACAACCTGAGAAGAAAGAAGCAGAAAAGGCTGCAGAGCCTGCTGCTAACCCAAAGAGTGTTATGTACAAATTCTACATGAGTCTTGTAAGATCTATCAACGAGGCTGATGCTGATCTTAATGCATACGAAGGTGAAGAAGATCCAGAAGCACAGGCAGAACTAAAAGCCGCAGCCAGTGAATCTGCTGCTGCAGTTGCTACTAAGGTTGAAGGACTTGAAGTCCCAGCTGAATTGAAGGATCAAAAAGCGGACCTTGAAGCTGCACTTTCCGATATTGCAGAGTCATACAAGCTTAAATCAGAAGAGCTTAAGAAGGATGCTCCAGCTTTTGAAGCTGCTGATGAAAAGTTCACTCAAGGGGAAGAAAAGATTGGCGCGGCATTTGAGAGCGTTGACTTGAAAAAACCTTCTCTTGCCAAGGAACTGTAAACCGAAACAAGAAAAGCTGGGCCATATCATATGGGCCCAGCTTTTCTTTGTCTAAAGGATCTATATCATTCACCAGTTTCATCAGCAGGTTCTTTAACTCCATTTTTCATGTTGAAGTACGCATCCATGACAGCACGGCCGATCTTTTTATTCGCTCCGTGGTCAACACTGCCTTGATAAGCCCAGGGAACAACGACTGCCATGGCGATTTCGGGTTGATCGGATGGCGCATAGCCAACAAGGCTAAGGTTCATCGTTGAAATTAGTTTTTCACCTGGTACCCGGTACTGTCCGTCATAGAACGCCTCTGCTGTTCCAGTCTTGCCAGCAGGGGAGTAGGTTGCTGTGCTGAAGTATCGATAGGCAGTTCCACCGGACTCTTGCATAACTTTTTTGAAGCCGATATGGACTCTATCAAGCCATTGTTTCTTTATGCCAGCATCGTTGAGGACATTTGGTGAAAAGGCCTTATATATTGGTCCCAGCTCTTCACCATCTGCAGAAGGTTCACGGATTTCCTTTACAATCCTTGGCTGGATGCGATAACCTCCATTGGCGATTGTAGAGATATACTGGGCAAGCTGCATATTTGAATACGTATCATATTGACCAATGACCAAATCGAGTACTTTACCAACTGGACTATTTGGTCCCTTTGCACCAGTTTGTTCATTTGGCAGGTCAATTCCTGTCCTGATGCCAAGGCCGAATGATGCGAAGGAATTTCGAATCGTATCCCATACCTTCGGATCAAGATTCAAAGGTTGTTGATAACGATAAACACCCTTTCCAATTCGGATAGCAGTGTGGAACATATAGACATTGGATGACAACTTCAAGGCCTCGATATCATTGGGTGTTCCTAAATAAGCATATGATTTTTTGATAGGAGTCCCTTTTATATCAAGAGCACGGTCATCAAACCTAGTAGATGAATTGATTACGCCTGTTTTATAGCCAGTCAAAACTGTCGCACCTTTGACGACAGAACCCACGTTAAAGGTTTTACTGATGTTGCCAAGTGCGTCATCTTCCATGGTCATTTCTTTCGTTTTTTTATCTTTTACGATTTTTTTTCCTGCCATTGTCAATATTTCACCAGTGTTCGGATCCATCAAGACAACATAAGCACTATCAAGGAGAGTTGTTCCCGGTGACCTTTTGGCAGCCCATAGTTCTTTTTCGATAATTTCCTCTACTGCAAGCTGAAGGTCCATATCAATACTTAGAATTAAATCTTTTCCTCGCTGGCCTTCTGAAACTAATTCTTTTTCCAATAGCTCACCTGATTTATCTGTCACATTCACTACTCTTTCTTTCTTGCCCTGGAGTACATCCTCATACTCCATTTCAAGATTGCTTTTTCCGACGCGGTCATTGAGTGTATAGCCCCGCGACAGGAAATAATCTAGTCTTTCAGCAGGAAGCCCTTCACTGCTAGTTGTGATTTTTCCTAGCACAGGTTTGAAGGCCTCTTCAAAATTATATTGGCGATCCCAGTCCATAGTAGCATTAACACCAGGGAGCAGTGATAGATTTTCATTTACCACCGCAAATTCTTCTATTGTAACACCCTTGTTTTTAATAATTTGCGGTACAAATTTATAACCGCTGTTCATGATTCTGAAAATGGCGAGCTCTTCTATTTCCTGCTTAGATAGCTGATTCAGGTGATTTTTCGTAATTCTGTCAATTTGCAATTTATATAGATCTTTATCCTCAAGTTTTTTATTTCTAAAAAGTTCCATTTCTTTATCTTTTATTAGCTTTTGTGCTTCTTCAGGATGCTTAATCATCCAGAAATCCTTCATGTCTCTTTCTCGGACCTTATCGGTTTCTTTGTCAATGAGTTTGGCCAGTTTTGCGGCAACCTTGAGCATTTCCTTTTGGGAGACTCCATTATTCGTATATGTAATGGCATTCAGCGGTTTGTTATCGACAATCAGCTTGTGATCTCTGTCCAGCATTCTTCCTCGCGGGACGGGGTTATTGACTGTCACATCTTCCTTCCTGTTAATTTCGCGTTTATAATCTTCTCCATGGACAATTTGCACGATGCCAAGACGCAGTACCAGCAATGAAAAGAGAAGAAAGACTGAAAAGAACAAAATATTAACCCTTATAGGTGTTGTATTCTTTTTTTTAGGCAATTTATCTCACATCCTATGAAAATATAAAAACCAGCTATTACCATAAGTTTACGTAAAGATTTACTTCATTGTAAAGGTTTTCCTGCAAAATAAAAGGAATCCTTATTAATAAGGATTCCTTGATGAATCATAAAGGTTCTTCCGGAATGATTATATTGCTGTTTGCATTCGGTATCTTTCGCTTTTCTATATTGATTTCGTCAGAGGAGTAGATTAGCACAATCATTTTTCCCGGATATGATTTAGCCCTGATTAGGATCGGTTGATTGTATTTGTTTTTGAATGTGAAATCTGGACCATACCAACTTACTGTTGCATCTCTGCCCGGAGGAACGTAGGGCACTTGTTTGCTATGGGAATATCGCTCCAGTATTTTCAAACCTGAGCGGTCAGCAGCGTTAAAGAGCGTTGATGACACCTGGCAGATGCCTCCGCCAATACCCTCAGTCAGTTCACCTCTGACAATGATGGGAGCAGGCTGGTAGCCTTTCTGGGCAGTCCGTTTGCCGACAACCTTATTGAAGGAAAAGGTTTCCCCGGGAAAAACGACATGGTTATTGATCGCTTCTGCAGCAAGGTTAATGTTATGCGTCCGTTCCTTGTTTCTGCTATTGAAATAGGTTATATAATGGCCAATTAAATTTGTCCTGATGTTGGCGATAATTTCGCTGTCGACCTTTGGGTAGACAGGTAAAGTAGGGATTTCTATTCGTGAGTGGTGTTGTTCGAAAAAACTCTTGGTGAAGCGCTTCTTGAACTTTTTTTCATCGAGTATGTATCCTACATCTTCTGGAATGATCTTCCCGTAATCATCCAGACCGGCATTGGCCGGATCCTTCCTGATCTGGAGAGACAGCTGTTTATTTAAAGTTTCCAGCATCGTGTGATTAAGGATTGGATACCCAAACCATGGAATTGTAAAATCAGAGCGCTGTACTTCTGCAACAGGTTCATCATCCCATATCATATCGATTTCATCATGGTTATTAGCAGTGCTGCTAGAAAGAATAAATCCAATTGTCAGTAACCATTTCATTAATTCCACCTCCCGTTATATTATGGATAAGGAGATTGAGTTTAATGTATTTTGGGATTGATGGTGTTTAATGGAAAGCAAAAAAGGAGTTCTTCCTTTTTTAACGAATAAAAATAGGATCATGATTATGCATTTGCAGGAAGGGATAAAGTATGAAGATTAATTTATCATTATTATCAATGGCTGATGCCAAAGCATTATTCGAATTTGAAACAGAAAATAAGGAATTTTTTGAGGAGTTTGTACCTCCCAGGCCTGATTCTTATTTCATTTATGCAAAATTCATCCATTTCCTGGAGATACTGTTAGAGGAACAAAAGGATAAGAAGTCTCTGTTCTTTTTAATCAAAGGCGAAAATGGAGGAATTATTGGTCGGATTAACCTAATAGATATTGACTGGCCCACCAAAACAGCTGAAGTGGGATATCGAGTTGGAAAGAATGATATTGGCAAGGGATCAGCTGTCCAAGCTCTTGAAATGCTTAAATCAGAGGCTATACTTTTAGGAATCGAAAGGATAAATGCGAAAACAACCGTTGATAATATACCTTCTCAGAAGGTTTTGGAAAGGTGTTCTTTTCAGAAAGATACAGTAGAAAAGGATGAATTTATACACTATACGGTAGCACTCTAGTTCACTTCTAGAGTGTTTTTTTTATGAAAAAGACTGATGTCCAAAATTTTCTAAATAACCATTGAGTTTTATGTTATATTTTGTGTAAAATTACACTATACATAAAATTAAAAACAGTGAGTTCTATTTACTGTTTTCTTACCATTTCTTAATTTTTCTTAAGAAATTATTAAGAAAATATCCCCTATCTTTTTGGAAGGTGCTGGCATATAATTAAACTGTATTAATAATAATAGTACACTTAGTACAGATAGGGGGTCATTATGTTTGAGCTTGACCTTAGGAGCCGAAAGCCTATATACGAACAGCTGGTAGATAAGATGAAAGAGCTGATCATTAATGAAGTGCTCAAACCTGATGAACAATTGCCATCCGTGCGGCAAATGGCACAGCAATTGACAATTAACCCAAATACAATTCAAAAGGCATATAGGGAGCTTGAAGCTCAAGGTTTCATTTATTCATTAAAGGGCAAGGGAAGCTTTGTCAATCCTATGGATCCTGGCAAAGATGCTGATAAAATCCTGCAGGTGAAGCAGGAAGTGGAGAAACTCCTGCTGGAAGCACTATATCTGGGCATTCCTGCGGAAGAATTACATGAGATGATAAGAAACATTGATGCGTTGAAAGGGGGAAGCAGGCAGGATGATTCAAATGATAGAGATAAATAAAACATTTGAAAAACAAGAGGCTGTCAGAAACGTCAATATGACGATCAATAAAGGCTCGATATATGGGTTGATTGGATCCAATGGAGCTGGTAAAACAACCATCATTAAATTGATTGCTGGTATTTATAGACAAGATGCAGGACAGGTGCTATTGGACGGGTCACCAATTTTTGAAAATCAGGCTTTAAAAGAGAAAATATTTTACATATCCGATCAGCCATATTTCTTTCCTCAGTACACCGTCAAACAGATGGCGAACTTCTACAAAAGCATATATCCTGCATGGAATGAAGATAGATTCTTGAAATTAGCACAAGTCTTTGATTTCAGCATGAACAAAAAACTGCATTCTTTTTCAAAAGGAATTCAAAGACAAGCTGCCTTCTGGCTCGCTTTATCCACGATGCCGGAAATTTTGATCCTTGATGAGCCTATGGATGGACTGGATCCGGTTGCTAGGAAAAAGGTTAAGAACCTTCTCATACAGGATGTGGCAGACCGAGAAATGACGATTTTGATTTCCTCGCATAACCTGCGGGAAATTGAGGATATCTGTGACCACATCGGAATATTGCATCATGGCTCCCTGCTCATGGAAAAAGACCTTGATGATCTTAAATCTGATATCCATAAGGTCCAGGTAGCGTACCGGGGGGAGACTCCAAATCATTTGGAAAATCACCTGTCCTTGCTGCACTGTGAAAGAAGGGGAAGTGTCATGGTATGCATTATCAGGGGAAAAGAAGACGAAATCGAAAAGGTGATCAATCAGACTGAGCCTGTGATCTTTGATATCCTCCCATTGACTTTAGAAGAAATTTTCATATACGAGATGGGGGATATCGGCTATGCGATCAAAAACATCCTTGTTTAACAAAGAGATGGTGCTGCAGGTGGGAAGAAACGTCGGCTGGATCTCCGCCATTTACTTCCTCGCTTTATTTTTCGCGATACCATTGCAAATTATGATGATCAATTCCGGTGAAAATTACCGAAGTTTTATGCCGGTGCAAAGATTATTTGATTTCCAGTTTCCTATTCAGTTCATTATGTTCATTACAGTACCAGTGGTTATGGCAATCTTTCTTTATCGCTTCCTGCACGTCAAGCAAGCAGCGGATTTAATTCATAGTCTGCCATTGAAACGTCAGCAGATTTTCCACTTTTACACTCTGACTGGCTTTGCGTTTCTGATTGTTCCAGTCATCTTAGTTGCGTTGATTACTGTGATTATTCACGGTGTGTATGATTTAAATCTATATTTCCAGCTGGAGGATATTTTCAGATGGACAGGTATTGTCATCCTATTTAACTCTGTGTTTTTCCTTTCAGGTGTATTTATTGCAATGGTTACAGGAATTTCGGTGGTCCAGGGAGTCCTGACATATATCATGCTACTGTTTCCAGCCGGATTCACTTTGCTGATCATCTATAATCTGGGATTAATGCTGTATGGCTTTCCAAGTGATTATTATCAAGTCAGGAATATAGAATATCTTTCACCTATATCGCATCTGGGTTTTCTAGAGGGCCAGATGATTACTGCTAAGTCTTATTTTATATACTCAGCTCTTATATTAGTTTTATATTTCCTTTCTCTATCTCTCTATAAAAAAAGGAAAATAGAAGCAGCCTCAGAAGCAATTGCTTTTAATGGTTTAAGAATCGTTTTTAAATACGGAGTCGCTTTCTGTATGATGCTGCTTGGTGGCATGTATTTTGATGCTATGCAAAATGAATTTGGATGGTTGATATTTGGATACGGTGCCGGAGGGATCATCGGCTATTTTGCTGCCGAAATGGTTCTTCAGAAAACTTGGAGGGTTTTTGGAAGAGTGAAGGGCCTGGGATACTTTGCTGTTGGGATGGTGGTCTTAATTCTGATTACTCAAGCGTTCGCTCCTTACGAGAAAAAGGTGCCTGCGCTTGATGACATCAAAAGTGTCACCTATGCTAATCACATTTATATCCACCAGGATGACCGGCTTGCACCAAAACCACTTTTGAAGAAAGAAAATATTGAAGCTGTCAGGATGCTCCATGAAAGCATTCTTAAGAATGAGAGATTGAATGAACAACGAAGAATGGAATCCCAGGAATTCGCTCTGTTTATCTATGAACTGAACAATGGAAAAAAATTGGTTCGCCAATACACTATTGACCGATTCGACTATGAAAAACAATTGAAGGAGATCTATGAATCATTGGAGTATAAGCGTGCACATGAGCCTGTTTTTAAAATCAGCACCGAAGATATAACCTCCATTAGAATAAACAAGCACTTCACTGGCAGCCCATTGATAATTACTGATAAGAACAAAATCAACGAGGCTTTTGAAATCCTGAAAAAGGAAATTGAACAAGAACCGTTTACTATTGACTCTTATCCGATAGGGAATCAGTCAACGATTGAAATTATGTCGGGTATAAACAATTATGACCATATAGAACTAAAGCAGTCATATAAAAGCTTCATCGCATGGCTTGAGAAAAACGACATGCTTGAGGAAGCCATGGTGACACCAGAAGATATTGACTATATTGTCGTGTCGAACGACTCGATTGAAGAAGAACAATTCAAGGAATATCCAGAAGAAGAAATCACCAATCGAATTATGAACGATAAAAACGCGCTTAAACTGAGTGAACGTGACCAGGTGCTATCAGCGATTGAGAGCGCAGGTTACGGTTGGTTTAATGAAGCGCCTTATACAGCAATTTTTGTATACAAAAACGGGAGCTATAAGGAAATACGTACATTTAGCGATAATAAGGTGCCTGGCTTCATTAGGGAGCATTTTAAGGAAGACCAATAGAAAAAGAGTTGTAAGCAATTGGTGCTTGCAAAAGCAAGGGGGATGGGTATGGCTATTCTTGATTTTGACGAGCTTTATAGAATACATGGAAAGAAGCTGTGTCAAATTGCTTTCAGTATCACAAAAGACAGGCATCTGGCAGAAGATGTTGTCCAGGAGACTTTTATAAAAGCATATAAAAAGGCAGATACAATCGTAGATACGAATAAAATCGGTTCATGGTTAGCAGCCATCGCAGCAAGAACGGCCATTGATTATTTGCGGGCAGAAAAAAGAAGAAAATGGCTTCCATCTGACCAGTCCATCATGGAGCAAATTTTCAGCGATCATGATACCGAGCAATCGCTTGAAAAGGAAGTCGAAATCATTCTTTTCAAAGAAGAAATCCAGCATATGCTGTATTTGTTGACGAATGAGTATCAGCAAGTATTGGTATTAAGATTCCAATACGGTTTAAAAGAAGATGAAATTGCCTGCAAGCTGAATATAAAGTCAGGCACAGTCAAAACTCGGCTTCATAGAGCTCGGAAACAATTGAAAAAAGTTATGTCAGAAAAATACCCAGCCTAATAGTAAAATACGGGCGATTGTTCAATCGCCTATTTTTTTCGGCTTAATGGTTGGGAAAAAATATAATTTATTCAAAAATTTTGAAAAAGAGGTGTGTCATATGATATCAATCAGCAACTTAAGCCACGATTTTAAAATAGGAAAGAAAGGGAAGGAAACGGTCATCCCGGTCTTGAAGAATGTTTCTTTTCAGGTGAACAATGGTGAAATAGTGACGATTGTTGGAAGGAGTGGATCAGGCAAATCAACGCTTCTTAACCTTGTCAGCGGTTTTATTAGACCAAAAGAGGGAGAAATCATCATTAATGGAGTGAAAACATCCTCTTTAAATGAAACGAAATTTGCAGATTTCCGGATTGAGCATCTCGGCTTCATATTTCAAAGCTTTCAGCTAATTCCAAGCATGACTGCCTATCAGAATGTTGAACTGCCTCTAATCCTCAAGGGGATCAAAGAGGAAGAGAGGAAAATTCGCACTAATGAAATCCTTGAAATGGTGGGATTATCAGACTATCAAGATCATTATCCAGGTGAGCTTTCCGGCGGTCAGCAGCAAAGGGTGAGCATTGCCCGCGCACTTATAGTCAATCCGCCAATCATCCTTGCTGATGAACCAACTGGCAGTCTAGACTCGGAAACAGAAGAAGATCTGCTTAAGTTTATCATCAAATTGAACCGAGAGCTTGGCATCACATTTTTAATCATTACCCATGATGATAAGGTTGCCCAAATTGGCCATCGTACCATTGAATTAAGAGATGGAAAAGTTGTTGAGGAGGTATATGCAAATGAGGCTTAAAGACCAATTTAAATTCGTCAGGCAGAATATGAAAAAAAACCGTACTAGGTTGTTTATGACAATACTAGCGACGGCTATGAGTGTAGCATTCCTGATTGTACTAGCTTCTGTGGGGTTTGGACTTCATAAATCAATCGTTAAGGAAACGCTGGAGAGAAGGATCGTCACAGAGATTGAAGTTCCCGGAAAAGAAGAGCCGAATAAAGGATTCAGACAGCTGACGAATGAGGATATTTCATACTTTGAAGAAATAAAGGATGTCAAGGCTGTGACAAGAAGGAAAAACCTGCAGAATTACAGGTTTGAAGTAGACCAACACCAGACAAATGCCCAGGCAGTAGTGGCTCATATGCCTTCTGAAACAAAAGCAGGACTTGAACTTTCTGATGGCAGGCTTCCCAAAGCAGAGAATGAAGTGGTCGTTGGGTTCCACTTCTTCCAGGATCTACGCCCAAATAAAGAGGTAACTGAGGAACTTTACAATGAAAAGGGACAAATAAAAGAAAAGTTCCGTTATAAAGGCGAGTTGGTCGGCAAGAAAATCAGCATGGAAGTTATCAAGTTCGAAGGTGGCAAAGAGGTGAAAAAGCCTTTGGAAGTAACGGTTGTCGGAATTCGCAAGAAACCGACAAAGGAATGGATTTATGATAATGTAGTGTTTGTTTCCGAAGGAGTACTAAAGCAAGTCGAGGAGTTTACAGGTACACCAAGAGGAATGATGAAAGATCCTAACAATCCGGACATGGAGCTGCCAGCTATCCCTGCTGACCAGTATGATCAAGTAAATGTTTACGCAAAAGATATGGAATCAGTAAAAGACATTACGGCACAATTAAAAGAAAAGAATTATCCGTCCTATTCGGTCATTAATGAGCTTAAAGATGTCAATGTCATGTTCACAATCGTTAAAGCAGGGTTGATTTTTATCGGCACTATTGCCATCATTATTGCATCAATCGGTATCTATAACACAATGACCATGGCCGTTACTGAAAGAGCACCTGACATCGGTATCATGAAAGCCATTGGAGCTAACCCTAAGACAATCAAAAAGATCTTCCTGCTCGAAAGCAGTTATATCGGATTGATCGGTGCAGCGATCGGAACACTTGTCGCTTATGCGATTAGTTTCATCGTTAACTTTGGTCTGCCGCTGATCATTAAGCAGGCTTTCGGTGAAGAACCGCCGGAAGGATTGGTATTCAGCTACATTCCATATACTTTGCCACTGATCAGCTTTATCATCTGTTACCTTGTCACCATCCTTTCTGGCCTTCGTCCTGCACAGCGGGCCACTAAAGTAGATGTTCTGCAGGCAATGAGACGGGAAGTATAAGGATCTATAGAATGAAAGGACCAGTCGTGGATACTGGTCCTTTTTACATTATTTAGTGGTGCGTGTTTTGGAAGCAGGCTAAAGTACAACGGTCCACACGTCTTCTACATCTCAAACTTTATTGAACGATTTTTAATCATTGGCCGTCTTATGAAAAACGGTTAGCAAACAGGGGGTAGCAGAATGCCGCAAAATGTAATAGAACTTGACGCAGTTTCAAAACATTTCGGTGATCAAGTGGTACTAAGCAACGTTTCGATGAGTGTAAAAGAAGGAGAGATTGTCGGGCTTCTTGGTCCAAATGGTTCTGGAAAAACAACTATGATCCGCCTCATGAACGGAGTAATCAACCCAACAGATGGAAAGTTATCAATCCTCGGCATGAACCCAGGGTACGAGGGAGAGTCAGTTAGAAAGGCAACAGGAATTTTAACTGAAAATGCTGGCCTGTATCATGAAATGTCGGGGCTGGATAATCTTATTTTTTTTTCCAAACTTTATGGAAACTACGACTTAAAGAAAATCCACCTTTTCTTGGAGGAATTTGAACTGTATGAACATATGCATAAAAAAGTAGGTGCATATAGTACAGGGATGAAACGCAGGCTGGGAATCATCAAGGCGATTTTGCACAATCCTAAACTTCTTTTTCTTGATGAACCTACGAATGGACTGGATCCTGAGGGGATTATATTGGTACTTAAATTTCTAAAGAATTTAAATGAGCGGGAAGGAACCACCATTTTTCTTTGTTCACATATTTTGCATCAGCTAGAACATGTATGTAAAGAGTACTTTTTTCTAAATGACGGTCAAATAACTGACTATGGGACTATAAGTGAACTTCAACAAAGATATGTAAGCCAGATTAAATTGAAAGTTATTACAAATTTACAGCCTGCTGAATCTCAATGGGGAGGGTATCCGGTATTAATAAAGGATACAAATACATTGCAATTCCTTTTGCCTTCAAGTGAACATATAACCCCACTTCTCCAAAAAATCATCCGTGATTTCTGGGTACACCATGTGGAGGTTGAGAATAACGATTTGGAATCACTATATTTTAAAATCAGGAGTGGGGTCAATGAATAAAAAGTTGATATGGCTTATAGCTGCTAAAGATATAAGAGGAATAACGAGCTCCGTTCAGGTATGGCTTGGTCTGATTTTATTGCCGCTGATTTTTTCGGTGATTTTTCCGTTAGCTTTTATTCTTTTGGTGAAGAATGTACCAATAACTTCCCCGGATTTTACTGAGTTAGTTGAAAACATTTTGCAGGGGCTTAGAGGTACAGAGAGCGGGGAATTGATAGCCGCACTGCCAAGCATGAAACATCAAATTATTTTTGTTATAGTGAATTACCTGCTTGGTTCGATCTTCTTGATTATACCAACCATTAACGCAATGATGATTGCCCTTCATAGCTTTGTTGGTGAAAAAGAAAAACGGACCATGGAAACACTATTGTTTTCACCTATTACTGTGAAGGAATTATTCATTGGGAAAGTTCTCGCAGCATTCATTCCTTCTATTATTATCACTTGGGTAAGCTTCTTCCTGTTTGGAGTTATCACTGTAAGCTTGACTTATAATATGTTTGGTTATTTTATTTTCCCGAATGCAAATTGGCTTACACTGATGTTTTGGGTTGTACCGATGATTACAATATTCACAATCCTTGTGAACGTGTTTGTTTCTGCAAGGGCAAAAGGTTTTCAGGAGGCGCAGCAGCTAGGGGGGATCATAATCCTTCCAATCATGGGTCTTTTCATAGGCCAGGCAACGGGTTTTCTTATCATTAATCCCCTCTTTCTTTCATTAATAGGTCTCATTATATTGATTTTGAATTTGATCTTATTAAAATTCATGACCAAATATAATGATCGAAATACTTTATTTGAAAAGCAAATATAGTTTTTACAGTTATGCTCGTGCTTGATTAAAGTTGACTAGTAAATTGGTGAGGCGGAGACAGCGGATTTGAAAATGTATAGATTGCTGACCTTTAGAAAAGCCTAATCTTATCGCTTATTTCACAGGGGGATAGGATATGTCAGTTATAGTCATTCAAACATTTGAGATGAAACAAGATAAATTTCCAGACGGAATCAAGAACTTACGATTAATCCAAAATTTCCGAAACGAACAATATGATCATAGGGTGGAGCTCCTGTCGCCAATTTCAGGTGAAGACCATACTTATGCATTAATTTCAACATATGAAGGGCTGGCAGAAATGGAGCTTCAAAATAAAAAAATGTTCGAGGACGAAGAGTATAAAAAGCTAATCGGTGAGTTCTTTCTGGAAAACATCGTGCAAGGAAGTATGTATACCCAGATGTATCGAACGATGACTGGATTGAGTAAAGATTCAGAATCAGAAAAAAACAAAAAATAATAATGAAAAAGTCGATCCTTTATGGACTCGACTTTTTTCTTGCTTGATTAAAAATTACATAAAATACGGTTGATACTCGAATGATAATATTTGTTGAGGAAGGGGGTAAAGCAATGGATTATTTTCTGCCATCATCAAAGTCTGGATGCGGAAATGGCGGTTCAACTGAAGGAGATTTGAAATGGTGGCAATTGTCCCTGATTGGTGTTGGTTGTACGATTGGGACAGGTTTCTTCCTAGGTTCAGCTATTGGAATCAAAGTCACCGGCCCATCAATCGTTCTATCATTCATGCTTGCAGCTTTTGGCACATACGTCGTTTATAACTTATTAGCGAAAATGACAGCTGAGGATCCGCAAGATGGTTCATTTTGCTATTATGCAAAAAAAGCATATGGCCAGTGGGCTGGATTCAGCTGCGGCTGGAATTATTGGAGCTCCAATATTTTGATTATGGGAAGTCAGCTTACTGCGCTATCAATTTTATCCCAGTTCTGGTTTCCTAGTATCCCATTATGGCTTTTCGCTACTGGCTATGCCATCCTTTCAATCGGTGTGGTATTTACCGGTAACAAGGGATTTGACAAGGTAGAAGATCTATTGGCCATCATTAAAACAGCAGCAATCATCATGTTCATTTTAATAGCTGCCGCGGCTCTTTTTGGACTGTTTAATTTGGAAACAAAACAAGTGATACTGCCAAATAGTCCAAAAAAACTGTTTCCTGAGGGGATTAAAGGCTTTTGGTCATCACTGATTTATGCCTTTTATGCCTATGGAGGAATTGAAGTAATCGGGCTGATGGCAACACGTCTAAAGAAAAAAGAAGATGCACCAAAAGCAGGTGTGATCATGCTGATCTTACTAGTCATCATCTATGTACTTGCTTTGGGTCTCGCAGTGGTCATGGCAGCTCACGGTGCTTTTAACCATAAAGAAAGTCCTTTCGTCACAGCGTTGGAATCTTATAACTTAGCTTTTTTTCCTCATGTTTTCAACGCAGCAATCATTGTCGCGGGTTTCTCGACTATGACAGCATCGTTGTTTGGGGTCACCACCTTGCTCGTAACCCTGGCTGATGATGGAGATGCTCCCAAGGTCTTCTCCAAGAAAATTAAAAAGTTGAAACAAGTGCCCCTTCCATCATTAGGACTGGCAGTTGTCGGATTAATTGCTTCAATCATTACAGCCTTGCTGCTGCCGGGTAAAATTTATGAGTATATCACAACAGCCGCTGGAATCCTGATTTTATTCAATTGGACTTTTATTATCATTTCAGCTTTGAAATTGCTGGAATTGAAAGCATGGGGTAAATTGATTTCTTTTATAGGAATTGCCCTTATTCTAGCGGCTGTAAGCGGAACGATCATGGAAAAGAGCATCCGAATGGGCTTCTTTATTAGCCTTATTGTGGTCATGCTTATCGGGGTGATCTCTGTTGTTTTACAGAAAAAGGTGTGGAATAAAGCAAGTTGAACATGATAACAAAAAGTGATAATACTTCGTACTTTTTCGGTTGAAAAACAAAAAAGTTTACGAATATGGCCAAATAAAAATAACTAAAGATACAAAAAAGAGCTGCAGCCACAGCTCTTTCTTTCTGTTGAAAAAAATAATTCAATCTTTTACATAAGCAGTATCCTGCTTCTTGGAAACTTTGAATTCAAATAACTCAAAAACTATTCCGTAAATGAATGAGGTTAAGAACATAGATGCGAACATATCTAGGATATAATGTTGTTTCACAAACAAGGTGGAGAGGATGATCAATGATCCCATCACGGGTACGAAGATCGAATGAAACAAGTGCTTATTACGGATATTGATACTCCCCAGAATGATTGCGAACGTGGTCAATACATGAATGCTTGGAAAAGCGTTGTATGGTTGGTCATGGCTATATATCATTGCTACAAGGTCTAAAAAGATTCCATCTCCGACAAGTTTTGGACGAGGTACGGTTGTTTGGAAGAAGAAATAAATAAGGAAACAGATTAATTCTCCTACAACAATTAACGTCAACGTCTTCATATAAACTCGGGTATCCTTATACCAAAAATAAACCAGGTAGCCGAAAATAAAAGCGTACCAAATAATATATGGAATGATAAAGACTGGAAGGAAAGGAATCATACCGTCCACTTCAGTAGAAAGGATTACTGCCTCTCTGGGATTATTATTTAAAATTTTATAAATCAAACCTAAAATTGGCATAACCAGTAAAAATAATAAATAGGGCAATTCTCTCTTTTTATTTTTCATATCACTTTCCCCTTCTGCTAAATTGCTTATGGTGTATAAATACCACAAACAATATATTTTAACCCCAGACCAATCGTTACGTTTCCTTCCATCATTAATATAGACGTATTAAAAGCGGCATTAGTTCCCATTTCCTATCCCATAATAATTGCTTTTAAAGAAATTCTCCAAATTCCACCCATAAAGCTCGTTCACATCATTAATAACTGCATTTCAAATATTCATATTGTCTTAATCCAAAAGTCATATATTTACAAAAATACATACATTCTACCTGAGGTTTCTTCATAATCTGAAATATGGAATATAAGGGAGGCGAAGAAGTTGAAAAGGGCAGATATCGGACGAGATTTGCTGACCATCATTTATCTATTAACGCTTTTTATGATCATTAGCTTTTATTTTGGCTCAGGGAATTTGGCTGATTTCGTGGGTAAACTATATGCCCTTTATCCACCAGAAGAGATTGTCATGAAAATGCAGGACTTGATCCTATTGGCTACTTCGGAGGGATCATTAGGGATTACTACAAATGGTGAGCCTTTTGAAGCTGTAGTAGGAACCTATGTTTACAAGAGTATTCCCATCATCATCACGGCATTTGCTTTGGCCATTCCACTCGGAATCGCAAAGGGAATCTTTGATTACCGCAAAAAAAACACAGTGACAGGTATCGGGCAAGGTTTGACGTCTTTCATAACTTCTTTGCCAGATTTCTTCCTCATCCTATCACTTCAATGGATCATACTATTCCATTTCCGTTTCATTGACTGGTTTGAAACAATAACGACTCCTTATCCAGTATTTGAAGATGAGGAAGGGTAAAATTAGTCTGTCAGAATAGTATTGATAAATGCATTAAACCAGTCTTCTATTTGGAAGAACCAGTGAAAACTCCTGCAGAGGCAGAACAAATCCTACTGGGGCACATGCCAGATGATACGATTACAAAAGATGTCGTTGAAGTAAATGGAGAAATGTTTATAACATGGTGAGTGAGACATTTAGCAAAAGTTATCCATTTGAAGAAAAAGGTGGATTCAACATCATTTATAAACGGAACGAAGAAAATAAGATTTTTGCCGCTACAGTAACGCTCGGCCACAAAAGAAATGAAAAATAAATTTTGATTATTAAATAGAAAAACCCTTGATATAAAATCAAGGGTTTAAGCGTCCCAGAAGAGATTCGAACTCCCGACCTACAGTTTAGGAAACTGTTGCTCTATCCTGCTGAGCTACTGGGACATACTAGAATGAAAATATCTAATTACAGCGACTCAATTATTATACGATGGATCAGGTGGAATTTCAAGATGATTTTTCCTGTAAAATTGAAAAAGCATGCAAGAACCTGAATATCAGGCTTCTTGCATACTTTTAATGCTGTTTTTTATGGAAAAGTCCCATTACTTCCAGTGTTTCGGTTATATTCACGAAAGCATCAGGATCGATTTCTTCAATTAGTGTTTTGACCTCTGTGAGCTCGTAACGTGAAATGACAGTAATGATGACGTTGCTTTTCTCGTTTGAGTACCCTCCAACAGAATCCATCACCGTTACACCACGATAGACATTTCCTAGTAGGTGTTGCTTCACCTCTTCTCCTTTTCTGGTAATGATCATCAAAGTAAGCTTGACATGATGTGTATGGACCTTATCAATCACTTTTCCAAGTACGAAAATGGAAACAAGCGTATTTAATGCTGCATCCCAGCTGAACAAAAAGCCCGACAACAAGATCACGATAGAATTCATGGCGAATAATAGAGTGCCCATAGGGAAATCTTTTCGTCTTGCCAGAAGCATCCCGATTATATCGAATCCACCTGATGAACCTGATGAACGGAAGATGATTCCAATCCCGAGTCCGACAATTGCACCGCCAAATATAGAAGAAAGTATTGAATCTTCTGCTAGCTTTATTACCGGGATGGCATAAAGTGCAATAGATATTGTAATAACAGACAGGATTGTATAAAAGATAAATTTTCTTCCCAATTTCATGTAACCTAAAATCAATAGAGGAAAGTTCAAAAGAAAATTGAAAATCCCTGTATTGATGGAAGTTAGCATAGATAAAATGATGGATAGTCCGCTAATGCCGCTGCTCATTATACCGTGAGGAATTAAGAAAAGGTTAAATGCAAATGAAACTATAATTGAGCCTATGATGATTCCTGCTGACTTCAATGGCAACGCCTCCAAAAAACAGTGTGTAAAAAATATTATATAGATGAAAATAAAGAATTGAATTTAAAAGTTTATTTAAAATTCATTAAGTATTTTGATATGAATTCTCTTTTGCGTCTAATCATATTAAGTCCAAGGTAGGGGAAAATAATGTGACTCTATGCTGGAGGTGAGGAGCTTTGAGGGATGACTCAGTCAGGGACTTAGTGACAGTAACCGATGATATGGGGATTGTAAAACAATTTGAAGTAGAAGCATTATTTGAAATGAATGGAGAGTCCTATGCAATGCTTAGGAATGAAGATGGAACAGTCTTAATGAAGGTGGAAGAGCAGGGCAATGACCAATTCCTTGTTGGTTTGGAAAGTGAAAAAGAAAAGTCACAATTGCTTGATGCTTATCAGATTGCTGTTGATGCAGCACCTGCCGAAGATTAGCAAAAACCGCCTGAAAATGGGCGGCTTTCTTGAAGGGATTTATGTCCACAGTGGAGAATTAGAAGATATATCTTTTAAATTGGGGGACATATGGAATTTCCTATATTAGAAACTGAACGGCTCCTTCTAAGGGAGATAAAAGCGGAGGATGCACAAAATTTATTTATCAATTTTTCCAATCCAGAAGTCATGAAATATTATGGTTCCGAACGGATGGATGATATTGAAGAAGCGAGAGGACTAATTCATTCTTTCCATATAGGGTTAAAGGAAGGAAAAGCTATTCGATGGGGCATCCAACTAAAGAATAATAATAGTCTAATTGGTACGGTTGGATTTCATGCCATTTCACCAAAAAATCGGAGAGCAGAAATAGGTTATGAGCTTAACCAAGGTTACTGGGGAAAAGGCTTGGCAAAAGAAGCAATCCTGAAGGTTGTGGAACATGGATTTGAAGAAATGGAGCTAAGAAGGATTGGCGCGGTAGTATTTCTTGAAAATAAGTCTTCCAATGAATTGCTTCTCAAGCTTGGATTCCGCAAGGAGGGTATTCTTAGGGACTATATGATCCAAAATGGCCTTTCCTATGATACAAATGTGTACGCTTTATTAGCACAAAAATGAACAATTGGTGAAAACAATTATGAATCGTTTTTTAGTTAATCAATAAACATGTAACAAGACAAAAAGCTCAGGATCTGAGCTTTTTGTCTTTAGCATGTAATTAATGTATATTTCGTTTCTTGAATCTGCCACCACGTACTTCTGCAATATTTCCGACTGCAAGGAAGGCTGATTCATCCAATTCCTCGACAATGGACTTCAATTTAGCTTCCTCAAGACGCGTGATAACACAAAAAATCACTTTTTTGTCATCTCCTGTATATGCCCCTTCTCCTGTTAAATACGTGACACCGCGCCCGAGACGAGCAAGTATAGCTTCTCCTATTTGCTTGTGCTGGTCGCTAATGATCCACGCGGCTTTAGATTCATCAAGTCCAGCGATGACTATATCGATGGTTTTGAAGGCGATGAAATAGGCCAAAATGGAATACATGGCACGATCCCAGCCAAAGACAAATCCTGCTGTACCAAAGATGAAGATATTGAAGAACATGATCACTTCCCCGACAGAAAAAGGCAGCCTTCTATTCGCCAGGATAGCGAGTATTTCTGTTCCGTCCAAGGATCCTCCGTACCGGATGACTATTCCAACACCTGCACCAAGAACGATTCCGCCAAATACGGTTGCCAAAAGCAAATCCTCTGTGAAAACTGGCCAATCATGGAGGAAACTGGTTGTCAATGACAAAACAGTGATACCCAAGAGAGTGGATAATGCGAATGTTTTACCAATTTGTTTATAACCGATGAAAAAGAAAGGGATGTTCAAAACAAAAATAAAGAGGCCGAGGCGCCAGCCTGTCAAATGTGAGAGGATGATTGAGATACCGACAATACCGCCATCAAGAATTCGGTTCGGGACAAGGAATTCCTCGATTCCAACACCCATGAGAACAGCACCTAATATTATGAAAAATATTCTTTTGGCGAGTTTGGTTTTCGTAATGCCCTTATGTTGTTGTTGAACAAGGGCTTTTTCTGACATGCTGTTCATACCTTCCCCCTTAATAAATCCTTCGATATATATTATATAGTTTATTTTATCACAATTTTTTAACGATACTGAATTATAGAGTTTTGATGATTTTATTTTCCAGTGTTGGAATGAAGGGAATTGGGTAGTAAATAGGGTAGTTAATTTCATAAAAATTGAAAAGGTGTTGTTGCAGTTTGAATCTGACCCTAGTCGTTGGACTTTTTTTACTGATGCTTTTTTTGATTGGTATGATAGGCATCAAATTAATTAAAATCCCTGATATATTATTATATATTTTGCTTGGACTTCTTTTATCCATCTTTATTAAGGAATCCAAGGTAATTGAAATGGCAGGAGAGATCGGTTTAGTCCTGCTGTTCTTTATTCTTGGTTTGAAATTCCCGGTTAACAGGTTAATTTCAAACAGTGCCAAGGTGTGGAAAGGCGGCCTGCTGGATGCTGTCCTGGGGATATTTGTAACTGCGGTAATATCCCTCCTGTTCGGTCTGGATTGGGTATCTTCATTGATTGTTGGAGGAATTGTCTATGCAACCAGCTCCTCGATCACAGCAAAGCTTTTGGAGGAAAAGAATAGAACCGACAACAAAGAATCCGAATTCATGCTGCTGATCCTGATTTTCGAAGATTTGATTGCACCTATCCTTGTTACCGTATTGATTGGTCTATCTGGAAAGGGTTTGTCAGCTACAGATTTTATGATCATCCTTTTAAAAATTGCCATTCTCGCAGGGAATGCAGTGTTCTTCGCAAAAGTGGTCTTTAAAAGACTAGAATCAGGACTTAAAGAGATTATCAATAATGATATTTTCATCGTATTGATTACTGGAATTGCGCTTACCTATGGAGGCATTGCAATGATGCTTGGTTTATCAGAGGTAATAGGGGCGCTTCTGGCAGGTATGATGCTTTCTGAGCTGACCATTAAGGAAAAGGTTGAAAGAGCTGCTTTGCCAGTAAGGAACATTTTCCTCCCATTCTTCTTCCTGAATTTTGGTCTTCACATTGAATTGACAAGTGACATCCCTTATTTAGGTTTATTGGTTGTGCTAGTATTGTGGTCCTTAATTCATAAACTGATTGTGGGATATGTTGGAGGTCAATGGTATGGTCTCTCGAGAAGCTATTCCTTAAAAGCGGGCCTGTCCCTGACTCAGCGCGGAGAGTTTTCCGTTATCATCGCTGCGCTCGCGACCGGTGAGTTGAAGGTTTTTGCCAGTATCTACATTTTGGTGATTGCTTTCGTAGGAACCATCCTGTTCCAGCTGGCTCCTGGATTGAAGAAGTTAATTGTTCAGAAAGTGAAAGAAAAAAAGAGTTAAGCATTAAAGGGGCGACCCCATTAATGCTTTTTGATCGTCAGTTGTTCCTATATCAATCCAAGATTTCCTTTACACGTCCAACCTGACCGTCCTCCAGCCTAACCTTAATGCCGTGTGGATGTGAGGGTGAATTGGTCAAAATATCTTTAACGATTCCCTGAGTAAGTCTTCCGGTTTTCTGATCGGACTTAAGGACAATATTTACTTTCAAACCAGTTTTGATATGATTTCGATTTTTGCCATCTTTACTGTTTGCCATGATTCTGCCTCCAGACTTTCAATTGAAGAATGATAAAAACTATTGATGAGTATTCAATTCTACCATTATTTGAATTATTATAAAGTAAAAAAGCAAAGAGGGATGATCTTGAAGTTGGGGAAGTGGGCATGGTTAATATTATGCATAGTATTGATTGTCTTTTTAATTGGTTATCTTCAACAGAAACAGCAAGAAAAATATAAGGGTCTTGAGCTGATTCCTGAACAAACAGAGGATATTCCGCTATATTCTGGACTGAAGCCTGAGAGTCCAGTGTATAAAATAAAAGGTGATCATTGGGCTGATATCATGCATTTTTACGAGAACGAACTACCAAAAAAGGGCTGGAGTGAAGTCATGATGCAGGCCTCGCAAAATTCTGATGAAGATGGAGCCGGCTTCATTTCAAACTGGGAACAGAAAGGGACAAGCTGGGTATTATCCATAAGTGGAGGGTATTTTAAGGCCTCAGACCAGACAGAAGTCATTTTTGAGAAGCGAAAACCCTTAAAATCAATCAATTGGATTGAAACGGATGTCACTGAAGTGTGTGTAAATGAACAGCCAGATAAAACCGATGATTGTTTTTCCTTGACAGATCAGCAGGTAATCAAACGAATAATTGAATTAATCAATTCAGCCCCAGAAGCTGAAAATCAACAGATTTACTATAATGAGAAGAGTGTCATCGACTTCCGAACATTTAAGATTACTGTCTATTATGATCTTGAAAAGGGGATTTATTTGGTCTCAGAAAGAGGGACGAAATGGATGAAGCCTGAAAGAGAATTCTTTCAATTGACTAGAATTTCAAAAGAATATTGAACAACTCTTTTATGATATGATTCATAGTTCACTTAAAATAGACGGGTCTAATTAACTGGGTCATCCCGATTATTTTTATGTATTCGCTGGATTTAGCAGTTCGAAAAGAGATTATTTATGACTTAGGGTGTATCCTATTGTTAATGTGTATATATTTTTGACAATTATGAAGAAAAGGGAAGTGACCTTTGTGAATCCAACATATGCGGTTGCAGATGAATTACAACAAAATGCCCAAACAATCGCAACGGAAATGGTAGATTCCATAGTTGATCTTATTGGGGTGGAGATTCCAAAACAGGAAATTGAGCAGGCAATTATTGTCTATACGGAATATTTTATTTTTCTTGGTGAATCAATTAGAAACAAAGATGAGACAACCTCCAAGGGGCTTCTTGAATGGAGCAAGCAAAACGGGGAACGCGAAGCAGCCAAAGGCGGCAGGGTTTCTGACATTCTCTTTAGATATCCTCCCACAAGGATGGTCTTTATCGATAAAATGGCTGAGCTTAGTTTGAGGCATGGAGTCAATACCGATGATTTAATCTGGATCAATAAAAGAGTGAACAATATGCTTGATATTAGCATTAATGAAACTGTATTTGCGTTTGAAAGGCAGACTTCGAATCAGATCAAGGAAGTCCAGGATGAAAGAGATATTTTATCGACCCCAGTTGTTCCAGTCCAAGAAAATGTTGCAGTGCTGCCTTTAGTAGGGAAAATGGATCATGATCGAGCCAGATTGATACTAGAGAGGGCTATTCCCCTGGTATCTAGCCAAAAAATACAGTGTTTAATCATTGATTTTTCAGGAATTGTTATGATAGATGCAACCATAGCTAAACACATTTTTGACATCCATAATGTTTTAAGGCTGCTGGGAGTAAACTCAATAGCAACTGGAATGAGGCCGGAACTTGCTCAGGCTGCAGTGGAGGGTGGAGTTGATTTTTCAAGTATTAAAACATTTGCTACAGTAAAACAAGCAATTGATAGCATCAATCATGACTTGTAAGATGATAGGAGGATGGATTTGAATTACCAAAAGCCAGATATCAAACTAATTGCATTGGACATGGATGGTACACTCCTCAATGAGCGACACGAGGTCTCTGAAGAAAATAGACAGGCGATAAAAGAAGCGGAAAAAAGGGGTGTCCATGTCGTCCTCAGTACTGGGCGAAGTCTTAAAACGGCCAGGGACTATGTGTTATCACTGGAACTGTCTTCTTACCTTGTGACGGTCAATGGGGGAGAGATCTGGGGGCCAAACGGAGAATTAGTGACCCGGAACATGGTGGATACAGAACACATCCAGTGGATGTATGATTTAACCCGAGAGCATAATACTGGATTTTGGGCTACAAGCAGTGAAGACGTTTGGAGAAATAATATGCCAGAGGACCTGTTCTCCCAGGAATGGCTCAAATTCGGCTTCCAAATCGAAGAGGACGAAATCAGAGAAAGTGTGCTCAAAGAGTTAAAAGACAAGGGTCTATTCGAAATCAGCAATTCAAGCCTGAAAAATATAGAAGTCAACGCACTTGGCATTAATAAGGCAAAGGGCTTGGAAAAGGTATGCGAACTTCTGGGGATATCGATGGACAATGTGATGGCTGTAGGTGACAGCCTAAATGATATTGCCATGATTACGGAAGCAGGCCTTGGCATTGCTATGGGAAATGCACAGGAAACTGTAAAAGAAGCTGCCGATGATATCACAGGTACAAATCGAGAAAATGGTGTGGCACAGGCCATCGTGAAATGGGTTCTTTCATAATTTAGGAAGCAGATCACTTTGCTTCCTGAATTATTTGGCTCAGTTTTTGGTTTTCGAGTGCGTATGAGAATTCATAAGCGGAGGATTTTCGGCTATTGTATACAAAGCAAGCTTCTGAAGCATAAATAGGCGGAGATATTCCGGTTAACTGCTTTAAAAAAGAAAAAATAAAACGATTTAACCGGAAAAACGACCCTTATTTTTAAGAAAATAAGGGTCGTTATTTATTTAAGCGGAATTTTTTCGTTTATTTTTCAAACAATGTAAAATCAACAATCAGTAATAACAGAACTTTATATTAAACAGTTGTCTGTTCTTCGCTAGAGTGCTTTAACAGCAACTGCTTGAACCCATTTGAGTCTATTTCATTCAACAAGGCTTTATTTTCTGCAAGTTCAACTACCGCCTGTCCGTTTACAGCCTCTGCATAAACCTTCTCAATTTCAGCCCTTTTGACTCCTTTCCCTATATGGATAGCTTTAGGTGCGGAGTGTCTTGAAATCATGTTCCTGATTTTAATATGGTCAGCATGATTGCTGCCCCCAAATACTTTAATATCTGATTCTGCACTTGTAAACCCGCTTATTTTCACATTTTTGAGTATGATATTTCTAGAGCGATATTGAAGCGCGATTGCTGGTTCACCGCCATAGTCATATGAAGGGTCACCAATCACAGTAAAATGGTTTACTGCTACATTTTTATAAGCAGACACGACCATTGCTCTGGGAGACGAATTTGCGTACAACTTGGTATGAACCGGCTTAAAGGAGATAATATTGGCTGCCTGAATATTGACGGCTGTTTTGGATTCGGGATCATTTTCCTTGTGGTGCCCTATATGCCTGAAATTGAAGGATCGATTGTCATTGACAGATAGATGGCCAATGATGACAACATTGCTGGCTGCTGAAGAGTTATGATGAGCCTTGATTTCTACTCCTCCAAAGCATCTTGCTGATGAGTTGTTCAGTAGCCAAACATTTCGGGATCCATCGTCTATTTCAATGCCATTTGAATTTGAAAATCCCTCTTTATGTGTTTTACCGCTTGGATCACACATATGGCAATTCGAAATGAAAATATTATCACTATGGTGAGTGGTAATGCCGTCATCTCCGAAACCATGTCCGTTCAGATTGTCCAGCCAGATAAACTCACTGCCGCCTCGGGCCCGATAACCATCACCATAATAATTGTACAAAGGAGAAGAGATGTCAAAGCAATGCAAGCCTGGGTTAACTGCTTCAACATCCTTTATCCAACCATACTTTACATTGGCAAAAAGCAGGCAGCTGGAATGATTTCCCCAGGTACTGGTCTTTTCGGCACTTCCCAAACGTTCGACATTCCAATCCAGGGTCATTCCTTTTACATGGACATTCCTGTTTCCAGTACGATGGTTTTTGTTTGTCAGGAGTCTCCTGCTTTTAGGGGCGGAATCATGAAGCTTGATGATTGTTTTTCCTTTTCCTGCACCAAGCAAATAGGTGAAGGATGGCAGTTTGATTTCTTTTACAACATATACTCCCTCCGGAATATGAACTTTCACACGACCTTTGCCAAGGGCCATTTTGAAGGCATCTGTGCAATCAGTTTTTCCATCTCCAAGTGCGCCAAAATCCTCTATATGAACCTCTCGATTAATTTCTTTTAGTAAAGTTTTGTACTCTTCATTCAGTCCCTCAAGCCATTGAGGGAAAACATTGCCGTTCTTATCAACAACAGTACCGAATGGTTTACCGTGGTCAAATGCTGATTTTGTCTGGATGATTCTTCGGAAACTTGCACTGAGATTTCTGAGAACTGAAGAAAAGCTTGTATTATTTTTTACATTAATAGGTTTGTAATCTGCACTTGCTTCCCTAAACAATTCATTTGTCTCCTGAACTAATTCAAATATATTAAGCTTCTCTTCTGATAAACGGGAGATCAGTTCAGCATTTTTTGTTGGATCATGTTTTCGGTCGATATTTACCATGTTGTTCCCACCTTTTATTAAAAGCTGCTTGCATATTATTTCCCGCTATAGGGAAAGATAATCTATTCGTGCTTAAAAATACCTTCTATCAGCAGGAATCTCTAGTTAGCTTTTATCACTTACAAATAGGATATGTTAGAATAAAATCGTTCTCCATAGAGAGTGAGGGGTTTTAATGATTACTTTAGGTCCCAGGGTAATAAAAACTGGATTGGCCGTAGCACTGGCATTATACATAACAAACTGGATAGGGTTGGAGCCAGCGGTTTTTGCAGCTATTGCCGCTACATTTACGATCCAGCCTTCGATCTATCGTTCGTGGAAACAAGTATTAGAGCAGTTTCAGGCAAATACACTCGGCGCGATCATCGCGATTGCATCGATTTTTTTATTCGGGAATAACCCGATTGTAATCGGGCTTGTAACAGTAATAGTCATCATCATCAGCTTGAAGCTAAAAATGGAAAGTTCTTTATCCTTAACGCTTATTACCGTTTTGATTATGATGAGCTCCCAAGAATTTAATGGAGTAGTAGCAGCTGCAAACAAATTCCTCATCGTACTTGTAGGGATGGGTTCAGCATTCCTTGTTAATCTAATCATCTCGCCGCCAAATTTCAATAAAAATTTCACCGAAAAAATGGACAGCACTTTTAGAAACATGTCTTTGCTAATCAGAACAGCCATATCGAATGAGCTGACTGAAAAGACATTTCAGGGCCAATGGAGTCAACTTAGAAAAGATATTACTAAGCTTGAAGAACTCTATAAAATACTAGATGAGGAAAGAATGAAGATATCAAAGATAAAACATTTTGATATCAGGGAACTGGTATTGTTTAAGCAGATGCTTGCCTGTCTTCATCAGGGCTTAAGACTGCTGGATATCGTAGAAGATCATTTTTTTCAAAGCCGTCCTGAACAGCAAGAGACGAATGAATTTGATGATCAATTCGAAGAACTTATTCAATATCATGAAATGATCCTGCTTAAATATTCAGGAAAAATCAGAGAACTAGATTCGGAAGGATTTCTTGAAAATAGCGGGCTATTCCTTGAATCAATCCTAGAGGACACCTCAATTGAACGGAATGACCGATTGCGACTCATCATCATCGGGTCAGCCATTTATGACTACGCTTTTCAGCTTCATCGACTCAACGAATTGATTGATCAATATCAAAACAGAAAGACTGACACAGAAAAAGCTGTGAAAAAGCTTTTGTAGTAGGGATTGATAAAATTCAATAGAAAAATGGTACTAATCAAAATTCCTTTGTTAAAGCTTATTGTTGTGATTAAGTCCTGTTGATTGAAGTGGAAGGCGCGCAGACTCCTCCGAAAATGCTAATGCATTTCCCTCGTGCGTGGGCTGATTCTTGGAAGATAATCAATGTCCTGCGGGCTCAGCTGGACAGGTGAGACCCCGCAGGAGCTTGCTCCGAGGAGGCTCACCGCCAGCCTAGCGGAAAGCGAAGCGCCTGGAACGAAAATCAACAGTCTAATTTAATCCAGCCATTCCAATTAAAAACATCTATGCCAATTTATAAAAATCTCCTATAATCTATTTAATTGTGATTAAGGAGAAATTGAGAATGACAGAAAAAAATTTCACTGAGAAAAACCTGGTACATAAAAATGAGAATAAATATTTCTGGATTGTATTAAGTATTAGTATTGCTTCTTACATTTTGTTTGCAATATCCATCGTGGGAATATTTATCATTGCAGGATTCTTGATGATTTCATTGGTGCTTCATGCTTTGATGATTGGCCAGATACGGCTGAATGCGGTGAAAATAGGAGACAATCAATTTCCGTTAATCCATTCGACGGTCAAAGATTTATGTGTAAAAATGGAAATTAAATCCATACCTGATATTTACGTGATGCAATCAGGCGGAGTAATGAATGCTTTTGCGACACGCTTTTTCGGAAGGGATATGGTTGTTGTCTACTCCGAAATTTTCGACCTTATCGAACAAAATGCTGAAGAGGAACTCCAGTTTGTCCTGGCACATGAATTGGCTCATATCAAACGAAATCATTTCGGCAAAATGATGTTCATCCTTCCTTCTATGTGGATTCCGGGTATTGCAGAAATGTACCTGCGCGCTTGTGAATATACATGTGATCGCTATGCGGCCTTCTATACAGGTAATCCTGCAGCGGCGAAAAACGGACTTACCATGCTGGCGATTGGGAAAACCTTATATAGAAGGGTGAATAATACAGAATTTCTTGCCCAGATCAATAAAGAAAAAGGGTTTGTGGTCTGGCTGGCAGAAATCTTATCAACACATCCGCCGCTTCCAAAAAGAATAAATGAAATCAGCATCTTTTTTGGAGAAGGTTCAACCATAGTACCTTCCAAAAAATCAATAGGGCTTGTAGCACTTGTAGCTGCTTCCATAATACTTACAGGTTTGGTTTTGGTTGGCGGATACATGGTCTATGATGAGGTGAATTCATCTATCTTTGCAGATGAAGAGTATTATGAAGAAGATATAGAAGTTTCTCCATTAATCGAAGCAGTCATCAGTGGGAATGCGAAGAAGGTTGATAGTTTAATAGAGAATGGGGAAGATATTGAACAATTAGACTATAATGGATACACAGCATTGGACTGGGCTGTTATGGATATGAATACCGACATGGTTCAATTGCTGTTGAATCTTAAGGCGGATCCTAATTTCGAATCGGATTATGGCATGACACCATTTATGACTGCTGCCCAAACAGGGAATGCTTCAATGGTCAAAATGCTGCATGAAGCTGGCGGTGATCCTAACTACCAAGAAATGAGCTCTGGGTATACAGCATTGATTTATTCAGTATTCAGTGGCGAAATCGACACGGTCAAACTGATGATAGACTTGGGGGCAGACACACAGCTAAGAGATTATTCGGGTATGACTGCGAGAATGCATGCCTTGCAATCAGGTGAGCAGGAAATCGCAGATTTATTAAAATAAATTAGAGACAACTAGGAGGAAAATTCAATGAACAGACCAGCTGGTTTTTGGGTAAGACTGGGTGCAGCAATTTTAGACGGATTAATCATCGGAGTTCCACTTGCAATTATCAGTTATTTAATAACAGGTAACACTGAAGACAATGCTTTTACTTCCTCAGTGAACCTGCTCTACTCTGTGCTTGTTCCAGTAGTGTGGTCCGGATATACAGTCGGCAAGAAAATCGTTGGTGTAAGAATCGCGAAAGTAAACGGGGAGAAAATAGGTTTCGGCACGATGCTTTTGAGAACTCTCGTCGGCGGACTAGTTTATGTTCTTACTTTAGGTCTTGCTGCTATTGTCAGTGCTTTCATGGTAGGGCTTCGACAGGATAAAAGAGCAATCCATGATTTCATCGCAGGCACATATGTAACTTATGAAAAACCAAACGAAATACAGTATGAACAATAAGATCATGACACCTGGCATTCCAGGTGTTTTTTATTACTAAAATTTAAACAATTTTGAGTCATAAACATTAATCTCCATCTCTTGATTTTGTGGAAAAACTTGGTGATTTCTAAACCGTTGTTATGGTATATTAATGCTTATTAACTTGTACTATTGAACTTTCTGATTGTAAAACATCAAGTATGCAGGTTTTCTTGTTTTTAAGGGGGAGTAAGTGGATGGGACCGATTTTAATAGGCATTTTAGCAGCCTTCTTTTTTGCGTTCACCTTTATTTTGAATCAATCGATGGAGTTATCTGGTGGAAGCTGGATATGGAGCGCCTCCCTTAGATACCTATTCATGGTTCCCTTCTTATTGGCCATTGTGGCTGCAAGGGGAAATACAAAGCCGGTAATTCATAGCATCAAACAAAATCCTTTCCCTTGGTTTCTTTGGAGCTTTGTTGGCTTTGTCTTGTTTTATGCACCACTTACATATGCTGCAGCCTTTTCACCAGGGTGGCTGATTGCAGCGACTTGGCAAATCACAATTATTTCCGGTGCTTTGCTCAGTCCCTTGTTTTATGAAAGGACGATGACAAAAGAAGGTTTAGTAACAGTGAGGGCTAAAATACCCTTCAAGGGACTCGGAATGTCAGTGATCATTTTAGCAGGAATCTTGCTAATACAATTAGAACATGCTAGACATTTACCCTTTAAGATGGTTGTACTTGGGGTCATCCCAGTCTTGATCGCATCTTTCGCTTATCCTCTGGGAAACAGAAAAATGATGGAAGTTACAAATGGAAATCTTGACGCATATCAACGCGTCCTGGGAATGACTCTTGCCAGTCTGCCTTTTTGGCTTCTCTTATCTTTATATGGTCTGTTGACGGTGGGTCCTCCAACCACGAACCAAAGCTTCCAGTCCCTTTTAGTAGCCATTACCTCAGGGGTGATTGCGACTGTTTTATTCTTCAAGGCGACAGATTTAGTGAGAGGCAATATGCAGAAACTCGCTGCAGTAGAAGCAACCCAGGCCATGGAAGTTCTTTTTGCATTGGGAGGCGAATTTTTAATCCTGGCAACCCCACTTCCATCAACATTATCCTGGGTCGGCATTATCTTCGTCATGCTAGGTATGGCACTTCACAGCCTTACAACAATGAAGAGAAAAGAAGAGCAAATGAAAATCAGTGCGTAGATTGACCCTATCTAGCCTCATAAATCTCACAAACTCTATAAAATTGTTAAGGTGGGTTTGATTGGAGTTAAATGAAGTAAAACTTACAAAGCAAATGTCAAAAGTTTTTGGCATAGCAGAACATGCATGTAAATATGACAAAAGTCCATGCTTGACACCTGAGCATCTTTTGATTGGATGCTTGGATGATGGGTCTTACCCTATAAAGGAGGCAATACAAAAAAGTGGCATCGATATTGATTCTTTGAAGGATTCATGTCATCCGATTCTTGAAAGTCTTCCTTTCGGTTTCTGTGAACCAATTAAAACTCCAGTTTGTCAATCAACGAAACTAGTGATTGATCAAGCAATAAACTATATGAGGAACTACAATCAGGTTTTCCTAAATGAAGGACATGTCCTGAAGGCTTTAATTATAACTGGACAAACTGATAGAATGTTGACTCCGGAACAGCAAAACACCTTTCTGAGTCTGGGAACAGTATCGCGGGATATGCAATTGGATTTATCAGGATACAGTGTACAGAAGCAGCTTTACAAGAATATTAGAATGGTTCGCCATGAAGATGCTGAGAGGCTGATCCTGTTCATAAAAGATGAGTTTGGCACTCGTTGGATTGAGACAATCAAACAGGCACTTGTGCGTAATCTTCCGTCCATTTTTATCGCTGAAGATCGATCAGGGGATATAATTGGCTTTGCAGCTTTTGACATACAACAACCGGGTTATTTTGGACCTATGGGCGTCGCGAAAAACAAAAGAGCTAAAAGGATTGGAGAGTCATTGCTGCATGTCTGCCTGGAAGATATGTTGAGAAAGGGTTATAAAGAAATTATCATCGATCAAGCCGGACCAATCGAATTTTATGAAAAAGCGTGTAACGGCAAAGTCATTCCTATATTTGAATAAGGCTAATACAGAGACCATCCTCATGGTCTTTTTTTCATATTTTTCACCTGTTACTTATTTCCTGTTTATTACAAATTTAGTAATACTTTGTATTCATTTTTATCTGAATAGTATAAATATTCAATAAATAAAAAGGTTTTTACAAAATTATGCAGTATTTCTTCGGTAATCAAATGATCAGGGGGTGCAAGAATTTGCGAAGCAAAAAGAAGGTTACCGTAAGAAAACTCTCAGCAGTAATTTTAGCGTTCCTCATGGTATTTTCAACATTTACTAGCCAGCTGTCCATAGCTGCCGAACAGAAATCCAAAAGTTTTTCTGAGGAAGAACTAGTGCTGGAGAAACAACGAGAGCAAGCTTCTGAAAAAGCAGGAGAACAAGAAGCTCCATCTGCAGATACAAACGAACTGGCAAATCTGTTGGACGGATTGGGAATACATCCACCGCCTTTGAAAGGCGATGATCCAGCAGCAGTTGAAAAGGAAAATGAGGCAGCTCTTCTTGAAGCATTTAAAAAGGACCAGGAAATTGATGTCATCATCAGGATGAAAGATAGGCCAGACTTCAACATGATTTATCCTCAAGTGAAAGCAAAGAAAAACCGCGCTGCAAAGATTAAGACCATCCATGACCACCTCAAAGAAAAAGCGGCCAATTCTCAAAAAGGAATCAAACAGGCACTGGATGCCTTAGAAACAAAGGGGAAAGCCAAAAAGAAGAATTCACTCTGGATTATCAATGGAATGACTGCTTCTATCACAAAAGAAGCTTTTGAAGAACTTGAGAAACGTGATGATATAGCGGAAATCTCACTCGATCACACACTCAGCCTTCCTGAAGTGACAGTAGAAGAAAATCCCCCTCGTCTGCCTCAATGGGGACTAGAGAAAATTTATGCTCCAAAGGTGTGGGGTCAATACGGATTAAAAGGAGAAGGTATCGTTGTCGGGATCATGGATTCTGGTGTAGACGGAAATCATGAAGCTCTTAAACAAAACTACCGCGGCCGGGATGGTAATCATCAATATTCTTGGATTGATTTATCAGGCCAGGGCTATGACACACCGAATGACGGCTATGGCCATGGTACCCACGTAGCTGGTACAGCTGTTGGCGGCGGCACTGGTGAACCGATCGGGGTAGCGCCTGAAGCAGAATGGATTGCGGCAAAAATTTTCAATGATGGTGGCTCTACGACTCTATCTGCCATTCATCAAGCTTTTCAATGGTTTATGGCTCCAGGAGGTGACCCATCAAAGGCTCCTCATATAGTCAATAACTCATGGGGGAATTCCAATACTTATAACCTTGAATTCTATGAAGATGTAAAAGCTTGGGTGTCAGCAGGAATCTTTCCATCTTTCGCAGCAGGAAATGATGGTCCTGGGTCACAGACAATCGGCTCACCTGGAAGCTTTCCGGAGACTTTTGCGGTTGGCGCGACGGATGAGTTTGACCAGACTGCCTATTTTTCCAGCCGTGGCCCGGTCTTTTGGAAGGATGAAAACGGTGATGAGCAACGGATCATAAAACCTGATATTTCTGCACCAGGCCACAAAATTTATTCAGCCTGGCCGGCTAAAAGGAATGAAGGGAAGTACAACACAATCAGCGGTACATCCATGGCAACTCCACATGTCACAGGCGCAATAGCGTTATTGTTACAGGCTAATCCAAACCTGACAATTGACCAGATAAAAGAAACACTGAAGAAGACTTCAAGAGTGGAACCGCATATGGGTACGCTGCCCAACGATTCCTATGGTACGGGCATCATGAATATTTACCAGGCTATCACCGAAACCGCTTTTGCAGGTGAACTTACTGGCAAGCTGACAAATAAGGATGGTGAGCCGATTGAAGGGAAATTTGAAATAAAGGAAGAGGCTCTTTCCTTTACCATTGGGAAGGACGGGGAATTCAATTACAAAATCAGGGAAGGAAACCACAAAATTAAGGTTACATCATTTGGCTATCAGGATTACGAAACAGTGATCGAACTGAAAAAAGGCGAAACGTTATCTGTAAAATGGGTATTGGAGGATGCCGAGGCATTTACAGTATCCGGAAAAGTAACTGACAATACAGGGAAACCTGTTCCATATGCGTTCATAAGGGTTAAAGGCACGCCAATGCCGATATATCGCACAGATGCAAACGGAACATTTGAAGTGAAGAATTTGCCTGCCGGCCACTATGTCCTTCAGGTATCTGGTGAAGGGATAGATGGACTGGCAAAAGAATTGAATGTTGACGCTGATACCTCCATCGATTTGAAGGTGAATAGTAACTCAACAAATTTAAATAAAGATTGGTCTATGGCGAACGGCAACAATCAGCGAAATGCTGTGTCTTCTAACGCAATTGACCTAGCTGCCTTGGAGGAAAGCTGGGAGTACAATACTTCAGGGAAAGGAAAGATTCTTTTTTCTACACCGGCTGCAGCTAATAACAAAGTTGTCCTTGTCACGGACAGCGGTTATGTTGTAGCACTTGATGCATTTACAGGCAAGGAGCAATGGTCAGTAAGAATTGGAAGCACGAACAGGTCTTCACCGACTATAGATGGAGAGACTGTCTATCTGTCAGGTGGAGAAGACGGAAAGATCTACGCATTGGATCTGAAATCAGGAAGCATTATTTGGACCACAGTCGTTGGGGCAATGGCAGTCTATGAATCTCCATTACTTGTTGATGGAACACTATTTGTGTCATCTGATCTTTCAGAAGATGCAAAGGTAACCGCGTTAAATGCAGAAAATGGAGAAAAGAAATGGAGTGTCAATCTTGGCGCACCTACCTATTTCGGTCCTAGTGCTGGAGATGGGCTGTTATTTATCGGAAGCTATGATAATCAAAAGCTAAGAGCGCTCAGGATTGAAGACGGAACAGAAGTGTGGAACAAAACACTCGTAAATGAGGGTATTGCATCAAAGCCGGTATTAGATGACGGCACACTATATCTTGCAGGTACTAATTTTAACACTGAAGCCGGCACACTTTATGCTCTGGATAGCAAGACAGGTGAAGAGAAATGGAAGGCAGGCGGTATCGGTGATACGCAGGCTGGCTCACCAATCGTTTATGAAAATCTTGTCGTCATAGGTTCAGCAGTTCAGCCGGTATTGCGCGCATTCGACGCAAAGACAGGGCAAGTGCTTTGGAACAACCGCTCTGTGGGCACTACTTTGAACAGTGGTTCTGTTTCTGCAAATGGATTATTATTTTTTGCAGGTACAAGCGGAAACCTGTCTGTCATTGATGTGTACACCGGTGAAAGATTGAAAGATTTCAGCCTCCCAGTTTACAGTACATCGGGTATTCCTATCCTTTCAGGACAGGTAATCGTACCTTTCCAGACTGGCGTCAAGAGCTATAGCTCACCTGGCTCTGTTAAAGGAGCAATGAAAGATCATGAAGGCAATGTTATCGAAGGTACTGTGACGGTTGTAGAAACAGGAGAAACTGTCAGCGCAGATAAAAATGGAGTCTTTTTGCTCAAGCATGCACCTGGTGACTATACGATCAGGATTTCTGCTTATGGTAAAAAGCAAATAATTGAAAATGTAAAGCTTTCTTCAGGCTATCAATTCATAAAGAATTATCAACTTGAAGAAGCCGATAAGGGCTCTTTATCCCTCCTTGTAAAAGACCAGCGCACTGGTAAGCGGGTAGAGGGAGCGGCTGTCATCCTCAATCAGTCACCGATCGAGGGGAAGACGGACAGTAATGGGGAATTTTCCAAAGACGTTTATGAAGGAACCTACAAGGCAGTTATAGAGTTAGATGGTTACAAGACCGGCAGCTTGGAAATCGCTGTTAAGGCTGGCAATCATACAGACCTAAGCTTTGAATTGCAGCCAATAGATGTTGCGGTCCTAAATGATTATAAGAGTGAGATCACCACCCTATTGAATGTTAATGGATATATCGCAGAAGAACGGAGCTGGGATGTTGTCGAGGACATAAGCCGCTATAAAGTGCTTTACCTGAATGGCGGGTATGGTTCTGAAGGAATCAAGCCGACTGAGCACCAGTTTAGAGAGTTGGTAGAAAAAGCAAAAGCTCATCATGTCAGCATTATTTTCACAGATCAGTGGGGGGCGAACTATGGGTCCATCCATCATTTGAAGGACTTTTTCCAGGATCCGAAAGACCTTGGACATGACTATGATGGTGGTGAAGTGAGAATCCAGGTTGAAGCAGAACATCCTATCTTCAAGGGTTATAAACCTGGAGACAGAATCAATGTTTTAGAGAATAATGCAGATTTTGCCTGGTTCAATCAGTATACCGGTAGGACAATTGGTAAAATCGGCAACACGGATCAAGGGTTTGTAGGGTCGGGAATTGCCTATTATGCAGTATCCGAGGACAGTGCCCATTTATTATTGTCTAGCCATGCGACAGTACCTTGGGAAAGTTCCAAGGCCTGGCTTCGCGGCCAGCAGCAGATTCTTTTTAACAGTATTGATTATCTGTACAAAGCTCAATACGGAAAAATAACAGGTTCAGTAACCGATGCAGCCGGGGAACCTGTAGAGGCAAACATCGAAATGATTGAAACAGGAGTTAAAGTGAAGACTGACGCTGACGGAAACTTCACGCTTTTCCATGATGAAGGAACATTCAAACTAGAAGTAAGATCGAAAGGACTGGGTTCCAAAGCAGAAACTGTTACTGTAGCAAAGGGTACGGCGGCAAAAGTCCAAATTACTTTAGGTGAGTCAGAAAAAGGGATCCTAACTGGAACTGTAACGGACTCCATATCAGGCATGGAGCTCGAGGGAGTCGATCTTGCAGTTGAAAACTCAGCAGGCGAAACAATCGCAGAAGTTAAAACTTCTCCCAATGGAAGATATGAGGTTTCCGGATTGGAGGAAGAAGTATATCTCCTTATTTTCAGTAAGGAGGGATACATCGCACAAACTCAGAGTGTCGATGTTGCGCGCCATTCAGGTGATTTCGATATTCAGATGCACAATATGCCTTCCATCGGGGTAGTAGGTGACTACTATTCTTCTGAAAAAAACTTCAAGGCTCTCTTTAATGAGATCGGAGTAAGTGTTTTAGATGTTGCGCCGGCAGAATTAGTCCAGAGAATGCCAGAGTTTGATGTCATATTTTTCAATGACCCAAGCTCTTCAGCCATAACTGATGAAATGATGGAAGCAGCGGATAAAGCACAAACCAGCCTAATCTATGGTGATGCAGTCTGGGGTGGCGGCATCAAGCAGTTGGTGAATTTCAGAAAGGATCCGAAAGAGCTTAAAACAATAAGGAAGACAACTGAATCTGCCCAGTACAAGGTAATAGAGGAACATCCAATATTTGATGGAGCAAAGGCCGGGGAGTCCATCGAAATCCTCACTCCATCCTCCAGCTATGTTGGTTACTTCAAGGAATATAGCGGCTTTTCTCTTGCGGAAATCAAGCATGAAGGTTCTGATGCCGCGCATGGACTCGGGGTTGCATATAAACCAAGATCTGCTGGAAGTGCTGAATTATTGTTGAGTGGTCACGGTTTTGCTTATTACCATAGTGCCAAGGATTATACAGAGGCAGGAAAACAGCTTCTCATCAACTCGGTATTATGGGCGGCAAATGTTAAATATCCGGTGATAAGCGGAACGATTGTCGATGAAGAAGGCAATCCCTTAATAGCAGATATCAAGGTGAAGGGACAGCCATATCAAACTCAGTCAAGCGGTGAAGATGGAAGTTTTACTATCGCGACGCTAGAAGGAGAATACGAGATTGAAATCAGTGCCTATGGCTATGCCGAAAAAACTTTGAAAATAACGGCAGAAATGGACGGTGAGCCAAAGGAGATTCCATTGTCTGTAGCTGAAAGTGTTGCCTCCATTACTGGCAGTGTGGAAGATTCCAAGGATGGAAGTGCAATTGAGGGTGCGAAGGTTACACTGTTAGGTGCACCAAAAGAGGCAGTAACAAATATCCAGGGTCTCTACAACCTAACAAAAGTGGAACCAGGTAACTATACAGCACGCGTAGAAAAAGAAGGCTATGTGCGCCAGGACATTGAAGTGAAAATTACAGACGGCCAAAAAGCAACCTTGAATGTAAAATTGAAGCCATCACCAACAGTTGGAATCATCGTCGATCTGACTGCTTCAGGAACTACCTATAAACAATATTTGGAAGAACGAGGTTATAAGGTCATTTACCTGAACTATAAAGATACAGACAGGTTGGCTGAAGTGGATGTTATTTTTGCGAATTCCGATTATGCCAGAAATCTTGAACCGACAAAAGAAGAGTTTTTAGCATTCCAGAAAGCTTTGGATGAAAACAGGAAATCAGTCATTTGGACAGGCCAGGCTGGAGGACGCGGTTCGATTAGATATTTACAGGAATATAATGGTGAACCAAAAACTATATTCGAACATAACAACAAGCCTGGAGCGCAGGGAACTGTCGTGGGTGACCATCCACTTACTGCAGGTTTTAAGGCAGGAGACATCATCGAAATACCTGGAAAGTCAGGATATTACTATGGTTTTGACGGCTATTCAGGTAAAACCATTGTTGATTTTTCCCATTCAGAAACCGATGAAAAGGGCAGCATGATCGCCTATAAAGGAAGGACGACTGATTCAGTTGAGATTCTTTTAGCCAATATGACAATCAGCCATGTATTCAAGCCTAATGACTCCTTTGACCCCGCGAGAGAACGGCTGTTGAATAACGCGCTGAACTGGGCACTAGATAAGAAAGAGGCTCTTGTCGGTGAACTCCATGGCCTAGTCCAGAATGTCAACGGGGCAGTGCAGGGGATGGTTACTGTAAAGGAAACAGGCAAAACCTATCAGGTAGATGAAAAAGGGGAATTCTTTGCAGCATTAGAGGAAGGGACATACACCTTGATTGTTGATGCTTTTGGACATGCTCCAAAGGAGTTCACTATTTCAATTGAAAATGGCGAAGCATTAAATGAAAACTTCGTCCTAGAGCCGGTCGATTCTGGTATCCTATCAGGAAAAATTATCGATGCTTCTACAAAAGATACAATAGAGGGGGCAAGACTGGAAGTAATCGGAACACCAGTATCTGTCACAACAGGTAAAGATGGAAGTTACCAAGCGACACTTCCTGCCGGCCAATATGAAGTCAGGGTGATTGCGGCAGGATATAAGCCGGTTTACCAGTCTGTAGTAATTACCACAGGCCAGCATACAGACTTGAATGTCTCGCTTGTCGCTTCTGAAAAAATTGCATTCCTTGCAAATCCTTATCAACAGGACAGGATCATGCCATTCCTTGAAAACAATGGTTATGACGTTGATCTGCATCCATATAAGGAATCTGAAACCTTGATCGAGAATATATCAAACTATAAATTGATCATCGTCAATGATTTGTACATGGAAGACGACAGATTTAAGGCATTGGTGGAACGAGCGAATGAAAATGAAGTCAGCATTATTTTCACTTCATTGTTCGGTGGGCCTATTGGAGATTTGAGTGATGTATATGGAGATCCTGAGGAGTTTGAATATAGTTTTGTAGATAAGGAACTAAATCTTCGGGTAGATGAAAACCACCCAATCCTTAAGGGATTCAATAAAGGTGAAGAAATTCCATTGCTCCTCAACCCTAAAGGCAGCGTACAATATTCGGTGTTTGATGACTATAGCGGTACGATTCTCGGGAGTTTGACTAACCCGGTTAAGGGAGAACTAGGCAGTTCCATTGCCTATAAGTTCAGTTCATCCAATAGTGTCCATATTCTTTTATCTGCTCTGCAAATCAGCAGCTATGGGCATCCGAATGACAGATGGACTGAAAATGCGAAAAAAATATATTTGAATGCAATCAATTACGCATTGACCGCAAGCCAGGGTGAAATCAAAGGCGTGGTTAAGGATAGTCAAGGACAGCCAATTGCAAATGCCTTTGTTTCTATCGAGGGAACAAATAACAAAACAACCACTAACTCAGCAGGTCAATACAAATTTGGAATTGGTGTCGGTGATTATGAAATCAAAGTCCAGGCAAGAGGCTTTGCTCAACAAACCAAACCTGCTAAAGTTGCGGAGTTAGGAAGCAGTGTCGATTTGAACTTTACACTGGACGCGATTGAAGGATCTGATTTGAAGGGTGTTATTTCTGGAAAGAAAGGCAAAGAACTTGTGGCGGGTGCTTCATTGACGCTCGTTCCCAAGGATGAACCTGATTTTAAAATGGAAGGTTCCAGTCAGGAAAAAGGTTCTTATGTTTTCCAGAATTTGCTCCCTGGCGAGTACACGTTGAATGTAATGGCAGATGGATATGTCCAGGAATCTTTTGAGGTTGAGATCGGATCCGAGGATAAAGTATTCAACCTTGAACTGAATGCTTTCGAGGCTGCAGTGTTAGGTGATGTCAGCGGTGCCCTTACTGCTCTATTAAACGAGCAGGAGCTATTTGCGGAAGAAAAAGGCTGGGACATCCTAGGGAATGTCGGAAAGTATGATGTCATCCTGGTTAATACAAATAGAGGAACAAAAGAGCAATTTGAACAGCTTATCAAAGAAAGTGATGAACAAAAGACTAGCCTTGTATTCACGGGAACTTGGGGCGTTGGAGAGGGCTCCATTCAAAGACTGAAAGAGGCAGCGGGAAGTCCGGAAATGGATCAGCAGGGATATAATGAAGGTGCAATCTTTGTTCAAGCTGTCGATGGGCATCCAATATTTAATGAAGTCGCCCAGGATGAAAATGGCCGCGTTAAAATCCACAGTGCGAAAAGTCCATATTCAACCTTTAAAGACTACACTGGAATTGCGATTTCGAGCCTTTCAGTGGACGGGGAGGATAAAGGTGAATCAATTGGCTTTGAATTCAGGAGCAAGGATCATATGCACTTGCTGATGTCTTCTTTTTCAGTTACGAATATCATCGGACCTGACTATGGGTGGACTCAGGATGGACGACAGTTATTCGTGAATGCCATCAGGTGGTCCAAGGATTCGGTTCAGGAAATCCCTGAAGCTCCAGCTTGGGATTTGGATGAATTGAAGGTGAAGGATGAACTGGCATTAGTAAAAGGCACAGCAGCCCAGGGGACGACAGTGAATATTTATGAACAGCATGGGAATGATGTATTCCTGATTGACTCGGCTAAAACCGGGCGTGACGGCACTTTCTCAGTGGAGTTGGATCTTGCGAATGGATCACATACATTGCTTGCAGAAGCTGAGAACTTCGCCGGTAAAACTAAAACAGCGAAAACAATGAAAGTAATTGTAACTGGAAAACCAAAGAAAAAAGATAAAGATAAAGCAAGTTAACAAAAACGGATATGAGTTGATAAAGGCTTTCCTTTTTGGGAAGCCTTTTCTCTATAATGAATTGGATTGTCTACAGAGGCGTTTAGGTGGAAATTTAAATAAGATTTACTTACACTTTTAATGAGTTATTACCTATGGAATCACAGGAGAGTACCTTATCAATATGCTTATTATTTCACATTCTATGTCCTTTTATGGTATATTAATATTTAAAATATTCTCACAAGTTTTAGGAAGGTGACAAAATGACATCAGGAATCGAAGTGAATGACAGCAGTTTGCCATTACGCCGGGATGTGAAAATGCTTGGAAACATCCTTGGAGATATTCTAGTCTATCATGGCGGAGTGGAACTGTTTGAAAAAGTAGAAAAGATCCGCGCTATGTGCAAAACGCTTAGAAATGGACATGACCGCGATACATACCCTGCTTTGAAAGAGGAAATCGCTAGTTTGTCAGTACCCATGAGGAAGAATGTAATCAGAGCTTTTTCTGTATATTTTCATTTAATCAATGCTGCAGAACAAAACCATCGGATCCGCAGGCGCCGTGATTACTTGCTGGAGTCCGAGATCAGCGCACAGCCTGGCTCTATTGAAGCAGCCATCCTTTCATTGAAAGACAATCATATATCCTCTGATATCATCCAAAATGTATTAAATACCATTTCTTTGGAATTGATCATAACAGCCCATCCAACAGAAGCCACCAAGCGTTCAATTCTGGAGATCCAGAAAAGGATAGCAGATATCCTTAAAAGTCTGGACAACCCACTTTTATCCAAGAAAGAGCGTGAAAGGGTCGAGGAAAGCTTATTCAATGAGGTTTCCGTCCTATGGCAAACGGATGAATTGAGGGATCGTAAACCCACCGTCATAGATGAAGTAAGGAATGGACTTTATTATTTTGACCAGACTTTATTCGACGTGCTCCCTGAAATCCATCAGGAAGTAGAAACTAGCCTGAAAGGTCACTATTCTGAACATGAATGGAAAGTGCCTCATTTCCTTCGATTTGGTTCATGGATCGGCGGTGACAGGGATGGCAATCCAAATGTGACTCCAGATATTACATGGGAAACTTTGCAAAGACAAAGACGTCTCGTACTAAAAAAATATAAAGCTGTATTAGTTGACTTGATGAAGCGTTTCAGCCATTCAATCACAAGAGCAGCTGTTAGTGAAGAGTTAATGGCATCTGTGCTTGAGGATGAGGAAAGATATTTAACAGATGATCAAAAGTGGAATATTGAAGGCGAAGTGTATCGCCGTAAATTCGCGGTCATCATTCAAAGGCTCAAGGAAGCCGGGAAATCAGAAATAGGCTATAAATCATCAGAGGAAATGCTTGAAGACCTTCTTGTCATTAAACGAAGCATCTATCAGCACCACCCTGTGCACCATGAGCTTAAAAGTTTGCAGAAGTTGATCAGGCAAGTACAGTTATTTGGATTCCATCTTGCCACTCTGGATATTCGGAACCATAGCGGGGAACATGAAGCGGCAATATCTGAAATACTAAAAAAGGTCGGGATCACTCAGGATTACCCATCATTATCTGAAGATGACAAACAGGAATTACTTATTAAAATTCTTGCGGACCCAAGGCCATTGCTCCTTCTTCATGAGGACTACTCAAAAGAGACACAGGAAATGCTTCGAGTTTTTCAGATGATCAAACGGGCACACAATGAGTTCGGAAAGCGATCGATCTCTGTTTATTTAGTGAGTATGACTCAATCGGCAAGTGATTTGCTGGAAGTTCTTGTCCTAGCCAAAGAAGCCGGTATTTACAGGCTCCACACTGATGGTACATTTGAGACGGATTTGAATGTTGCTCCGTTGCTTGAAACGATCGATGATTTAACAGCTGGGCCTAAAATCATGGAAACATTATTCAACATGCCTGTTTACCGCAATCATTTGAAAAAGATGGGGGACCAGCAGGAAATAATGCTTGGGTATTCAGATGGAAGCAAGGATGGCGGAACGTTGACGGCTAACTGGAAACTTTACAAAGCCCAGCTCGAAATCAATGAAATGGCGAAGAAGTACCAAATTGGACTGAAGTTTTTCCATGGCAGGGGAGGTTCCTTGGGCCGTGGTGGCGGACCATTGAACAGAAGTTTGCTATCCCAGCCTGTCGAAACACTTGGGCAGGGAGTGAAAATTACCGAACAGGGTGAAGTATTATCATCTCGCTACCTATTGAAAGATATTGCTTATAGAAGCCTTGAACAGGCTACATCCACGATGATGAAGGCAGCTGCTAATGTCTTAAAGGAATCTGAGCAGGGCCATTTACGTGACCAAAGATGGGTTGATGCAATCGAACAAATATCTGCTGTTTCCTTGAGGAAATATCAATCGCTTGTGTTCGAAGATCCTGATTTCATCACCTATTTCAACCAAGCAACACCATTAAAGGAACTTGCTGAGCTTAATATAGGTTCTCGTCCAATGAGCCGTAAGAACAGCAGTAAGTTTGAAAATCTTCGTGCTATTCCATGGGTATTTGCGTGGACCCAAAGCAGACAGCTTTTCCCTGCATGGTATGCGGCGGGTTCTGGTTTGCAGAGCTTTGCACAACAAAGTCCTGAAAATCTGAAGGTCTTACAGGAAATGTATGCAGAATGGCCGTTTTTCAGGAGTACGGTTGATAATCTGCAAATGGCACTAATGAAAGCAGATATCACTACGGCACAGGAATACAAATCGCTTGTAGAAGATAAAGAAATTGCTGATCGTATTTTTGGCAACATCTTAGAGGAATACGAAAGAACCAAGAATATCCTTCTGGAAATAACAGAAGATGAAGAACTACTGGATCATACGCCAAATATCAAAGATTCAGTTCATAGACGGAATCCATATGTCGATCCGCTAAACTTCATTCAGGTTGAGTTGATTAAGGAGCTTCGTCAGGATGAAGATCCAGACGATGAATTATTGACTCAGGTATTATTAACAATCAGCGGTGTTGCTGCAGGATTAAGGAATACGGGCTGATGTAAAAGGAAGTCCCAAAGTGTTTTTGGGACTTCTTTCTTTTTCTTTCGATTGTAGTGATTGGAAACGGGTAAATCTAGAATAATGAAATATAGTTTCATCCAGGCAGTTCCAATTGCCTTTGCAGGGTAATATGAGTTAAAATTTCATGGTTAAGTGATGATGCCATTTTCATAGTAAGATTGAGTATTTTACTGACTCCAGCCATATGTCCATTTTGGATTGCAAGCCGATCACATTGGATTTCACTTTCAATGCTCATCTGATGTTCCGGAACAGGGTATTCAATATGGCCGATTTCGTGCCATATGATCGCTTCTTTTATATCACTGTCATCACAGAAAGCCTGGTAATCATAAACAACAATGAACCAATCAAATTCTTCTTCATAGGATTTATAAAACAATGTCAGGATTCGAGAGTCGATATCCCATAGATCAAGCCATTTTCCACTTTTAAAACCAAATACCTTTAACACGGCCTCCTTATTTTCGATAATCGCTATTCTCCCATTGACATGATACTTATCCGGGTCCAAAAGTTCACCAATGCATTTCAAAGAACTCCCCCTTTTTAAGAAGACCTGTTACCATTGTTAAATATATTGGTTATTGTTAAACAACATGAGTAAAATAAATTAGGTAGGATTTTGATCAGAAGGGAGGAAGCTGTGTATGCTTTGTTCACATAGATACTTGAAAGTGGATCGAAGAATTGAAGATAATGAACAAGTTTATGAAGAGTACGAACAATTGATGCAAATGTATAATGACAGGATTACCACAGCTTCTGACGTTTTTTATTTGCGTGATATTTTGGATATTACATTCAAGAAAATGTCAGGCATGACAGGATTCCTTTATCTTCATACGACAAGAGGGGTGTATTCCTTCTTTACTAATGCAAAGCCGGATCAGCTCATCACGAAATATAAAGAAATAAAACATCAAAAACTTACTTGATTTTACATATTAAGTAGCAAAAATCACACTCTATATACAAAGGGTGTGATTTTGTGCTTTTTTCAATTTTGGGTGCAATTGGATACCAATTGAATGAACATCTGCTGATTCTAAGCTCCATATCACTTCAGGAACTATTAGAAGCGGAAGCCAAGTACCATAAGGTATTAAGGACGTACTGGCATGAGAATAACTTCCTGACTTATAAATGGTGGTTTTTGGTGGTTCTATCCATTGTCCCGGCTATAATCTGGTGGGTGCGGGTCGATAAAACGAGGCTGATTGAAAATACAGCGTTCGGCTTGTTCTATGGAGTAACAGCCATCTTCCTTGATTCTATCGGAAGCAACGCAATGGTTTGGACATATCCAGTCAGGCTCACTCCATATTTAAATCCGCAGTTATATCCATATGATGTGGGAGTTGTCATCATTCCTTTTATGTTCGTTTATCAAGCATTCAGCATGTCATTCAAAAAGTTTTTTGTTGCAACAGGTGTATTATCCCTTTTCCTGGCTTTTATAGCAGAACCATTCATGGTGTATCTCGACATCTATAAAGAAATTACCTGGAAACATATTTATTCTTTTCCGATTTACTGGTTAATAGGGATCATGTGCTGGGTCATCATTAAAAAATTCAAATCCTATTCAACTTAAACTTGAAAATCCCTCGCCTAAGGCCAGGGATTTTTATGTTATATTGTTGGTAGAAAAGGAAGTGGAAATATGACGGACTTTACCATTAAAGTCATTCGAATTATTCAAGCAATCCCGGTTGGAAAGGTAATGACATATGGCCAGATAGCAAAGAGTGCAGGAAGCCCAAGGTCCGCAAGGCAGGTTGTCCGAATACTTCATTCCATGTCAGATAAATACAACCTTCCATGGCATAGAGTGATCAATTCAAAAGGTGAAATCGGCCTTCGAGATGAAGAATCATTCAATACCCAGAAATTTTTGCTGGAATCAGAAGGAATTAAATTCAACACAGAAAGATCTTTGCCGCTTAAGGAGTATTTGTGGCAGGGGGAAACCGAATTTTATTAATGGATATAGGAAAGTGGCCCTATCAATATTGGGATAAGGGATGAATGGGGAACGTTTAGCCAGGCCTTTTTCCAGTAAGAGCAAGGTCACTTTTTTTCAAGCTCGATTGAGGATGACAACGCTTTTGAAAAAAGCTTTTAAAGACAAAACTACAAGAATAATACATAAATCTGCAATATATTCTTAAATTATATACAATGTGTTGAGGGTTTTTGCACTCCTGGATGGGGGAATAGTATTAGAGGAGTAAATTGCATTGCGAGGTATATTATGGAAGTTTCATTGCTCGAAAAAGAAATAAG